>JBILNK010000316.1:0-2903 GCA_044375105.1 Planctomycetota bacterium
GGTCGAGGCGAACAGCGGCGTGCCCCTGCGCATCCAGGGCAGCCTGCCCGCCGGACCGATCAACATCGACATCGACATCCGCCTGGAGCAGCACGCGGGCACGCCGGCCGGCTTCACCCCGGCCGCGCCGGTCCGCGCCGGCACCCAAGACGGCGAGCCGATCGAAGCCGGCTAGCGCGGGCGATCGCCCCACAGGCTCGACGGCTTCCCCAAGGGGCGGCCGCGGAGCGGCACCCCAGGCCGGCGCCGCGCCCCCGGGCCCGAAGCAGCGCTGCTGGATCGATGCGCTGGCCCCGTCGGCGAGGGCCTCTGGCCGGGCGCGGCGAAAAACGGAAAAAGCGCCGTGGGCCAGGCTCGTGGGGCAGCGCGCGCCGGATGGAGGGCCTGGGCCCGCCCGCTGCGTTGGTTGTCCGGAGCGCGGCTGTGCGAAGATCCGCGCTCCCGAGCCCCGCCCGACGCGACCATGCCCCGCGAGCCCCTGCCCGTCGACGGCGCCCTGCCGGCGCTGCTGAGCGCCCTCGAGCGGCGCGGCTCGGCGGTGCTGCTGGCGCCGACCGGCTCGGGCAAGACCACCCGCGCGGCCCCGGCCCTCCTGGAGGCCTGCCGCGGGGAGGTCTGGCTGCTCGAACCGCGGCGTCTGGCCGCCCGCGCCGCGGCGGCCCGCATCGCCGCCGAGCGGCAGGTGCGCCTGGGCGGGGAGGTCGGTTACGCGGTGCGCTTCGAGCGCGCCCTTTCGCGCGAAACGCGCCTGATCGTGGCCACCAACGGCGTGTTCCTGCGCCGCCTGATCGACGATCCGCTGCTCGAGGGCGTCGGCGCGGTGCTGTTCGACGAGGTGCACGAGCGCAGCCTGGAGCTTGACCTGTGCCTGGCGCTGGCCGCGCAGGCGCGCCGCGAGGTCCGTCCGGACCTGTGGCTGGTGGCCATGTCGGCGACCGCTGACCCCGGGCCCCTGGCGGCCTTCCTCGGGGACGCGCCGCAGATCGCCGCCGAGGGGCGGGTCTTCCCCGTCTCGCTGGCGCACCGGCCGCTGCTCTCCGGCGAGGAGCTGCCGGACGCGCTCTTGCGCGTGCTGAACGAGGCGCCGCCGGACGAGCAAGGCGACGTGCTCGTGTTCCTGCCGGGGCAAGGCGAGATCCGCGCGGCGGCGCGCGCCTTGGCGGGGCTCGCCGAGCGGCGCGGTTTCGAGCTGTTCGAGCTCTACGGCGAGCTGCCGCCCGAGCGCCAGGACCAGGTCTTCGTGCGCGGTCCGAGGCGCAAGCTGATCCTCTCGACCAACGTGGCGGAGTCCTCCTTGACCCTGCCCGACGTGACCGTGGTGATCGACGCCGGCTACGAGCGGCGCGCGGCGGTGGACTCGGCCACCGGGCTCGAGCGGCTCGAGCTCATGCGCATCGCCCTCGATTCGGCCGAGCAGCGCCGCGGGCGCGCGGGCCGCGTGGCGCCGGGCCGCTGCGTGCGGCTGTGGAGCGAGCCGGAGGAGCGCAGCTTCGCCCTGCGGCGCGAGCCCGAGGTCCGCCGCGCGAATCTGTCGCGCGCCTGCCTCGATCTGTTGGCGGCGGGCGAAGCCGATCCGCGCCGCTTCGGCTGGTTCGAGGCGCCGCGCCCCGAGGCCCTCGACGCGGGCCTCGGCGAACTCGAGCAACTGGGCGCCCTGGCCGCCGGCCGCCTGACGCCGCTCGGCCGCCGTCTGGTGTCCCTGCCCCTGGCGCCGCGGCTCGGCCGGCTGCTGCTGGCCGGAGCCGAGCGCGGCGTCGCCGCGCGGGCCGCTCTGGCGGCGGCGCTGCTCTCCGAACGCGATCCCCTGCGGGGCGGGCCCGCGCTGCCGGGCGGCGATCCGGCCGAGTCCGACGTGCTGCTGCGCATCGAGGCCCTGGAGGCCTTCGAGCGGCGGCCCTCGGAGGCCCCCGCGGCGCTGCACCCCGGTGCGGCCAAGGGCCTCTTGCGGATCCGCGATCAGCTGCTGCGCGCCGCGGGCCTCGAGCGCCGGGCGGCGCCCGCCGGGGACCCCGGGGACCTGCTGCTGCAGGCGCTGTTCGAGGCCTTTCCCGACCGGCTCGCCAAGCGGCGCGAGCCGGGCTCGCCGCGGGCGCGCCTGTTCGGCGGCGCGGGCATCGAGCTGTCCGCCCACAGCCGGGTCCGCGAAGCGCCGCTGTTCCTGGCCCTGTCGGTCGACAGCGAGCGGCGCCGCGGCGGGGACCTGTTGTGCCGCCTGGCTTCCGGCGTCGACGAGAGCTGGCTCGATGCGCGCGAGCTGCGCGACGAACTCGAGGCGCGCTTCGACGCCCAGCGCGAGCGCGCGGTGGGGGTGCGGCGGCGCTACTGGCGCCAGCTCCTGCTCGAGGAGCAGGAGCACGGCGGGCTGCCCCAAGAGCGCGCCGAAGCGGTGCTGCTCGAGGCCGCGGCCGCGGATCCGGCGCGGGCCCTGGACCTCGCGCGCAGCGAGCTGCAGCGCGAATTCGCGCGCCTTTCCTGGCTGCGCGAGATGCGCCCGGACCTGGGCCTGCCGGCCTTCGAGCCCGCGGACTGGCGTCGCTTCCTGGCCGATCTGGTGCCGGGCCGGCGCAGTTTCGAAGAGCTGCGCCGCATCGACCTGCTCGAATGGCTGCCCAGCTGGCTGACACCGGCCCAGCAGGCCGCGCTGGCGCGCGAGGCGCCGGCCCTGCTCGAGGTGCCTTCGGGCTCGCGGCTGCGGGTCGAATACCAGCCCGGCCGGCCCCCGGTGCTGGCGGCGCGCATCCAAGAGCTGTTCGGCTTGGCCGAGACGCCGCGGGTCCTGTCCGGCCGCCAGCCGGTGCTGCTGCACCTCCTGGCGCCCAGCGGCCGCCCCCAGCAGGTCACCGACGACCTGCACAGCTTCTGGAACGGGGCCTACCACGACGTGCGCAAAGAACTGGCCCGCC
>JBILNK010000144.1:0-11281 GCA_044375105.1 Planctomycetota bacterium
GCTGATGCCGATCCGCCTGGTGGGAGCCGGCATGACCAACACCATGGAGGGCAACGCGATCGCCTGGGCCAAGAACAACGGCGCCGCGATCCTGTCGAACTCCTGGGGTCCGCCGGACGGCACCGGCATCAATTACCCGCTGCCTGCCAACGTCAAGGCCGCCATCGACGACGCCAACGCCACCGGCCGCGGCGGCCTGGGCTGCGTGATCTTCTGGGCCTCGGGCAACGGCAACGAGAGCGTCGAGCTCGACGGCTACGCCAAGTACAGCGGTGTGATCGCCGTGGGCGCCTCGACGGACCAGGACCGGCGCTCGTCCTATTCGGACTTCGGACCTTCCCTGGACATCTGCGCGCCCTCCAACGGCGGCGTGACCAGCGGCATCTGGACCACCGACCGCACCGGCACCGCGGGTTACTCCTCGGGCAACTACACCTCGACCTTCGGCGGCACCAGCTCGGCCTGCCCCCTGGCCGCCGGCGTGGGCGCCCTGGTGCTCAGCCAGAACCCGGCCCTGACCCGCGCCCAGGTCTACACCGTCCTGACCAGCACCGCCGACAAGATCGACACGGCCGGCGGCGGTTACGTGAACGGCTTCTCGAACCTGTACGGCTTCGGCAAGGTCAACGCCTTCGCGGCGGTCAACGCGGCCGGCACCGGCGGCGGCGGTGGGGGCGGTGGCGGCGGTGGCGGCGGTGGCAGCGCGATCACGATCAACGCCACCGACGTGCCCAAGGCGATCCCGGACAACAACACCACCGGCGCGACCTCGAACCTGGCCGTTTCCGGCCTGACCGGCAACCTGACCGAGGTCGACATCAGCGTTTCGATCAGCCACACCTACAAAGGCGACCTGACGGTCAGCCTGATCCATCCGGATGGCACGGCGGTGATCCTGCACAACAAGACCGGCGGCAGCGCCGACAACGTGATCACCACCTTCGACACCCTGACCGCCCCGGCCCAGGCCCTCTCGGCGTTCAACAACAAGAACCCCAACGGCACCTGGCGCCTGCGGGCTGTGGACTCGGCCAACCAGGACGTCGGCACCCTGACGGCCTGGGCGCTGATCCTCAAGACCGGCGGCACCAGCTCGGGCCCGATCACCTCCCTGGCTGTGGCCAGCGACGTGCCCAAGGCGATCCCCGACAACAACCTGACCGGCGTGACCTCCCTGCTGCCGGTCGCGAACCTGACCGGAACCCTGGTGGACGTCAACGTCTCCGTCAACATCAGCCACACCTACAAGGGCGACCTGACGGTGACGCTGATCCACCCCGACGGCACGGCGGTGATCCTGCACAACAAGACCGGCGGCAGCGCCGACAACGTCAACACCACCTTCGACACCGTGACCGCCCCGGCCCAGCCCCTGACGGCCCTGAACGGCAAGACCCCCAACGGCACCTGGCGCCTGCGCATGGTCGACTCCGCCGCCCAGGACCTGGGCTCCCTGCTCTCCTGGTCGCTGCAGCTGGTGCACCAGTAAGCCCAGCGGGTTGTTTCCGGCGCGCTGCCACGCCCCTTGCGGGGCGTGGCAGCGTTTCTTTGCGTGGATCGAGCGGTGCCGAGCTAGGCCCGTCGGGATGCTCGATCTGCGGCAGTTGCTTCAGCGGAAGGACTGCCGCTGCACGGTCAGGGACGGAATCGGGCCCGGGCGGCCTTGTCCGTCCTGGCGGGCCCTAGAGGCCGAGCTGCGTCGCCGCGCTGCTGCGCTTGACGGCCAAGCTGATCGGATCGATGCCCAGGCTGACGTGGTGCAGCTGCTGGCCGGCCAGGGCCGGGGCGGTGCCGGGGGGCACGACCAAGCGGGACAAGCGCCCACCCAGGGAGTCGAGCAGGCCGAAGGTTTCCGAGAAGGGGCCTTGGTTGGCGAGCTCCAGGGTCAGGACGGTGTAGGCGTCGACCACCAGGGGGATGGTCACGCCGTTCAGGGTCAAGCCGGGGCTCGTGCCGCTGAGAGAACCGATCACGAAGCACAGCTCGCCAGCGGCGAGGGGCGCGAAGCTGCTCACGAGATCCACGACCCCCCCGGCGCTGAGGGAGATCGATTCGGGTTCGATGATCTGGCCCGGGCAGTTGTTGGCCGGAATACTCCAAACCCAGGCGGAGCCAGGCGGATTGCCGGGGGTTCCGTACAGCTCCGAGGTGGTGACCACGACCTGACCGTCCACTTCGGCGTTGAAGTTCGCGATCGGATTCTCGGGCTCGCTGAATTCGGTGCGCAGGAACCACTGGTCCGCCAGGCGCTGGTAGAGCTGGTAGCGCACCTCGAGGGCGCCCAGGCCGGCATCCCACTGCGCCATGCTGACCAGCAGGTTGACGCCATCCAGCTCGAGATCGAAGCCGAAGCCGGTCCAGTTCGGGGGCGGCGTCAGAGTTGCTTCATGGACCCAGCTGCCAGCCACACGGCGGAAAGCCTGCACCTTCCCGACCTCCCCGTCGATGGAGAAATCCCCCTTGAAGTCCGAGACCGCCATCAGATCGCCCGAGAGGGCGACAGCGTGGCCGAAGTCGTCGGGAAAGGAGGTCGGGAGCGGGTCGTACAGCTTCTCGATCGGGCCTGCCGGCAGGTCTCGGGTGAAGACGTGCCCCTTGTCCGACTTGCCGAAACCATCGTAGCCAGGGGCTCCGTAGACCACTCGATCGCCGTCGACCGCGACCGAGGCTCCCAGGAGTTGATCCAGGGGAAAGCCTGCCTGCTGATAGACATGGGTCATCGAGCCATTGTCCTCGACCTGCAGGACACCGATCCGACCGTTGAGGTAGATGAAGGACGCGTCGAAGAAGGGGTTGCCGTAGATCACCCACGGATGGTCGTAATCCAGGTCGATGATCGGCGGCGTCACGATCGTCGGGGCACCGACCGCCACCCAGGAACCTGACTGCAGGGTGTAGAACTGGAGGCGTTGATCGATGCTGATCACCATGCGCTCGCCATCGAGCGCCACCCGAGCCGGGGTTGCGGGCGTGGCGGGGGAGGTGATCGTTTGCACGAGATCCCAGCGGCCGCTGGGTGCGCGGGAGTGCAGGTGGACCCGGAACTGGGTCGGGGTGCGGCTCGCCAGCGCGAGCCAGTCGCCGGAAAGGGAGGACTCGTGGGCGAAGTTCGAGCCCCCAGGGCTCGAGATTCGGTCGGTGACGCACTGCGCTTGCAGGTCGCGGGACGCGGCGGCGAGCAGAATCACCGCAGGAATGGCAGTTCGGAAACTCATGGAGAAGATGGGGTTGCGGGGTAGGTCGTCGATCAGCACCACGGCAGGTGGCGCCGCATCGAATCTCGGACAGGGACCCTGGCTGCGGATTTGCGGCAGGGCCGATAGGGACAGCCAGCGCGCCGCCGAGGCGATCAGGATGCTTTCGCCACACTACTTGGCCCGTCGCAACCTGGCTGGCCGATCAAGGCCATGGCTCCCTCGCACTTGCAGTCCCAGGGGCTCTGCAAGGGTTGCCAAACCCCGAGCTCAGCCCGTTTGGCCAGCGAATGGCGGCCCAGGGGCAGCTGCTGGGCTCGTCCGCAGGTTCAGGCGCGGTCCGAGCCGGGCGCCACCCAGCCGGTCCGCAGCCGCACGCCCCCGGGGGGGCTCTGCGGGCCTGGCCCGAGCCTCAGCGGCCCGGCCAGGTCCCTCGCCCGGAGCGTGAGGCCTGGTGGAGGGCCTCCGAGGCGCGGGTTCGCCTTCCTGCGCGGGTCTGCCAAGCGGATCCGGCGGGGGGGCTCGAGCGGGCTCGAGCGGGCATCCGCGCTGCCGAGCGAGTCCCGATCCCCAGGGGACCGGGCAGAGGCGACTTTCAGCTCCGATCGGCCCCGGGGCGCCCTGGGGGACCGGGGTGGCTGATGGGTCAGGCTTCCGGGGGCTGGGGGCGCTGGCCCGGCGTTCCGGTTTCGGGGGGGGATTGGGCCTGGGCGGTCCCGATCCCGGCTGGTGGGTGTCCCAGGGGTGGCCCATGAAAGGGGGAGGGGTCGATGGGCCCGGGGGTCGCGGTCGATCAAAGCCCCGGTGGCCTGGTTGGCGTCGCTTCCCGGCGCCTGGGCCAGCGTCCTCCCCGAGAAGTCCATGGAGCACTACGACCTGATCTGCATCGGCAGCGGCCCGGCGGGCCAGCGGGCGGCCGTGCAGGCCGCCAAACTGAGGAAGAAGGTGGCCGTCGTCGAGAAGCGGCTGTGCTTCGGCGGGGTCTGCATCGAGACCGGCACGATCCCCTCCAAGACTTTCCGGGAGGCGGTGCTGTCGTTCGTCAGCCTGAAGGCCCACTCCCAGAATCTGGGCTTTCGGGCCGAGCGGCGGCCGACCATGGGCCAGCTGGTCGCGCGCGTGGCCGAGGTGATCCAGCTGGAGCTGGAGGTCGTCCGCGACCAGCTCGGGCGCAACGACGTCGAGCTGCTCAACGGCCACGCCACGCTGCTCGACCCGAACACCGTGCGCATCGAGGCCGGCGACAAGCGCCGCGACGTGTGCGCCGATCAGATCCTGATCGCCGTGGGCACCACGCCCTGCGATCCGCCCGGCATCGCCCCGGACGGGCGCACGATCATCACCTCCGATGGCGTCATGGGCTTGCCCAATCTGCCGCGCACCATGACCGTGGTGGGCGGCGGCGTGATCGGCGTCGAATACGCCTCGATGTTCGCGCAGCTCGGGGTGCAGGTGACCTTGGTCGACCGGCGCCCGCGCCCGCTCGAGCTGATGGACAGCGAGATCGTCGACGAGCTGGTGCACCAGATGCGCAACAACTTCGTCACCTTCCGCGGCGGCGAAGCGGTCGAGGCGATCGAGATCGTGCACGACGGCCACAAGAAGGGCGTGGTGCGGCTCGAGTCCGGCAAGCACATCGTCAGCGACGTGGTGCTGTATTGCGCCGGACGCCAGGCGGCCACGGCCGGACTGGGGCTCGAGCGCGTCGGACTCCAGCCCGACGAGCGCGGCCGGGTCACGGTCGACGCCAGCTTCCGCACCGCGGTGCCGAGCATCTTCGCCGCCGGCGACGTGATCGGCTTCCCGGCCCTGGCGGCCACCTCCAGCGAACAGGGCCGCCTGGCGGCCTGCCACATGTTCGGGGTCGAGGCGCGGCCCATGAAGCAGCACTTCCCGATCGGCATCTACGCGATCCCGGAGATCTCGATGGTCGGCGCCACCGAGGAGACCCTGACCAAGAACCAGGTGCCCTACGAGACCGGCGTGGCGCGCTATCGCGAGATCGCCCGCGGGCAGATCCTCGGGGACGATTCGGGCCTGTTCAAGATGATCTTCCACCGCGACGACCGGCGCCTCCTGGGCGTGCACTGCATCGGCTCGGGCGCGACCGAGCTGGTGCACGTGGGCCAAGCGGTGCTGGCCCTCGGCGGCGGCCTGGACTACTTCCTCGAGACCGTCTTCAACTACCCGACCTTGGCGGAGTGTTACAAGGTCGCCGCGTTCAACGCCGCCAACAAGCTGCGCAGCGCCAGCGCCCTGCGCCAGGTCTCGCGCACCGGCAGCTGAAATCCTCGGCGTCGGGCGGGGCAGGCCCTCGAAGTCCCAAGCCCGGGGCCGATCCGGGGGCATCGGGCACGCCTTCGAGCGTGCCCCGAATCGGCCATAGCCCCCCGAAGTCCTGCGAATCGGCCCCGGCGGACACCCCCCAAGAGCAGCCAGGGGCGGCGGAATCGGCGCGCCGCGTCGAGAGCTACCTTCGGGTCGCCAAATAGCGGCCCAGAGGCCTGTGGCAAGCGGGCGAATCGCCTCGAGCGCTGCTCGAGACGATTCGCTCTCGGCCGGTCACTTCGGTTCTGGATCGATGGCCACGGTCTGTTCCGCGGAGTTGCCGCGGATCTCGGGCACGTACATGGCCTGGCCCACGGCCGGCAGGGCCTGGAACTCGCCGGGCGTCTCGGCCCGCAGGGTGTAGCGCAGCTCCCACAGGCCCGCGGGCAGGGCGTCGATGAACAGGGCGACCTTGCGATCGCGCAGCTCGCGATAGCAGAAGCGCTGATCGCCGCTGTAGGCGTCGGCGGGACGCAGGGGGCCGTCCCCCGCGGCCAAGACCGGCAGGGGCGGCGTCGCGCCGAAGCGAGCGTCCTGCTCGCGTTGGCTCAGCTTGGCGGCGTACAGGCTGCCGCCGCTCTCGACTTCGGTGGCCTCCAGGCCGGCGGGCTTCAAGTCCTCGACGAGCAGGTACTCGAGATCCGCCTTGGGCTCGAGCAGCAGCACCACCTCGATCCGGTCGCCGCTTTCGAGGCGCTCGCCGGGGGCCAGCGGGCGGCGCTCGAACAGCCGTCCGGCCAGCAGGGTCTCCTTGGGCACCAGGCGGTAGTACTGGCGCTCGACGAACAGCTCGTTGGCGGCCGGGCGCAGGGGCTTTTCCAGCGAGAAGCAGCGCACCCCGCTGGCCCAGTGCAGCGGGCCGGTGCCGGCGGTGCGCACCAGCTCGAGCCGATGGCGTCCGCTTTCGAGGCCGTCGATGCGCACGCGCCGCACGGCGCCCAGCAGGTCCTCGCCGGGCTCGACGCGGGCCACCTCGCGGCCGTCCAGGGAGATCGTGTAGCCGGCCGCGGCCGCCCGGGCTCCGGTCACCTCCAGGCGCCGGCACAGGGCCAGCACGGCGATGGCGGTTTCGCGGGTCGAGCGCCACTGACCGGCGCGGCGGTTGTGCACCAGCCACTCGAGGGCCGGATCGAGCAGCTCGTGCTCCGGCGCGAGTTCCTGCAGCACCAGCAGGGTGAAAGCGGTGGCTTCGACGGCCGCGTCGGCCCAGCGCCAGCACAGGCCCGCTTGGCCCCAGTGCACGCGCGGACGGGCGCCCGTCGAGCCGAGCCCCTGGCGCTGGCCCAGCAGGCCGCTGCCCGGGTCCTCGTCGCGGCGCGCGCCGTTCGACAGGTTGTCGAGCAGGATGCGCTCGGGCTCGGCGGCGCCCAGATGGTGGGCGGCGCGCAGCAGGAAGGCGCGCGCGGCGGCGCCGGCGCTCGAGCGCGCGGCGTACAGGGCTTCGAAGGAGCGCTTGAAGTCCGCGCTCGGGCCGCGGCTCAGGGTGCGCTCGAGGTCCACCAGCGCGAAGAGCAGCCAGGCGCCCAGATCCGGCCGCGCCTCGGCCTCGATCAGGCGCCGGGTCAGATGGTCCGCGGCGCGCTCCAGCGCTCCCACGGGGACCTCCAGGCCCGCTTGCCGCGCCAGGCACAGGCTCCAGCCTGCGTAGGCGCTCATCCACAGGTCTTCGGGGCCGCCGGGCCACCAGGACCAGCCGCCCTCCGGCGACTGCCAGCCCAGCACCTTGTCGAGGCCTGCTTGGGCTGCGCGCTGCCAGACCGCGAAGTCCTCGCGGCCGAGGGGCTGCGTCTTGGCCAGGAAGGCGCGTTCGATGCCGCCGAAGCTGGCGCTCGCGACCTGTTCCGGGCTCAGGCCCAGGCTCTGCAGGGAGCGCATGGCGATCGCCGTGGGCACGAAGCGCGAGAGCGTCTGCTCGAGGCAGCCGTAGGGGAAGTGCGTCAGGTAGGGCAGGGCGTCGAGGGCCGCCAGGGCCGGCTCGGGTGTGACCAACAGCTCGATCGAGCCGCTGCCCGGGCGCGCCGCGGGGATCTCGAGATCCAGGTCCAGGCGCTCGCCCTCCAGCCGCCCTGCTTGGGCCAGCAGCTGGTCGAGGCCGCGCTCTTCGATCGGCAGACGCCGTTCGAGCCCGTCGCCGGCGCCCTGGCCTTCCGCGCGCAGGGTCAGGCGCGCTTCACCGGCGACTTCCGCCAGCAATTCGAAATCCACGCGCCGGGTTTCACCCGGCGGCACGTCGAGGCGCGCCGCCAGGGGGCCCGGGCCCGCCTGGGCCAGGCCCTCGATCGCCAGCGAGAGCTCGACGCTCTGGGCCAGCTCGCCGGTGTTGGTGACCAAGCCGCCGACCAGGAAGCGGTCGCCGACCACGGCGAAGCGCGGCAGCGCGAGGCGCGCCACGATCGGCAGGCTGGTGCGCACCGGCGCGGCGCGCAGGTCGCCGAAATCGGCCCCGCGCGTGACAGCGCCCGCCGACAGGTTCCAGCGCGTGGTCGCTTCGCTGAAGGGCACCTCGATCCGCGCGCGGCCTTCGGCGTCGGTCACGAGCGCCGCGCTCCACAGGGCGGTCTCGCGGAAATCGCTGCGCACGACCAGGCTGCCGCCGCCGGCGACGGGCTCGGCCCGGTCGGCGACGGCCGACTCAGCCAGGCCTGCGATCGGCGCCGGCGCCCCGGGCAGGGTCTGGGCCCGGCCCATGGCCAGCTTGCCGGAGCGGCGCTCGAAGGCCCCTCCGCCGTCGTACCCAAGCATCTCCAGAGTGCGCAGCATCCCTTGGTTCTCGAGCTGCTCGTCCGGGCCGGCCTCGGTGCTGGCGAAGGGACGCTGCTCGAGGCTCGCGGACCCGCTGGCCAGCAGGGCGCGCGGGTGGGCATAGAAGAACGCGCGCGGATCCGGGCGCTCATCGGCGGCGATGGCCGCCACGGCGGCGTCGTAAACCGCGATCGAGAGCTCGCCCTGCACCGGCCGGCCCTCCCGGTCGGTCACCACGAGCTCGAGCTGGCCGCGCTCTCCGGGCCGATAGACCTCGCGATCGAAGCGCTGCTCGAGATTCAGGAAATGGCGCGACGGCGCCACCACCAGCTCGGCCTGGGCGCGCTGCACGAGCCCGCCGCGCACGCTGACCGCGCGGGCGAACACGTTGGGCACGTGGCGGGCATCCAGGGGGAAGCGCACCAATTGGGCCGCGCCGCCGTGCAGCACGCGGGTTTCGAGCAGGCGTTCCGCCGCCAGGCTGAACAGCACGTGCCGGTCGCTGCTGTCGCTGAGCACCAGCAGGGCCGCTTCGTCGCCCTCCGCCAGGCTGCTGGCATCGAAGACGATCGAGAGGCCCTGCTGGGGCAGGTCCAGGCTGCGCGTGCGCTCGTCGGCGGCGTAGAGCCAGGTCTCGGCCTTGACCGGCCCGCTGCGCGGGTCCTCCGAGCTCCAGCGCACCACGTAGCTGCCGGTCTGCGGCAGATTCGGCAGCCATTGGCCGCGGCCCTGGGCATCGAGGGCGAGGTCGATCCGCGCCAGCTCCTCGAAGGCGTAGCGGCGCTCGATGGGCTCGAATCCGGGCGGCAAACCGCCGCTCGGCGTGCGCAGGGCGCTCAACTCGGAGCCGCTGCGCGGCGTGCCCGCGGGGTCGCGCCAGACCTCCACCCAGCGGGCGCGCTCGAGCGTCAGGCGCCCGCTGACAGCCGCGGGCTGGCCGTTGGCGTCCTCGGCGCGCACTTCGATGCGCGCCGTCTGCCCCGGCCGCACCACGGAGCGTTCGCTCTCCAGGACGACCGCATAGGCCTGCCGGCGCACACGCACCCGCCCGCTGCCGGAGACCTCGCGCCGGGCGGCGTCGGTCACGCGCACTTCGATGCGGTACTCCCACTCCTGGTCGTCCGCGGCCGGGGTCTCGAAGCTGAGCTTCGCCCGGCCCTCGCCGTCGAGCACCAGGCTGCGGCGCAGCACCTCCTCTTCCGGCCGCCAAGCCCAGCGGTCGCTGTTCCAATTCGTTTGCATTTCGCGCGCGAACCAGGTCCAGCGCGGCTGCGGCAGCAGGCTGACGCCCAGGGGCACGCGCCGCACGATCAGCTCGGCCGCTCCGCCGCCGACCGCCGCCCCGAAATAGGTGCGGGCCTCGATGCTGGCCTCGACCGTGTCGCCGAGCACGTGCACGCGCGGGCGGCCGGGGGCCTCCTCCGCGACACGCACGGCGACCTCGAATTCGGGCAGCTTGTACTCCTCGAGCCGCAGCAGCGCCTCGTAGCCGATCCCTCGACCCGCGGCATCCCGGAACTCGACCTGATAGGCGCCGAGCGCCCAGGCGGCGCCCAGCTCGAGGCGGCCGTCGGCGCTGCCGAACTCCGAGAGGGTCACGCGCTCTTCGCGCACCAGCTCGCCGCGCGGGTCGATGAAGCGCGCCACCAGCACCTGGCCCGCGGGCGTTTCATAGGCCAGACCCAGGTGGCGCCGCGCGGTCAGTTTCCAATGGGCCGTTTGGCCCGGACGATAGGCGGGCCGGTCGGTCGTCAGCAGCAGGCGCCAGCCCTGCTCGGGCGTGTAGCCGGCGGCGCTGCTTTGCACCATGGCTTGGGAGCCGCCTCGCCCCGCGGTCAGCAGCACGCTGGCGTATTCCTGGCTCAGGGGGCCGAGATCGAAGCGCGCCAGGCCCTGGGCATCGGTCTGGGCCTCGAACTCACGCCAGCGCCAGCCCTGATTCTCTTGGATGCCCACGAAGGCCTTGACCGGCTGGCCCGCGCGCGGGGCGCCGTCCTCGGCGCCCACGGCCCAGGCCACCAGTTCACCCGGCGCCTGCTCGGCCACCAGCGCCAGGTCGGTGATCAGGATCAGGCCGCGGGCCTTCTGGTCGCCCGCGCGCAGCTCGAGGGCGTAGGCCCCCGGCGGCGGCGAATTCGGCATCCATTCGGAGAGCGCCATGCGACGCTGCTGGCGCTCGTGGGGTCGGCCCGGGGCCAGCTCCACGCTGAATTGGGCGAAGGCTTCGCGGCGCCCGAGGACCAGGGAGTCGAGCCATTGGTCTGGGCTTTGGTCCCGGCGCCGCAGGCTTGGGTCGCGGGTCAGCTCGACCGGCACCAGCCGGCCCTCGAGGCGCGACAGATTGCGCCAGCTCAGCAGCACCTGGACGGGCTGTCCGGGGCGGAAGCTGCCGGGCAGCGCGAGGTCGAGCTCCTCGGCCAGGAGCGCCTTCAGGCGCTCGCTCACGAAGGGCTGGTGGCGGCTCTGGCCCTCCGCGAAGCGCGCCAAGAAGGCGCGATAGAGCTCCACCGCGCGCGTCAGATCGGGGCGCCGCTGTGCGGGGCCCTCGCCCGCCTGCACGAACGGCCCGACCTGCTCATACCAGCTCGCTTCGACGCGCAGAGCCGCATCGACCAGGCCGCCGGCGTCGCCCAGGGCCTGCACCTCGGCGAGCAGCGTCAGCCCGCGCCGCTCGGCGCTGCGGCTGGCGCCGCTCGCCAGCAGGTTGCGCGCCAGGACCAGCGCGAAGAAGGCCCGCTGGCGTGGTTCGCGGGCGATCGAGAGGGCCTGCTCCAAGCGCTCGTTGGAGAGCGGGTTGCCGTGCTGGCCGGCGTTCAGGGGCTCGCGGTCCCAGGGGGCCAGCCCCATGCGTTCGAGGATCGCCAGCCAGCGCGCGCGGGCCAGCTCGAGGTCCGTCGAGCGCGCCCACCAGTCCAGGGCGCGCTCGTAGAAAACGTTCGAATGGCCGCGCCAGCCCTGGCCGCCGAGCCAGTGGAAATCGCCCAGGGCCTCCTGGGTTTCGGCCCACAGGCGGTCCT
>JBILNK010000317.1:0-2892 GCA_044375105.1 Planctomycetota bacterium
GAGACCCCGCCGACAGCGCCGCGCCCGAGGCCGTCGGCGGCCTGGAGTCCGCGCCGCGCGCCGTGGTCGACCTGAACCTGGCCCCCGAGCTGGCCAGCAGCGGGCGGGTCTTCGACGCGTTCTACGGGGAGCGGGCGGCGGCGGCCCGCAGCCAGGCGCAGGCGCTCGGTTTCGTGCCGGAGGAGGCCGGTCTGGTGCCCTTCGACCCGGCCTGGAACGAGTGGGTGGCCGAGCAGGTCGCAGCGCTCGAGCCCTTCGGCGTGCCCGGCGACCTGTGCCAGTGGCCGGGCTTCGAAGGCAAGCGCAAGGCCGAGGAATTCGCCCAGTCGGGCACGCCGGACTTCGCCGCGCGGGCCCGCGCGCGCCCGGGCTTCTGGCTGCTCGAGGAGTTTTCGCTCGAGGACCAGCGCTTGGCCGAGATCGACCAGCAATCCTTCGAATGGACCTACAAGGTCTTCGAGGACGCGCTGGTGCTCAACGATCTGGCCCGCGCCGCGCTGCGCACGATCCTCGCCGAGGGCAGCGGCCTGTGGGTGCCCGGGCCCGCCGAGATCGCCTGGCAGCTGCGCTGGCCCGGCGCCGGCGACCCCGCCTCGCCGTGGGTGCTGACCCTGCCCTACAAGGGCTGGACCTTCCTGGCGCGCTTCGAGGGCGCTTCCGCCGACGAGATCCAGCAATACAAGCGCTTGGTCGAGCGCAACCTCGGCCGCCGCGACGACTTCGTGCGCCAGCTGGCCCGCGGCGAAGATCCCTACGCCGGCCGCAGCCGATGAGCGCGCCCGAACGCTCGGCGGACGAGCCGCTGCCCGTCGCGCCGGTGTCCAGCGCCTCCCCCGCGCCGGACCCGCTGCGTTTCGCCATCGCTTGCTGTTCTCTGGGCCTGGCCCTGATCGCTGCCCGGGCCGAAGGCCTGGCCGCGGTGCTGCTGGGCGACGATGCCGAGCAGCTGGAAGCCGAACTGACGCGCCGCTTTCCGGGCCACCCGCTGCTGCCCGGCGGCCCCGCCTTCGAACCCCTGCTCTCCGCCGTGCTGGCCGCCCTCGAGGATCCCGCGCGAGCCCCCGACCTGCCCCTGGCGCCCCTGGGCACCCCGTTCCAGCTTTCCGTCTGGCAAGCGCTCCGCTCGATCCCCCCTGGCCAGACCCTGAGCTACGGCGACCTGGCCCGCCTTCTGGGCGCCCCCAAAGCCGTGCGCGCCGTGGCCGCCGCCTGCGGCGCCAACCCCCTGGCCGTGCTGATTCCCTGCCACCGCGTGATCGCCAAGGATGGCGCCCTGACCGGCTACCGCTGGGGCCTGGACCGCAAACGCGACCTGCTCGCCCGCGAACAGCCCCCCGGGCCGCTGTTCCCCGAACCGCGCTGATGGCCCGATGCGCCCGGGCAGATCGCCGCCAGGCCCTGAGAAAGCCCCTCTGCAAGCGCAGCGCCTACGTCGGCGGCCTGCGATCCCCAAACCACCGAGCGGCCCACCCCCGAGCAGAGTGAGCCGTCCCGCTCCTCGTGAGCCCGGCGTCACCGCCTGGGCGGACAGGCTCGGTCACCTCGGCGCCAAACTTCCAAAGGGCTCGCGCGTCAACCTTCCAAGCGAGTTCCCTGACCTGACTCCAAGCATAACCACCCTTTCTGGCACTAAGTCTGGAATCTGGCTCTGCGCGCGTCGGCTCGCGGCCCTGCGCGTCACGTTCGGCCGCGCTGGAAGCACCGATACCCGCCACCGCCTGGCGCAATCCCTTGCCCTCGAAGAACAGGTCAAGGCGATGCACCACGCATCCCGAATCCTGGCTGATGCGGAATGACGATAGAGGCCGAACGCCGCTCCGGGCGGCCGATGGCCGTTGACGGGCGTCTGTCGAGGTCCGGGTGCGCATCCTTCAGGAGCAGCTTGCTCACCTCGACGCCAGGGATGGGAACCCACGCCGCGCCGCATACCGTTAGGTTACGGGCTCGCCTTGAGCCCGCCCATCGGATACTGGCACGAGACACAACGAGGCTCTAGCCTGATTTCATGCTTCGCCTGCTGCCTACCCTCTTCCTTGTCGGCTGTGGGTCGTTGTTGGCAAAGCCTACCGAGATCCACATCACAGCCGAGCCTTCAGGGGCCGCATGGCGCACGTCCTGCGGCCTGACCGGGATGACCCCGGCCAAGGTAACGCCAGTGCGCCAGGACCGGGCCCTGGTCGTCTTCTTTGAGCTTGAGGGGTACCGCTCGACTGCTGGTCAGATCAAGAGTACCCAGTCGGCCTGGGTCTAGGGGAACTGCATTTTCGGCCCCGTCGGCCTAATCGGTTTGCTGATCGACTACACGGGGTACCGGGCCTACGTGCTCGCCGGGGATTCGGTACACGGGGTGCTGACGCCACGGCCTACCAGACCAGCACAGGCCCAGCCCTGAGGTGCATCGCCACGCAGCGGGTCTCGTCCATCGTATGGTCATGCGCCCTGACCGGCTTGTGCACCTTCTGATTGTCTCGGTTGTGGAGCCACTCGTACAACTCGATTTTTCGCAGCCCATTTTCGCGTGATGGGTCCAGCTTCAGCCTCGGCCTGCCGTCCCCAGCCTTGCCAAGTGCTCTTGCACCACCTGAACACCATCCCAGTGGTAGCTCTCGGCCTCGACCACCGGCAGGCGGGCCTTGCTGTGAACTCAGGACACCTGAGTCATCGATCGTGGCTGAGGGAGGGGCCTAACAGAGAGTCTCCATCCTCGGTAGGCAAAGCAGCGCGAATCACAAGCAAGGCCGGCAAGGGGCGACTGGGCCCTCCACACTGTCGGCTGTCGGTCGGTGCAGGTCAGGTCAGGATCGGTCGGAGCCCGCTGGGGCGGTTGCGGCGAGTGGCGGCTTGGAGCAGGCGGGCGAAGAAGTGGCGCTGGTTGGCGGAGTCCGTGCAGCT
>JBILNK010000145.1:0-11241 GCA_044375105.1 Planctomycetota bacterium
CGATGTTGGCGGGCAGGGCGTAGGCCAGCCCGCGCCCGGCAAAGGCGCGCCCCGTTTCGCCGCTGGTCGGCAGGTGCGAGAGCAGCCCGATCCAGCGCCCTTGGCGATCGAGCAGCGCGCCGCCGAAGGCGCCCTCGGTCATCGGCAGGCTAGCCTGCAGGTAGGCGGCGCTGAGCTGCTCCTGATAACAGTCCCGGCCCGGGGTGCTGGCGATCAGGCCCTGGGACAGGAAGAACTCCGGACCGAAGGGATCCGCCAGGGCGAAGGCGATCTGCCCGACCTCGGTCCGCGAGCTGTCGCCGAAGGCGATCGGCTCGAAGCGCGGCGGATCCTGGGGGTCGAACACGCGCAGCTGGACCACGCCCAGGTTGAGGGTCGGCTCGAGGCCCATGACCTCCGCCAGGGTGTGCCGCAGGTCCGCGGTTTCCACGTCCACCAGGTCGACCGGCTCGCCGTCGGGGCCGAGCAACAGGTGCCGGTTGGTGACGATGTCGCCCGCGCTGGACACCACCACGCCGGAGCCGCTGCCCACCAAGGCGAAGCCCGGGAACTCGCTGGACGGACGCAGCCGCCAGCCATCGCCGGCTGCTTCCTGGCCCTCCGGGAGCCGCACGTAGGCGGCCACGGTGACCACGCAGGGCCGCAATCGCCGCGCCAGCGCCAGGCTGGAGTCCTCGAGGGCGGCCAGGGCATCACCGGCGGGCGCAGCGGTTGCAGGCGCGGCCGCTGCGGCTTGGGCGGCGGGCAACGCCTGGTCGGGCGCCGCCGGGAACAGCAGGCGCGGGGCGCACAGGCCGAGGAGGGCCCACAGGGGCAGGGTGGCGGCGTTCGACTTCATGGGCGGGAGCGTGGGGCCCGCCCATGAAGGGCCGATCAAGCGGGCCTCAAGGCCCGGCCAGGAAAGGGCTCAGCCGCGTTCCAGCGCGGAGGGCTCACTCGTGCCAGCGGCAGGGCTCACTCGCGCCAGCGGGAAGTGCTCACTCGTGCCAGCGGCAGGGCTCACTCGCGCCAGCGCGCGATGAACACGTTAGTCTCGCCTTCCGCGCCGCCGCGGTTGCTCGAGAAGGCCAGCCAGCGGCCGTCCGGCGAGAACATCGGGAAGCTGTCGAAGCCGTCGTAGCTGGTCACGCGCTCGAGCTGGTCCGGGCCGTGGGGACCGCCCTCGGCGGGCACCAGGAACAGGTCGAAGTTGCGGCTGCGCGGGCCCACGTGGTGGTTCGAGGCGAACAGCACCTGGCTGTCGTCGGGCGTGAAGAATGGCGCCCAGTTGGCGCCGCCCAGGTCGGTCAGCCGGCGCCGGTCGCTGCCGTCGGTGTCGATCACCACCAACTCCATGGCGCTGGGCTTGACCAGGTTGTCCTCGAGCAGCGCCGCGAAGGCGGCCTCCTGCTCGGCCTGCTTGGCGGGGTCGAAGCGCGTGGCGCGGAAGATCAGGCGCTCGCCATCGTGGGAGAAGAACGCGCCGCCGTCGTAGCCGGGGGTGCGCGTGACCTGCTGCAAGGCGCCGCTCTCGAGGTTTTGGATCCACAGCTCCGGATCGCCGCTGCGGGTCGAGGTGAAGACCAGCGAACGCCCGTCCGGGGAGACGGTGCCCTCGGCGTCGTAGCCGAAGCTGTCGGTCAACCGGCGCAGGGCGCCGCTCTGCAGATCCTTCGAATAGATGTCGTACTCGGGGTGCAGGTTCCAGACGTAGCCCTGGGCCATGTCCGGCGGGGCCGGGCATTCGGCTTGGGCGGCGGTGGTCGAAGCGAACAGGATCTCGCGGTCGCCGGCCAGGAAGTACGAGCAGGTGCAGACGCCGCGGCCGTCGGAGACCTGCTCGAGGGCGGTCGGGATGCGGCCCGCGAGCGGCGCGCTCGGATCGGGCGTCACGTAGATGCGATCGCACTCGACGCCGGCGCTGGCGTCGCGGCGCTGCAGCACCAGGCGGCGTCCGTCGGCGCTCCAATAGGCCTCGGCGTTCTCGCCGCCGAAGGTCAGCTGGTAGAGCGCGGCGAAGCGGCTTTCGCCGGGCTGGATCAGATGGTCGGCCGGCGTGAGCCCCGGGATCGGGGGCGCCTTGGGGTTGCCGGCGCTGGCCGGGCTACGGCAGCTCCACAGCACGGCGGCGGTCGCGGAGACGAAGGAGAGGGCGGCGAAGGCTCGCATTAGGGGGTCGGGCGCGGCTTGCGCGGAGGGGGCACGGGATCGGGGCCGGGTTCGCTGAAGGGATGGCAGCGCAGGATACGGCGCACGGACAGGGCCAGCCCGCGCAGGAGGCCGTGCGTGCGCAGGGCTTCGACGGCGTAGGCGCTGCAGGTCGGGCGGAAGCGGCAGGTCGGCGGGGTGAAGGGCGAGAGGAAGCGCTGGTAGCCGCGGATCGGCAGGATCAGGGCTTCCACCAGTCCGCGGGAGAGCGCGGACAGGACCCCGCGCGGCGCGGGAGGCGCGGCGCCGCCGGCGCTGGGGGCGCCGGGCTCGCTCGGTCCGGGGCTCGGGCGCCGAGCCCGTTCGGCTCCGCGCCCTGGGTCCTGGGCGGGGGCAACCCCGGGTCCGTGCCGATGCCCGGGGTCGAAGCCATCGTCGTGCCCGTGGTCGTGCCCGCGCTGCTTCCGCGGGCCGCTCACGGGGCGGGCTCCTCGGCCGGGCGGCCGGCCTGTTTGCGCCAGGCCTTCCAGGCCAGCTGCGGCAGCTCGCGGCGCAGGCTGGCGAGATCCCAGGGACCGCGCGGGTCCGCGGCCATCACGACCAGATCCGCGCCCGGCGGCAGCGCGTCGAATTCGAGCCGGAAGGCTTCGCGGATCAGCCGCCGCGCCCGATTGCGATCGACGGCCTCGCGCCAGGCCTTGCGGCCGATCGACAGCCCGAGGCGCGTGACCGCGCCGCCCCCGGGGCTGGTCAGGACCACCAAGGCGGCCCCGCGCGCCCGCGTGCCGCGGCGGTAGGCGCGCTCGAAATCGCCGCCGCGCACCAGGCGCATGCGGCGTTCGAAGCACAGACCGCGGCGCGGCTTGGGCGCGGCGGGCGGGGGCGGCGGCTGCATGGCGCGAGCATCCTACGGGCCGGCTTCCCGCCGCCGAGGGGCGCGCTCCGGCGGGCCGGCTGGTTAGCCTGTTCCAATGCCCGTCCGACCCCCCGCGCCGAACAGCCCGCGCGGGCAGTGGATCGACGGGGCGGAATGGCGCCGCGGCGTCGCGGGCCCGGAGCATCCCCATCCGCAGGGCCCGCGGCGGCACCTGCGGGCGGGGCCCGCGGAGTGCGCGGCGGCGGAGGCCGCGGTCTGCCGGCTGCCCGCGCCGAGCTTCGCGGAGCTCGAATTGGCCGCCGAGGCCTGGCTCGAGGATCTGCTCGGGGACGACGCCTGGCTGGACGAGCTGGCATTGGAACTGGGGCTGCCCGCAGCGACCCTTGAGCCCGAGCTCGATCGCCTGGAAGCGTTGGAATTCTCGGCGATGCCAGCGCCCCTGGCCCCGCAGCCCGGACAGGCGCTGCTCTACCTCGCGCATTGGTCCCAGGGCGCAGCGGGCCTGATCGAGGCGCTGCTGCCGCTGTGGCTCGCCGGTTGGCCCGTGATCCTTTCGGGCGATGGGCGGCTGCCGGGGCTGGTGCATCGCCTGGGCCGGGCTGCGGCTGAGCATCTGGGCCCGCGCTTCGCCGCCCTGCCCGCTCCGGACCCGGCGGCTTTGTGCGCTGCGCCTTGGCGCTCGGCCCTGGCCTGCGGCCGGGTCGGCTCGGCAGAGCAGCGCATCCAGCTGATCCGCTCCAGCGCCTCCGCCGGCCTGCGGATCGGTCCGCTCGAGACCCACGGCGCCGGCTCCGTGCGCTTGCCGGCGGGCGCGGATCCGGCCGCCGCCGCGCGGCGCTGGTTGGGCGCCTGCCTCGACGCGTATCCCGCCTTCGGGGGGCAGGGTCACGACCTGCCCACCTGGGCCCAGGTGCCCGCGCGGGACTACGCCGACTTCTGCGAGGCGGCCCACGCGCTGCTGGAAGCCGGCTACGCCCAGCCGCTGCTGGCTCCGATCGATGGGGGCGCCGAGCGCCGCCTGCAGACCGCGGTCCAAACCGGCCTCGAATCCGGTGGCGTGCTGATCAGCGGCCCGAGCGGTCCCGCGGAGATCGGCTGGAGGCCGGCGCTGTTCGTCAATTGCGAACAAAGCTCGGCCCTGGTGCTGAGGCGCGAGCCGCTGCCGGTGCTGTGCCTGTCGCGCGCTTGAGCGCGGAGGCCTGGGCCAAGGATCCGCCCGGGGGGGCGCAGCGACCGGCCCCGGAGAGGGCCCCTGGCGGCCCCGTTGCCTGGGGGCGGCCGCGGACCGAGTCGGGCAACCGAGAGGCGGAAGCTGGCCCGATCGCGGCCCCGGGGATCCTCGCGCCTCGCGGGGCGCTGGGGAGCTTCGAGGCCGGGCTGCTCGCGGCGAGCCTGGCGGGGACCGCGGTGGTCGCTGGGCCGCCCGGAGCCGAGCGCTGGGCCGCCGTCCTGGATGGATGCCTCCCGAGGCGACCCGCGCGGGGCGGCGGAACCGCGAGGGCGGGCCCCGGGATCGAGGCCTGCGGTCCTCGGGGGTGCCGTGGGGGCCGGGTCGGCCCGGGAACTCGGGCTTGCGGGGGCCTTCTGGCCCGCGGCTCGGGGGGGGCCGCCGAGGGCTGCGGCCGGACTGCGCCAGGCCCGGCGGGCTCCCGGCCAGGCCCGCGGGAGCGCCGGCGGGCGCGGGGCGGCTCCGGGGTGGTCCGCAGGGGTTCGAGGGCCCATAGGATGGTCGCCCCAAATGGTTCGGCAGGGACGTCGGGAGACCCTCCCGGCAGGCCCGCAGAAGGGCGGGCGACCTTTCGGCCGATGCAGGTCGAGCGCCCGGCCCCGAGCCCCGCAGCGCACGAGGAGGACCGCCATGATCCAGCCCCAAGCCGTACACGCGACCCTGGCCCGCCACCAGCTGGCCGACGGTTTTCCCTTCGTGCTCGACTTCGAGCGCTCCCATGGCTCCTGGCTGGTCGACGCCGTCACGGGCCGCGAATACCTGGACTGCTTCACGGGCTTCGCCTCTTGGCCGATCGGCTATCGCCACCCCTGGATGGACGACCCGGCCTTCCAGAGGGACCTCCTGACCGCGGCCCTGTTCAACCCGACCAACTCGGACCTCTACTCGACGCTGATGGCGGATTTCGTCGAGACCTTCGCCACGCACGTCAGCGGCCCGGGGTTCCCGCACCACTTCTGGATCGCCGGCGGGGCCCTGGCCATCGAAAACGGCCTCAAGGTCGCCTTCGACTGGAAAGCGCGCAAGCTGGGCCGCAAGTCGATGAGCGACGACGTCAACGATCTGGTCGTGCTGCACTTCCAGCAGGCCTTCCACGGCCGCTCGGGCTACACCCTGTCGCTGACCAACACGGTTCCGGACAAGACCGGCCTGTTCCCGAAGTTCGATTGGCCGCGCGTGCACAACCCGGCTGTGATCCGCGATGCCCGCGGGCAGATCTTGAACGACATCGAAGCCGAGGAGCGCCGCTCCCTGGCCGAGATCGACGCCGCCTTCGCCAAGCACCCCCGCAAGATCGCGGCGATCATCATCGAGCCGATCCAGGGCGAGGGCGGCGACAACCATTTCCGCCCCCAGTTCCTGGCCGCCCTGCGCCGCATCGCCGACGAGCGCGAAGCGCTGCTGATCTTCGACGAGGTCCAGACCGGTTTCTATTCGACCGGCACCACCTGGATGTACCAGCAGGTCGGCGTGGTGCCGGACATCGTGGTGTTCGGCAAGAAGACCCAGGTGTGCGGCCTGATCGCCGGCCGGCGGGTCGACGAGGTGCCCGACAACGTCTTCCAGCGCCCCAGCCGGATCAACTCGACCTGGGGCGGCAACCTGGTCGACATGGTGCGCGCCAAGCGCTTCATCGAGATCATCGAAGGCCAGGGCCTGGCCCAGAACATCGCCGAGCGCGGTTGCGACGTGGTCGGCGGCCTGCAGACTCTGCAGCAGGAGGGCGCCCCGATCGAAAACGTGCGCGGGGCCGGGTCCTGGGTCGCCTTCACCCTGCGCAGCCCCGAAGAGCGCGGGCGGCTGCTGAAGGGCCTGCGCGAAAACGGCCTGTTGGCCCTGGCTTCGGGCATCCGCTCGATCCGCCTGCGCATGCCGCTGGTGCTGAGCGCGGCCGAAGGCCGCGAGGTGGTCGAGCGCGTCGGGCGCTCCCTGCCGATCCTGGCCCGGGCCTGAGCCCGGGCCGCGCGCCCGGGCCCCCGAGCGCCAGGTCCCGGGCCGCGCTGGTCCCGAGGCTGCGCTGGGCCCGCGGCTGCGCTGGGCCCGCGGCTGCTGCCCGGCGCGGCGCGGACCTGTTCGGGAATCCCGCCTCGGCTGCTGCGCTAGCGGAGCACGATGAGCTTCCAAGACGCCCCGCGGCTCGGGCCGCGCCTCGAGACCGCCCGCCTGATCCTGCGCCCGACCGCCGCCGGCGACTTCCCGGGCTGGTGTGCGCTGCTCGGCGATCCGGAGAGCGCGCGCTTTCTCGGCGGGGTCCAGGGGCCCGAGGCCGCTTGGCGCGGCCTGGTGGCCATGGCGGGCTCCTGGGCCCTGTACGGCTTCGGCATGTTCTCGGTCCTCGAGCGCGAGAGCGGGCGCTGGATCGGCCGGGTGGGGCCCTGGCAGCCCGAGGGCTGGCCGGGCAGCGAGGTCGGCTGGGGGCTCGTGCGCGACGCCTGGGGCCAGGGCTACGCCCAGGAGGCGGCCGAGGCCGCCATCGATTGGGCCTTCGAGCGCCTGCACTGGCGCGAGGTCGTGCACGTGATCGCCCCCCAGAACCTGGCGTCGATCCGGCTGGCGGAGCGCCTGGGCTCGGTCCATCGGGGCCCGACCCGCCTGCCGCCGCCCCTGGAGGGCTTCGACGTGCACCTGTGGGGGCAGAGCGCGCAGGACTGGCGCAGGCGGCCCCCCCCGACCTGAAGGCCACGAGGGCTTCCGCCCCGGCGGCGCCCGGGATGCCGGCCCGCGCCGGGCGGCGCGCCTCTGGGCCCCCTGTCCCGGCCGAACGGGTTCCGGGGGAATCGGGCGGCGGGCGTCCGGGGCGGTCGGGACCCGCTGCCGCCGCGACGGGGGCGGGCGCCGGCAAGGCTGGGGAAGAGGGGCCGCATCGGCGCGCAGCGACGATTTTCGCCTCTGGGGCCGCCGGAGGGCGGCCCGCAGGCAGGCGCGTGCGACCCTCGGGCGTAGCCCGAGTCGGTTGCTTCTCAGCCGGTCAGGCGCGCCGGCGCAGCTGGCCGCAGGCCGCGTCGGCGCCCAGGCCCTTGCTCCAGCGCACCGTGGCGACCAAGCCGCCCTGGGCCAAGGCGCGCTGGAAGCGATCGACGTCCTCCTTGGAGGGGCGCTTCCAGGGATCCCCTTCGACGGGGTTGTAGGGGATCAGGTTGATCGAACAGCGCCGCCGGGCCAAGCGTCGGATCAGCTCCTCGGCGTGGGCGCGGGTGTCGTTCTGGCCGCCGAGCAGGACGTACTCGTAGGTCACCTCGCGGCCGGTGCGCTCGAACCAGAAGTCGGCCGCGGCCAGCACCTCGTCGACCTGGATGCCGGCCATCAGGGGCACCAGCTCGTCGCGCTCCTGATCGAAGGGCGTGTGCAGGGAGATCGCCAGCTGGAAGCGCGGGTTGTCCAGGGCCGCCTGCCGCAGGCGATCGGGGAACCCGACCGTCGAGACGGTGATTTTGCGCGCGCCCAGGCCCATCTCGCCTTGCACCACGGCCAGGGCCCCCTGCAGGGCCTTGAGGTTCAGCATCGGCTCGCCGATGCCCATGATCACGCTGCGGTCGAAGGGCGCGATCGCCCGGCCGCGCACGAACTGCTCGAGGATCTCGTGGGCCGACAGCGAGCGCTCGAGGCCTTCGCGGCCCGAGGCGCAGAAGGGGCAGCGCACCGGGCAGCCGATCTGGGTCGAGACGCACAGGGTGGCGTGCCCCGCGCCGCGCGAACTGGGCAGGTGCACGGTTTCGACGCCGCCCTTGAGGCCGCGGCGGGCCTCGAAACCGGTCACGAACTTGATCGCCCCGTCGGAGGAAACGACGCGGCGCAGCTCCTGGCCAGAAAAGATCGGCAGCTCGGCGGCCAGGCGCTCGCGCAGGGCCTTGCCCAGGTCGGTCATGGCGGCGTAGTCGACGACGCCGCGCTCGAACACGTGCCGGCGCAGGCTCTTGGCCTGGAAGGCCCGTCCGCCGAGGCGTTCGACCAGCGCGGCCGTGGCCGCCGGGTTGAGCTCGAGCAGGCTGCGCGGCGCGGCGGGCGAGTTGTCGGGGCCTGCCTGCGGCGCAGGGCTCGGATCCCCGGCAGCGGGCAGCGGGCCTGCGTTGCCGCTGGTCATGGCGTCGGCGGAGAGCGGCGCGTCCTCGGCGGCGCGGGCCAGCGGCCGGCCCGCGCGGGGCCTCGCCTCCGGGCCGCTGGCCGGCCCGGAAGGCTGCGCAGCCTCGCGCCCGGAGCCCACTCCTTCCGGCTGGGCGGCCCCGGGCTTCACGCGATCGCCCCCAGCTCGCGGCGCAGGTGCTCGGCCACCTCGCGGGCGATGCGGCGCGCCGACTCGAGCCCGTCCGGATTGACCCCGCCGACGCCGTGGTGGCCGCCGCCGCCGTAGCGCGTCATCAGCTCGCCGATGTGCACGCCCGGCTCGGGCTTGTTCCAGGGGTTTTCGCCGGCGGTGACGTGGAAACCGGCGCGCGTCGGGATCACGCCCACCGAGTACAGGGCCTTGGGGTGGTGGTAGAAGGCCGCGAAACGCTCGCGCCGCACGCGGTCGCTGGTGGCGTCGTAGTGGCACACGTGTCCGAACATCGAGAGCACGGTGCCCGGGAACTGGCGCAGGGCTTGGTCGCGGTTGCGGGCGGCGATCGCGTAGGCGCGCTCCACGTCGGCGCGGCGGCACAGCTCGGCCAGGTCGCGCTGCACCAGGGCCTCGGCCAGCTCGTCGGTCCAGTTGGGGCTGGGCGCGGCCGCCAGCGCGCGCATCAGGCGCAGAGCCGGGTCCTCGGCGAACAGGGCCTGGTCGACCGAGGAGAAGCCGGCCGTGTCGATCACGTCGCTCCAGCGCGCGGCCTCGTCGAAATGCGCGGGTGCGCGATAGCCGAAGCGTTCTTCGGCGTGCCGCAGGATCAGCGGCGGGCAGGAGGGCGAGCGCTCGTCCCAGGCCCAGAAGTCGCTGGGCTGGTAGGCCGCGCGGTCGGAGGGGCTCAGGAAGGTCGTCGGGTGGTGGTCGAACCAGTAGGCGGCCCGGGGGTGGAAGTGGAAGTCGACGATGGCGAAGTCGAGCCCCACGCAGAAATGTTCCCAGTCGCGCCGCTGGTCGTGGTTGACGCTGGAGAGGCGCAGGTCGCGGTGCCCGCGGGCATCCTGCAGCACGCGTTTCAGCAGCGCGCCGCTGACCATGCCGTCGAAATCCCGGTGGTAGCGGATCCACAGGGGCGTGTCGGGGGAGGGCGGTTGCATGGCCTGTGGGGGGCGCCCAAGTTAGCGCGGCGCCGCGGCGCGCTCCCCGCGATCCCGCCTTTGGGCGCCGGTTCGAGCCGCGGGCGGGGCGCGGGGCGTCGCCCGGCTTGCCAGGCCGGGGGACCCCCCAGGGCTATGGTCGGACGGCGGTCCCTGGATGCTCCGAGGATCCCCGCATGGGTCTGCCGATCCGCGGCCGGCCGGCCCGCGGCCGTTTCGGGGCTCAGCCCGCGTCCCCGGGGACGGCGCCCTCGGCGAGCCGAAGCCCTTTGACTCCTCCGGAAGGCTCCGGCGGCCTGCGCGGCCGGGTCGCGGCTCAGCGCGGCAATCGCAAGGCCTGCCGAGCTCCCCAGGCACCCGCGGGGCCGCCCGCCCGCCGCGGGAGCCTTGGAGACCGGGCCCTGGGGGTGCCCCGGTCGCGCCGGGCGCCTCGGTGGCCAAAGGCGCTTTCCCGGGTGGCGCCTCAGGCGCTTTCCCGGGCGGCTTCCTGGTCCAGGCGCTCCGCAGACCCGCCGGAGGCCAGGCTGCGCTGGCCGCGCACCACTGCCTCGTCGATCACGAAGCGGCGCGTGTCGGTGCGGTGGGGCAGCTCGTAGAGCAGGTCCAGCAGGATCTCCTCGAGGATCGAGCGCAGGGCGCGCACCCCGGTCTCCCGCTCGATGGCCACCTGGGCGATGGCTTCCAAGCCGCTGGGCTCGGCGACCAGCTCGGCGCCCTCCATCTCGAACAGGCGCTGGTACTGGCGGATCAGCGCGTTCTTGGGCTCGGTCAGGATGCGCACCAGGTCGGCCTTGCTGTGGCGCTCCAGGTTGACCACCACCGGCAGGCGCCCGACGAACTCGGGGATCATGCCGAACTCGATCAGGTCGCGCGGCGACACGTGGCGCAGCAGCTGGTCGCGGCGCGCGCCCTGCAGGGGCAGGTCGTCGGTCCGCGGCAGAGCGCTCTTGTCGGCCTCGAGGAAGCGGCTGAAGCCCACCACGTCCTTGCCCACACGGCGGCCGATGATGTCCTCGATGCCCGAGAACGTGCCGCCGACGATGAACAGGATGTTGCTGGTGTCGACCTGGATGTAGGCCTGCTCCGGGTGCTTGCGCCCGCCCTGGGGCGGCACGTTGGCCACGGTGCCCTCCAAGATCTTGAGCAGCGCCTGCTGCACGCCCTCGCCGGACACGTCGCGGGTGATCGAGACGTTGGAGGTGGTGCGGCCGATCTTGTCGATCTCGTCGATGTAGACGATGCCCGCCTGCGCGCGGTCCTTGTCGAAGTCCGCGGCCTGCAGCAGCTTGAGCAGGATGTTCTCGACGTCCTCGCCCACGTAGCCCGCTTCGGTCAGCGTGGTGGCATCCGCCATGGCGAAGGGCACGTCCAACATGCGCGCCAGGGTGCGGGCCAGCAAGGTCTTGCCCGAGCCGGTCGGGCCGACCAGCAGAACGTTCGACTTCTCGAGCTCGACCTCGTGGCCTCCGAGGGCGCCGGGCAGACCGCTGCCGGGGCCGGCCAACTCGGCGCCTTGGGGGCGCGGCCGGCCGCCCAGACCGTGCTGCAGGCGCTTGTAGTGGTTGTAGACCGCGACCGCGAGCACCTTCTTGGCCCGCGCTTGGCCGACCACGTAGTCGTCCAGGAAGCGCGTGATCTCGATCGGGGTCGGCAGGCGGCGGGTGCTCAGGCTGCCGGCCAGGCTGCGGGAGCCGGGGGAGTCCGCGCGGGCGGCCTCCCCGGCCGCCGGGACTTCCCCGGAGCGGCGGCCCGACCCGGAAGCGATTTCCGGGCTGCGGCGCTGTTCCTGCTGGAGGATCGAGTTGCAGATC
The DNA here is from genome assembly GCA_044375105.1 of Planctomycetota bacterium. GTDB lineage: Bacteria > Planctomycetota > UBA1135 > UBA1135 > JBIKLM01. The sequence goes on from JBILNK010000145.1 coordinate 11,240, forward strand.
TC
>JBILNK010000020.1:0-36184 GCA_044375105.1 Planctomycetota bacterium
TCCGCCGGAGTCCTCGCGGGAGCCGCGCCGGGCGGCAGGCCCCGCGGAGCCCCCTGCGCCGCGCCCCGCCCCGCCGCGGGCCGAGGAGCCCGGGATGCCGGCCGGCGGGCCGCCTGGAGCCGACACCGAGCGCCCGCCCGGATCCGGGCCCCGGCCGCGCCCCGAGCGGGCCTTGGAGCGCGCCCCCAACCAGCCCCGGCCGGCGGCCTGGCTCTCGGGCCTCGGCAGCGCTGGCCCGGACGACCTGCCGGCCCGCCCGAAGCAGCCCGCTCAGAGCCCGCGGCTCGAGAGCCGCGCCGGGGTGATCCACTTCAAGGGCCTCAAGCTGTCGGCCTTCCAGCTCTCCGCCGTGCGCGCCGTCGAGGCGGGCAAGAACGTGCTGGTCAGCGCCCCGACCGGGGCCGGCAAGACCCTGGTGGCCGAATTCGCCATCGCCGACGCCGTGGCCCGCGGCCGGCGCTGCATCTACACCGCGCCGATCAAGGCGCTTTCGAACCAGAAGTACCGCGATTTCCGCGACGATCCGGCCATCGACGTGGGCCTGATGACCGGCGACGTCACGATCCACCCGCGCGCGCAGGTGCTGATCATGACCACCGAAATCTTGCGCAACTCGATCTTCGAGGATCCGCGCAACCTTTCGGACGTCGAATACGTGATTTTCGACGAGGTCCACTACATGGACGATGCGGAGCGCGGCACGGTCTGGGAGGAGAGCCTGATCTTCGCCCCGCCCAAGATCCGCTTCATCTGCCTGTCGGCCACCGTGGCCAACCTGGACGAGCTCGGCCGGTGGCTCGGGGAGATCCGCGAGCAGCCGCTCGAGATCGTGCGGTCCGACCGCCGCCCGGTGCCGCTCGAATTCGAGTTCTTCTGCGGCGGCGCAGGCCGTTTTCCGGCGCGCAAGCTGGCCGACGTGCAGCGCAAGACGCCGCGCGAGCCGAGCCGCGGTCGGCGCGGCCCGGGCGGACGCCCTCAGCGCGAAGACGGCAGCGATTTCCGGCTGCTGCTCGACGACCTGGTGGCAGCGGACCTGCTACCGGCGCTGGTGTTCTCCTTCAGCCGCAAGGACTGCGAGCGCTTGGCCCTGCAGAACCAGCGCCGGCAGCTGCTCGATGCGGACGAGCAGCTGCGCATGCAGACAGCGCAGCGGGAGCTGCTGGAGGCCTTCCAGCTGGATCCGGGAGAGCTGAAGGGCGAGGTCTTCCGGCTGGCGGCCCGCGGCCTGGGCTACCACCACGCGGGCATGCTGCCGGTGCACAAGGAGGTCATCGAGCGCCTGTTCACCAGCGGGTTGATCAAGCTGCTCTTCACCACCGAGACCTTCGCCGTGGGCATCAACATGCCCGCGCGCACGGCGGCCTTCTTCGGGCTCAAGAAGTTCGACGGCCAGACCTTCGATTACCTGCGCACGCGGGATTTCATGCAGATGGCCGGACGCGCCGGACGCCAGGGCATCGACGCCCAGGGCTTGGTGGTCGTACGGCTGGAGAACCGCGACCTGTTCGATGCGCCGCTGGAGCGCCTGCTCTCGGGCAAACCGGAGCCCGTGCAGAGCCGGTTCAGGCTGTCCTACTCCTCGATCCTGCACCTGCTCGAACGCCTCGGGCGCGAGCGCCTGCACGAGGCCTGGGAAAAGTCCTTCAACCAGTTCCAGCACCGCGGACACAACAAGAAGGCCCGCGAGAAGAACCGCCTCGAGCAGCGCCGCCTGCTGGAGGCCCATCTGCAGCTCCTGGCCAGCCTGGGCTACATCGAACCGGACGACAGCCTCACGGCCAAGGGCAAGATCGCGCGGTTGCTGTACGGCTACGAGCTGCAGATCACCGAGCTGATCTTCAGCGGAGCCCTCGAGCGCCTGCCCGCCGAGGCCCTGGGCATGATCTTCGTGGCCCTGGTGCACGAGACCCGGCGGCGTTTCGGGGAGAGCTACGTGCCGCCCAAGCTCTACGGGCCACAGCGGCGCGAACTCGATCGGGTCGTCGGCCGCCTGAGCGGCGAGGAAGCGCGCCATCGGATCCCCAACGCGCTCAAGACCTTCGATTGGAGCCTGACCCCGGCGGTGCTGGCTTGGATGGGCGGTGCGCCGCTCGAGCAGCTGGGCGACCTGAGCGACGCCACCCCCGGGGACCTGGTGAGGAATTTCCGCATGGCCGTGCAGCTGATGAGGCTCACGCGCCGCTCCCTGGACCCGTCCTACGACCTGGTCGAGCGACTCGACGAGGCCGTGCTGGCCATGAATCGCGACGAGGTCGACGCCCGCCGCCAGCTCGAGCTGGGCTGAACGGTCCGGAACATAGCCCGCCACCGGCTGTGCCCCCTGGAGAGGTTCTCGGCCGGTGGGATCGCCCGCGGCGGCCCGGCCCGCCGGGGCTGGCCAGCCGGCCTCGGCGCCGGCCGCCCCCGCGGCTCGCATTCACAGCCCTCGCCCCGCATCGCCCGCGCCGCTCGGGTCCCCTGCCGGTGGCCGCAGCGACCGGCCCGGCCTCCGACGGGGGCTGCCGGCCGGGGCCATCGATCGGGGCCGGGGGAGCGGGCAGACCGCTCCCAGGGGCCGCCGCGCCCCTCGTTCGTCCCGAGAAATCAGGTTGGACCCGGTTGCCAACCGAACAGACCTTGCTACTGTCCCCAAAATATTCTGCGCGAGGCCAACTCCCCGCGTGGGAATCCAGTCCGCAGCGAGGCCCTGGCCGCACCCCCCGGCGGCCAAGCCAACCCGCCGCGAACTCGTCGGCCCTCCTTCCTTCCCTCGGTTCCCTCGGCCTCCGTCCGGGGGCCGGCCCTCGGCGGCCGGCCTTGCATTTCCGGTCGCCGGCCCCGTCCCCACCGCGGTCCGATGCGCCAAGCCCGCCCCGTTGCGAGCCAGCTTCTCTTTGGCCTGCTCCTCAGCGCTGCGTTGCTGTCGCCGCGAGGAGGGGCCCACGCGGCGGACGCGGCTGGGGCCCTGCCGAAGGCTGGAGCCCTGCTGGAGCCCTCGGCCGCCGTGCCGGCCACGTCGATCGAAGCGGAACGGATGCGCGTCGAGACCAGAGACGGCAAGGTGTTGATCGGAGACTTTTATTCGCCCCCGGCCAAAAAGAATGCCGAAGAGCGAGCCCCGGCGGCCCTTCTGCTCCACGGCGCGGGCGGCAACCGGACCGGCTTCGCCACCCTGGCAGAAGCCCTGGCCCGTTCGGGGATGGCGGTGCTGGCGATCGACCTGCGCGGCCACGGGGAATCGGCGACCAACGAGGACTCGTTCCAGAATCTCGACGAGGCCTCACGCTCCAACCTGTGGACCTTCGCGGTCCGCGACCTACAAGCCGCTGTGCAATGGCTGCGCGACCAGCCGGGTGTGCACGGCGCCGCTCTCAATCTGTTCGGCTTCGCCGAGGGCGCCAGCCTGGCCGCTCACTACGCCCTGGCCGACGAGACCGTACGCAGCCTGACCCTGTTGGATCCCCACTCCGGAGCCGCCTTCCCGAGCCCGGTTTTCGATCTGGCCGAAGATCTGAGACAGTTGGAGGGCCTGCCGCTCAAGCTGGTCTCCCAGCGCACCCACAAGGCTCAGCTCGATGCGCTCCTGACGGCGCTCGACGAGCCCGCCTGGATCGAGGTCGAGCTCCTAAAGCCCACCGAAGCGGGCCTGCTGGCGGACAAACGCCTCGTCAAGGGCTGGGCCCAATGGTCCGCGGACCGCAGCGCAGGCCGGACGCCGGCCGCCGCCTCGACAGCGCCCGCTCAGCGCAACCGCTGATCGGCTCTGAAAAAAAACCGGCTGGGCCTGCATCAGAGCTTACAGGCCAGCCCGTCTGAACGTCCTTGGGCCGCCATCCAGCTGCCGATCGATCGTCGACAGCACTCCAACGAGGGCTCGCCCGAGCGGAGCTGCTCTCGGGCGACCCTCACAGCGAGCTCGAAGTGATCTGCACCACCGGCATCGAACCGGCGGGATTGGGCAGGAACGGCGCACCCCAGCCGTCGGCATCCAGGCCTCCACCGCTCGGCAGATAGCCCGTGGAGACCAGCCGGGCATGGATGGTGGCCCAGTTGGGAGGCAGAGGGTTGGTGACCAAGAAGGCCGCGTTGTACTGCAAGATCGCCTGGTTGATGATGGCCATACGGCGCAGGGTTTCCTCGCGCCGCAGGGGCGTGGCGTCGACGGTCAGGGAAAGGTCATCCCCATTGCCGGCGGTGCCATCCTTGCCGTTGCTGCGCAGAGTCAGGCGATCGCCGAGGACCTGGAAGGCGTAGGGGCGCGACCAGGCATCCACCAGGTAACCGTTGCCACCGCTGATCGAGTCATCGAGGGTGCCGGTCAGGTAGGGCCCGCTCCAGCCGGGGGTTGAGGAAGCCAGCAGCAGCGCGGGGTTGTTCGGCAAGCTCTGCACGTCGCGGAAGTGCTCGAGGGCCGCACGGCCGAGCTCTTCGAGCTCGGCCTGGGTGCCCCGGCGTGCCTTGGAGTTGATCAAGGCGGTGGCGGAAGGCGCCAGCACGCCGGTCAAGATCGCCATCAGCGACAAGACCACAATCATCTCGAGCAGGGTAAAGCCCGAGCAAGCGCGATGAGTTCGGAGCGAGCGCATGAGGCTTCAGAGATTCTCGTAAAGGGTCACGATCGGCAGCAAGGCCGCGAGCAAGACGTACAGCACCAGACCACCGCCGAAAACCAGGATCGCCGGCTCGACCAGCGAGAGAGCCCACTTGACCGTACGCGGAATCTCGGCTTCATAGCTCTGGACCAGGTGCCCGAGCGTGGTGGACAGGTCACCGGATGTCTCCCCGATGGCGACGAGCTGCAGCAAGAACGGATCCATGCAGGGCTCCTGCTCGAGGGCTTCGGCCAGGGTCGCGCCGCGCCGAACCCGCTCGGTCGCCCGCCGAAAAGCTGCCCGATAGAATGGGTTGCCACATGCCTCGGTGGCCAGCTCCAGGGTCGAGACCATTTCCACCCCAGCGTCGTGAAGCAGAGCAGCTGTCTTAGCGAAGCGGGACATGGCCAACTGCCGCAGCAAGGTGCCGACGCGCGGCAGACCGGCGGCCAAACGCGCCAGAGCCAGAACGGGTCCCTGGCGACGCAGGAGCACCACGACGGTCAGGCTCGAACCGACGCCGAGCAGGACCAGCCAGACCCAATTTCGCTGCATGGCGTCGGCGATCGACATGACCAAGCGCGTCTGGGAAGGCAGGTCTGCCGCGCCGCCGGGATATAGCTTGGTCAAGCGGGGCACCAAGAAGGTGACCAAGATCACAACCAGGCCAACGATCGCCAGGGATAAGATCGCCGGATAGACCAACGCCTGGGTCGCCATGGCACGAATCTCCCGAACCCAGGCCAGATGGGCGGCCTGAGCCTTCAAGACCTCGGGCAACTGGGTGGATTGCTCCCCGGCGCGGATCGCAGCTCGAAAGATCGACGGAAAGCTCTTGGGCTGTTGATCGAGAGCCGAGGACAGCGGTTCGCCGGCCTCCAGATCCTCCAAGATCGCCTGGATCGAGGCCTTGGCAACCCGCCCACGCGCCCGGCGGTGCATCTCGCGCAAGCCTTGGACGATAGGGATGCCCGCCGAGAGAATCGTGCCGAGCTGTGCCGTGAGAGCGAACAGATCATGACGGGAGAGCTCGGCGGTGCGAGCGCGTCCTCCGCGATGCACGGCACGGCAGTTGGTCAGGAGCAGGCCTTCCCGCTCCAAGCGTTGGTCGAGCTCGATCTCGTCCCGCGCCACCTCGCGGCCATGGACCAGCTGGCCATCGGAACGCCGCGCGGAATACTCGAAAATCAGCGTGCTGCGGAAGCCTTTGGCACTGGGCAGGGCGGCCGGAACCGGTTCCTGCGGACGTCGCCCCCGCAAGAGGTCGAGAACTCTAGGCTCGCTCATCACTAGACAGATAGGTGCTGCGATGGACGCGATGGACCTCTTCCACGGTGGTCAAGCCTGCGAGGACCTTCTGCCGGCCGTCACTTTCCATGTCCACGAAACCGGTCGAACCCGCGGCTTCGATCAGCTGGGACAATGGCGCCTGGTCACGCACGAGCTGAGCGATCTCGGGATCCATCAGGAACAGCTCGGCGATCACCGTGCGCCCCTGATAGCCGGATTGCTCGCACAGACGACAGCCCACCCCCTTCAGCAATGAAGGCCGATCGACGCCCAACCAGACACGTTCCTTTTCGCTGGCTTCTACCTCGGTCAAGCAAGCCGCACAGTTCCGCCGCACCAAGCGCTGAGCCAGGGCCCCGACAAGCGCATCTTCGATCAGATAACTGGCGATGCCGAGATCGAGCAGACGCGGGATGCTTCCCATAGCGTTGTTCGTGTGCAGGGTCGAAAATACCAAGTGGCCGGTCATCGACGCCTTGACAGCCATCTCGGCCGTCTCCTCATCGCGAATCTCTCCAACCAAGATCACGTCGGGGTCCTGGCGCATCAGCGCCCGCAGTCCGGATTTGAAGTCGAATCCGATGCTATGGTCGACCTGACTCTGACGCACGAATGGCAGCATGTATTCGACCGGATCCTCGATCGTAGCCACGTTGCGCCGCAGGGAGTCGACCCGCGACAACAAACTGTACAGCGTGGTGGTCTTTCCCGATCCTGTCGGTCCGGTCACGAGGAACAGGCCGTTCGGCCGTGCCGCAATCTTGTCGAGAAGCAGCCCTTGCTGCGGGGCGATGCCTAGCTCGCTCATCGTCAGTGACCCTGTGGCACGATCGAGGACACGCATCACAACGCTCTCACCGTGACTGACCGGCAGGATCGAAACCCGGAGATCGACTTTTCGGCCTTCCAGCTGGACCCGCATGCGCCCGTCCTGGGGCCGTCTACGTTCCGAAATGTCCAGCTGGCTCAAGATCTTGATCCGGCTGATCACACCGGCCGTCAAATTACGTGGCAGGAGCTCGATCTGCCGCAGCACCCCATCCAGACGGAATCGAACGCGAGTGCTTTGCTCCTCCGGATGCAGGTGGATGTCGGTGGCACCCCGGCGGATGCCATCCCCGATGATCGATTCGGTCAGTCGCTCGATCGAGATGCCCTCCAGGGCGCCACCATCTCGAGCGCGCAACGGGGCCAATAGCTCTGCAAGCTTGCCGCCGCTCTCCGGAAAGAACTTGCGCAGCAACACCTGCAGATCCGACTCCAAGATCATCAGCAGCTCGAGCTCGCTGAGGAAGTGCCGGCGCAGGTTGGCCAACTTGACCGGGTCGGATGGGTCGACCATGGCCACCTGCAAACGATCTTCGACGAAACGGATCGGGAAGGCCCCGTTCTCGCGGATCAGATTCGGGTCGACGCCTGAGACGATCAAGGGGTCTGGCTGGAGCGAACGCGCCGAGACCAGCTCGAGATCGAGCTCGCTAGCCAGATGACGCGCGATCGCATCCCGGCGAACGAAGCCGAGCCCGATCAGGATCTCCCCCAGCGGCCGCCGTACCTGGCCCTGCTCCGCCAAGGCCAACTGGAGCTGCTGCTCGTTGATCAGGCCCTGGGCGACCAGGGCCTCGCCGAGGCGAATGCGCTTCTGCGTGCCTGCGCCGCCCTCGGGTTCCGGACCGGAAACCTTCACTCGCCATCCGCGGCCGTCTGGCCGTCGGATTGCTCGACCTCGATCAGGGGCTGCTTGTGCAGCATCGGAACCTCCAAGATCTGACGCTTCTCCAGGTAGTCATCCTGATAGTGCGGAGACATCCGGGCTGCCTGACCGGGATCAAGAATCCGGCTGGTGACGAACAGAAGCAGTTCCCGCTTGACCGAACTGTCCTCGTCACTGCGGAACAATCGTCCGATCAAGGGGATGTGCATCAGCAGTGGCACCCCGCGATTCTGTTCAGAGTGGCGATCTTGAATCAGGCCGCCCAGCACCACCGTATGGCCGTCTTCCACCAGGAATTGGGTGACCAGCTTGCGGGTGTCGAGCACCGGGATGGTATTGAAAAAGCCGATCACTTCCGACAGTTCTTGGTCGACGACGATCTGCAGAAGTTTCTCTGCCTGGATGGTTGGGGTGACCTTGAGCTTGATGCCGGCTTCTTTGAATTCGACTGTCTCCTGGACCGTGCTGCCGACGCCCCCCGTGGTACCGGAGGTCACGGCCGTGACCTGGACGAATGGGATCTCCTCGATCACTTCGATGATCGCTTCGCGATTCGAGACCACCATCACACGGGGCGAGCTCAGCAGCTCTAGACCGACGTAGCGGCGCAGAGCTTCCAGGGTCAGACTGAAGTCGTCATCCGTCAGGTTGACCTGGAAAGCATTGCCTGGCGTGCCCAGGTTCTGGACGATGTTGGTCACGTCCACCGGCTCGTTGCGGCTATAGGTCCCCTGGACACCAAACTCGAAGTCGTCATCCAGACGGACTTCAAAGATGTGCACCTCGATCAGTACCTGCTTCTGGACCTGGTCGGCACCGGCCAGGAACTGCCCCACCGCGTGGACGTCCCCGCGTGTACCGCGTACCAGAACCAGATTCTGGTTGGGATCGATTACCACCCGCGATGACTCCGAGATCAAGGACTGGAGCCTGGTCTCGATATCCACGGCCCGCACCGATTGCAAATGGAAGCGTTGCAGGGCCGGCTCGCTGCCATCGCCGCGCTCGACCCAGTAGATGTCGCCTTCCCCCTTGACTAGCCTCAGGCCATTGCGCTCCAAAATCGCATGTAGGGCCTCGTCCAAGGTCACCGATGGAAAACTGGCATCGACGGTGCCCGGCAGGTTCGGGTCGAGCACCATATTGACTCCGGCCAGGCGGGCGATCGCGTTGATCGCCTCCGGGAGCGGGGTAGCGGAAAAGTTGAGCGGACCCCGCTCTTCGGTCCCGATGTGCACACCGGCCGAATCGCCGATCGGATCGACGGGATCCGGTGGGCCCACATCCACCAGTAGGTTGCTGGAGGTCAGCGGTTTCATCGGCTGCTCCCGGAAGGTACCGGCGTCGATGCTGGGGTGATGGCAGCCAACGAGCAGCGCAAGACCGGCGAGCCAGCGCCCACAGGCGGACGGAATCGGGGAGGTGCGGGGAGACATGGGGAAATGTCGGATGGTCTGAGGGGCGCTCGGCGTGGTTCGGGCTCGCTGTCGCTCAGGGCACGCGCGGCTCGGTCGGCAGCGCCGCGCTCTGCTCCGCGGCCGCAGCAGAAACCGGCGCGGATCGGAAGCCCGGCATGTGCAGGAGATGCCGCTGGCCTTGATACTCGACAAAGACCGAGTCCCAGCCGACCTCGCGCAGGATCAGGCCATGCGGACCGAAGCGTTGGTCGAGCTCGACCGACTCGCCGGCGATGATGGCGAGCTTTTTGCCGCCGGAACCGAGAGTAGCGCTCAGGGGATAGAGCGAGAGCAGATCCTCGATCATGGACGCGGTGTGCTGCACGGAAGCAGACGCCTGATCGGATCCGACGCGGAGCGACGCATCCTCCCCAAAACGGGCGATGCGCTCGCTACGCAGGCTGGAAGCCAGCTTGAGCAGGGCGCTCGGGTCCAGGGCTGCAACCTGGAGAGCACCAGCGGCTTCGTTCGTTGCAGACGACTCTGGGCCAGTCCCTGGGAAAGAAGTGTCCCCATCGGTCGCAGAGGAGAGTCCTTCCGATTGCAGAGCGTCGAGAGCCGGTTCGATCGGCAGCCCGGTGGCGGGATCGATCAGCACCGGCATTTCTTCTTTCGTGGCTCCAGCGGCTGGTGGTGCGCTTGGACCAAAGACCTTGGGTATCCAGACCACACCGACACCCCCGACCAGGCTGAAGGTGGCGATCATCTTCCAGTTGATCGAACTCATGGTTGCTGCGCGTCTTGGGGCGCTGCGCTGGCCCTGGTCCAGTGGTACAATCCGATTTCGAGGACGATGTCGAAGGTGCCGTCGGCTCGCGCGGTTAGGGTCAGCTGATCGATACCTGCCGGCATTTGCTCCGCTTCGAGCCGTTCGAGCAGCTCTCCGATCGAACCCAGGGGGCCGGAACCCCGCAGCAACAACTCCAGTCGAGCGACGTCGAGCCCGACTTGTCCGAGGCCCAGTGCCTTGTCTGATCCAAGCTGCAGGGTCTGCAGCGAGATACCGGCTCCCTTGGCAAATTGCCGAACTTCACTGAACAGCTCGACTCGATCGAAGCTGACCGGCAGAAGGACCAGAAATTCGCGCTGCAGGAGCCCGGCAGCCTCCAGCATCAATTGGCACTGCTGCGCGTCGTGACGAAATGCGCGCCCATCTGCTTGGGCCACGCGTCCGCGGAGAGATAGGAGCTCGCGATGCGTGTTCTGCCACTGCCAGGCAGGCCGCAGACAAACCCCCAGCCCGAGGATCGGCAACAGGCTTGCGCCGCTGAGGACCATCAGGCTGCTCCGAGGCCACTTCTGCCGCGGGGCCCTCAGGGGCTCCTGGATCTGCTCGGCGCTCATCGGTCGTCCTCATCCGGGTGGTGCACCAGCTCGCAGGCCAGACTGAATGGCAGCCCGGTCTGTCCGGTCTTGAGCCCTACTTGCGAGGGTGGCTCGATCTCCACAGCCCTGAAGAAGGCGCTGGCCTCCAGACCTGCTTGGATGGTGGCCAGGGCCTCGCGGGTCGCCAGGGGATCGGACGGGGCCTCGCCGGTGGCGCTGAGGTGCATGCCCTGCTCGTCCTGGTGCAGGCTCAGGTTCACGAGCCGCGTGTTGGCGGGCAGGACGGAGCGGCAGGCCGCCAGGGCCTCCCCAACCGGCCAGCGTTTCCCGGCCACGGCAGCGAGGTAGCGGGCCTCGGTCTGGAGCTCGGCCAGCCCTTGCTCCACGGCGTTGGTGTCGGCCTCGTAGCGGGCCACCTTTCGCTCCAGCAAGGACAGCTCATCGAATTCGTCATCCAGCACGGCCCGCTGATCGCTCCACTGCGAATCAATCATCAAGCCGGCGCCAAACAACGCGACTGCCAGTACGGAACAGGCAGTCAGAATGCGCTTCGGCTCCGGCGGCAAGCGGAGGTCGATCGAGACGCTCGGTCTGCCCAGCTCCAAAGCTGCCATTATCCCCGGCAGGTGCCACTGGCCTTCGATCGGCGCCGGTTCTCCGACCACTTCAGCGGCGCCGACCGCCGCGTTGAGGGCCGGGGCCAGCTTCCGGACCCAGCCTTCGTCGAGACCGTAAAGATGTACGCGCTCAAAGGGCTGCCCGCCGCTCTCCTTGCGCCACCAGCCGGCCAGATTACGGACCTCGTGGACCACGGCGACCGCGGCGGCTTCATCGCCCTGTCCGAGCTGGACGGGCAGCGCCGAAGACAAGACCACCTTGCCCTGATACAGCAGCGTGATCGCCGTTTCGCGATGCTCCCTGGAGATCGCCAGGCAGGCTCCCTGAATCTGACCTGCGCTGCGGACGGCGTGGGCCCAGACCCCGGCGCGCTGTGAGACGCTGCGCACGACCCGGACGCCCCGCTGGCGCAGCTCGACCTGCAAGGCCGTGAGCAAGCGGCGATCCATGGTGAACACCGACCAGTCCTGGCCGCCCTCGAGGGCTTCGTCGGACAGGCTCCGATGGGGTACCGCCACGTATTCGACCTCCGAAGGGCCACAATCCAACCAGCCCTGGGCGCGGCGTGTGAAGACCTGCTGAAGCTCGCCCTGCTCGGCCGGCGGCAGGCGCAGAACGTGTTGGGTCAGCAGGGTCGCACCTAGGGACAAATGGATACGGTCAGGCCGGAAACCGAGCTCGCGGGCCACGCTCAAGGCCCGGTCGGCTACATCGGCGGGATACAGGTCGTCGAGCGGCACAGCGGCATGCTCGATCGAGCCGACAGGCCCTCGACGAACCCAAGCGAGGCGATCGTCCTCGAGGTGCAGCAGCGGCTCGAAAGCTCGCGCCTTGGATCGTTGGGGGGGGTACATAGAGGGAGGCGCAGCTGGAAGAACTGGCCTGCTTTTTTTCGTACCAGGCCGGTATCGGCGCCTCCCGGGGCGAACCTGAGCACGACCCCTCGGGTGGTCTAGGCCTAGCGGGAACGGGTCTGCGGGTCTCGGTGCCAGGCCGGCCTCCCGCAGCTGGGCTCAAGCCGCGCATGTCGCCCCGCCGAAAAGCCACCAGTTCCGAGATACCGCCCCCCCCTAAGCTGCCCATGGCACACCGTCGATTCGGCTTCTCCCTGCTCGAGCTGGTCATCACTTTGTCCCTGATCGCGATCCTGGTGGGCGTGGTCGGCTTCCGCTCCACCTCGGTGCTGGACAAGGGCAAGATCTCGAGCATCTCCCAGCTGGTGCGCAACCTCAAGACCGCCTGTGCACTGTATCACAGCGACACCGGTCTCTATCCCTACGAGTACGGCAACCATCCGGCGGTCCACCGCAAGCTCTCCGGCGCCCAGACCGGCACGGCGGGCTGGGCTGGCCCCTACCTGGAGAAGCCCTTCTCCAGCAACGCCACCAACCCCTATGGGATGGTTCACCTTTACAACAACCTCAACGCCACCGTGGGGGGCTACGACGTCGACGGCGATGGCCAGGTCGAGGCTACGGGCAACGGCTGCAGCTTGATTTTGTGGAACATCGATCGGCCGGTGGCGGAGGCGATCAACAAAATCTTCGACGAGGGCATCCCCGGCAACTGGGAGCAATCGGGACAGGTCAAGTACCTGGCCGGCCCGCGCCAACTCGGGATCATGGTCTATCGTTGATTCCAGCTTCAGCCGCCCTGCGAGGCCGCCGAACAAACGATTCCCGCGATGGGGCCACCGGTAAGCCCGGGGCTCGACTCTGGAAAGCGACACTCCTGCGAACAGAACCCAGAAGCAGCGACCCCAGAGGGGTCGCTGCTTGTTTTCTGGGGTCGGATCAGACCAGCCGCCCATGGATCCGGTCCGGGCGCTATGCTGCCAGGACGTCCATGGGACGCACCTCGATGATCCGATCCGGCCACGTCGCGCACAGCGTTTTTTCCACCCCCATCACCTGGCGCTGCGATGCAGCAGGGGGGGCTGCCCGGCACAGCCTGTGGCGTGCGTCACGGCGCGCCGCTGCCCCGCTGTTGTCCATGGCTGCTGCGTTGCTGCTTTGTGCGCCGTCGCCGGGCGCGCAAGGCCCGCGGGAACGCGCGCGCGCCTTCGAAAGGGCGACCCTGCTGCCGATCAGCGCGCCGCCGATCGAGAACGGGGTGCTGGTCGTGACCGGTGGCCGGATCGCCGCGCTGGGCGCGGAGGGCCAGGTCGAGATCCCCGCCGATGCGGAGCGCATCGATTGCCGCGGGCTGGTGCTGATGCCGGGCCTGGTCGACACCCATAGCCATGTGGGCTCCCCGTGGGGCGCGGACTCGTCGAGCCCCTTGCAGCCGGAGGTGCGCGCCCTGGATTCCATCGACGTGGCCGAAGCCAGCCTGATGCGCGCGCGGGCCGGCGGCCTGACCAGCCTGAACGCCATGCCCGGCTCGGGGCATCTGATCGGCGGGCAGACCGTGTACCTCAAGCTGCGCCGGGCGCGCTCGGTCGAGGAGCTCTGCTATCGCTTCGAGGATGGCGGCGTGATGGGCGGCCTCAAGATGGCCAACGGAACGAACCCCCAGGGCGCCCCGCCCTTCCCCGAGACGCGCGCCAAGGCCGCGGCTTTGGTGCGCGCCAAGTTCCTGGAGGCGCAGGCCTACGCCGAGCGCCGGGCCCGGGCCGCGGCGGATCCCAAGGGCGAGCCCGTGGCGCGCGACCTGGGTTTGGAGGCCCTGGTCGAGGTGCTCGAGGGCAAGCGCATCGTGCACCACCACACCCACCGCGCCGATGACATCCTGAGCGTGCTGCGCCTGTCGCGCGAATTCGGCTTCCGCACGGTGCTCCACCACGTCAGCGAAGCCTGGAAGGTGCCGGACGAGATCCTGGCTTCCGGGGCCGCCTGCTCGGTGATCCTGGTGGATGCGCCGGGGGGCAAGCTGGAGGCCCGCGACCTGTCCCTGGACACCCCGCGGGTGCTGCACGAGGCCGGCGTGCCGCTGTCGCTGCACAGCGACGACTTCATCACGGACTCGCGCTTGTTCCTGCGCGCGGCCGCCCTGGCGGTACGGGCGGAGCTGCCGCGCGAAGCGGCCTTGGAGGCCCTGACCCTGGGAGGCGCGCGCCAGATGGACCTGCAGGCGCGCATCGGCAGCTTGGAGGTCGGCAAGGACGCCGACCTGGTGCTGCTGGACGGCGATCCGCTCTCGATCTACACGCGCGTGCTCGAGACCTGGGTCGAGGGCCAGCGCGTGTTCGATCTGGACGCTCCCGCGGACGCGCTTTACGCCGAAGGCGGCCCGGGGGCCGGCGATCCGCTGCCCCCGATCTCCTGCTGCGGGCCCTTCCTGCGCAGCCAAGGAGGCGCCCGATGAGCCCGATCCCCGCTGCGCCTCGACGCGAGCGCCGTCCGCTCCTCGGGCGCGTGCTGCTGCTGGCCTGCCTGCTCGTCCCGGGCCCGCGGGACCGGGCCCGCGCGGCCGAGGGCCCTTCGAAGCCGGCCGCGGGCGGCGATCTGCTGCTGATCGCCGAGCGCCTGCATCTGGGGGACGGCCGGGTGCTCGAGCCGGGCGCGGTGTGGGTCAAGGCGGGCCGCATCGCCGCGGTCGGGGCACCGGCCCAGGTCGAGGCGGAGGCCGGCCCGGAGGTCCCGCGGCGGCGCGCCCCCGAGGCGACGCCGGGGCTGATCGACGCGCGCTCTTGCCTGGGACTGGCCGGCTGGCTCAACACCGACCATGACAAGGACGAGGTCGACCGCAGCGAACCAATGCAGCCCGAGCTGCGCGCCCTGGACGCCTACAACCCCGACGATCCGCTGATCGCTTGGGTGCGTGGCTTCGGGGTCACCACGATCCACACCGGACACGCGCCGCGCGCCCTGATCTCCGGGCAGACCCTGGTGGTCAAGACCAGCGCCGAAGGCTCTTGGGAGAACGGGCTGCTCGATCCCGAGGCGATGATCTCGGTGACGCTGGGCGAACACGGGCTGGCCGGCAAGCAGGCCGGCACGCGCGCCAAGGCCCTGGCGCTGCTGCGTCAGGCCCTGCTCGATGCCGAGGCCTATGCGAACGAAGCGGCGCTGGCCGCGGAGCAGGAGGACCCCGCCAAGCTCTTCAAGCGCGACCTGCGCAAGGAGTGCCTGGCGCGCGCGGTGAACGGCCAGGTGCCGCTGCTGGTGCACGCCCAGCGCGCCCACGACATCGAGACCGCGCGGCGCTTGGACCGCGAGTTCCCGAACCTCGTGTTGGTGCTCGAAGGCGCCGCGGAACTGCCCCTGCTGCTCGAAGACTTCGCCCGCGATCCGATGCTCCTGCCCGTGCTGCTCCACCCCACCATGGCTCGGCCCGGCGGCGAGAGCGAAGCGCTGTCGATGGGCACCGCGCGGCGGCTGGCGGAAGCGGGCATCCCCTTCGCGCTGCAATCGGGTTACGAAGACTATGTCCCGCGCACCCGCGTGGTGTTGTTCGAAGCCGCGGTGGCAGCGCGCCACGGCCTGTCGAAGGGCGCCGCCCTGCGCGCGATCACCCTGGACGCGGCCCGGATCCTGGGGATCGATGGGCGCGTCGGCAGCCTGGAGGTTGGCAAGGACGGCGACCTGGCCCTGTTCGACGGCGACCCCTTCGAGACCACCAGCCATTGCCTCGCGACCTACATCGAAGGCCGGCTGGTGTCTGCAGGCGAGCGCCGTTGAGCGCGGGTCGGCCTTGACAGTCTGAGAACAAATCGACTCGGGCTGCGCCCGAGCGGTCAGACCAGACTGTCAGCACGCCTTTGGGCCGCCAGCCGGCGGCCGCAGAGGCTGGGATCGTCGCTGCGCGCCGCTTCTTTTTCCCGCCTTTGAGCGACCGGCGTGGGCCGGATTCGGGCGGCGCGTGGCGCTGGTCGCTTGCCCGGGATCGGGAGCTCCGGCGCCAGCCGGTGCGACTCGCTGGCCCGGTCTGGGCAAGGCAGCCGCCTGGCCCAAAACTCGAGGGCTTGCCCGGGCGATCCCGGGCGCCTGGGCGCGTCCGGAAACGGCCCCGCCGGAGGCGCCTGCCTCCAGGGGCCGTCGCTCAGCGGCGGCCCCCCCCGGGGCTGGCGGGGCGCGGCAGAAACCTCGGGAACTCCCTGGTGCGCCCTGGCAGTCCCCCCCGAGACAGGGGTTCGCGCCCCAGGCGCAGGGCTGTCGCCGGCGTCCGGAGAGGCCGGCGGCGGGGTGGCCCCGCGCTGCGGCCACCCCCGCCGTCGCCAGGCCCAGATCCGAGCCTCGCCCGGCCGGTGATTCGGGAGCCGGCGGATCGAACCCGCCGGAGTGGCCGACTAGGAATGGAGGGAGCTGGAAAGCCGGTCCCGATCCCGGGCCAGGCCCCCTCGAGGCGCCGCTTGGCGAGATTTTCTTCGCAACCCGGGGGCCACGGCCCGGTCTTTGCTGCGTAGCCGGCTCACCCGTCCTCGCTCCAGCTCGCACCCCTATGTCCAACTCTCCCCACGCCCCCCGCACAGCTCGCCCCTCGATTGCCGACCGGTTGCCGGCCGATTCCGGCGCGGACTCGGTCCGAACGGACCGCCCGCTCCAAAGCGGCAGGAGTGCTCAACCAGGGCGTCCCGGGGATGCCCCCCCGGGAGCTCGGGAGGCTGGGAGCGCGGCGCCGCGCTGGGGGTCCGTCTCCGAGAGGCGCTCCGCTGCCTTCTCGAGCCCGGTGGGTTTCCTGATGCTGGCCTGGGCCTTTTTGGCGGGCCCTTTCTTCCCGGTAGGCTCGGTGTTCGCCTCCGCGGGGCAGATCGCGGCGCCTGCGGCCGAGGTCGCCGCCGAGGCCAGCCAGCCGACACCGGAGGCCAGTGCGGCGCCTTCGGGCGCGGCCCCGGCCGCCGCGAGAGCCGCTGAGGTCAAGGTGCTGTTCCAAGGCAAGCTGCGGGGCTTCGAGCAAGCCGTCGAGCTCGTGCCCGCGGGCTGTCGGGAGAGCCTGCGCTATTGGCGCGTGTGGGCCGAGGAGCAGGGCTTCCACCTGGCGGTCGACGGGACCGGGCGGCTGGTGGTGCTCTCGGCCAGCAGCAACAAGCTGAAGGCCTGGCTGGCGACCGCCGAGAAGGCCGCCAAGCGCTTCGACGAGATCGCGCCGCTGCCGGCCGAGCGCCTGATCCAGCGCGTGATCCCCGGCTCGGGGGACGGGGGCGCCAAACTGCAGGAGCCGCCCGGCGACGCGCCGGACGAGGAGGGCACCGCGACCGGCCTTCCGGGAAACATCGGCCTGCCGCCCTACGAAGAGCAGCCGATCCTGCTGTTCCATCTGACCGAGCTCGAGCAGCAGATGACGGTGCTGCAGCGCCTGGCCTTCGACCACCCGCATCTCCAAGGCTGGCTGGCGGAGGGCGGCTCGCGGGCCGGCTTCGCGGTCGAGTGGCCCCACGTGGGCGCCTGGCTGGAAACCCCGCAGAACGAGGAATGGAGCCCGGAGGCGGAGCTGGTCAACCGCGTGGCCCAGCTGATGGCCATGCGGCGCTTCGGCCACCTGCCCTTCTGGTTGCGCATGGGCCTGGCCTGGAAGGTCGAGTGGGACGTGATCGGGGGTATCTATTGCTTCCCCTACCGGGCGGGCTTCGTGTGGGCCACCGAGCACAACGCCTGGCCCAGCGACCTGGCCAAGATGTACGCCGACCGCAAGGACTATCCGATCCAGCCCGGCGAGCTCGACGAGTGGCCCCGGGAGACCTATCGCGAGGAATTCGCCAAGCGCTCCTTCGGCTTCGTGAGCTTCCTGGTGGACAACTTCCCGGACCGGCTCACGCCGCTGCTCGAGCGCGCCCGCGAGGAGCACGAGCGCGGCTCCCTGCGCGCCACCGCCGGCGGCGGCTGGGAGCGGGTCCCGAGCTTCGAGGCCTCCGCGAAGCGCCTCTTCGAACACCTGACCGAGCTGACCCGCCCCGATGTGGCCGTGGAGCTGACCACCTACCTGCGCAAGGGACTGCGCTACAAGGTCAAATGAGCGCTCGACCCGGGCGGCGCCCGAGGTGTGGGACCAGCGCGTCCGATGCCTTCGGGCTGCGGTCCGGCGGCCGCTGAGGCTGGCGCGGCCGCTGCGCGCCGACTCCTTTTCGAGGACCCTGAGTGCAGGCGCACCGCGCGCGGCGCCGGCCTGGTTGGAGAGACCCATGGTTGCGCGGGGCTTGCTGAGGCGCGCGGAGCCACAGGCGGCATCCAGCGTGCAGGACTAGGGAGCCCCTCGGCGGCTGCCGGACCAGCCCCGGTTCCGCAGCGGGCTAGCCCGGACGACCTGAAGGCGCAGGCTGGCCGGTTGCCGAGCTGGCCAGCGGGATCCACCGGCTGCCGCGGCGATCCTCAGAGCCGGTCCGTCGAGGTCCCGGGCGAAGGGGCAAGCAGGGATCGCGGACGGCCGGGGCAGCGGCGCTTGCCCAGCGGCCCCCCCGCGGAGAAACTGAGGGCCCTCGGGTGTCTGGCCCGGATCCCGGCGGCTGCTCGCCGCGGGCTCCCCCGGCCGCACCGGAGGTCCGCCCGCTCCCCGCCCGGGTCGCGCAATAGAGCGCCGCCCCGGCGCTCCTCCATCGGGGAGCTGTCCCCGCCCGCCCATGCGCGTTCTGCGACTCGAGATCAACGGCGACCATCACGAGGTCGGTGCCCCCGACCACTGGACCCTGCTCGAGGTGCTGCGCTACGCCTTGGGCCTGACGGGCTCGAAACAAGGCTGCGACAAGGGCGACTGCGGCGCCTGCACCGTGCACGTGGACGGGCGCCCGGTGCTGGCCTGCATGACCCTGGCAGTGCTGACCGAAGGCGCCCGCATCACCACCATCGAGGGCCTGGCCGGCGAGCACCGCCGCCGGGGTGGCACGGGGGTCGACCCCTTGCAGGACGCCTTCGACCGCTGCGGCGCGCTGCAGTGCGGCTTTTGCCAGCCGGGCATGCTGATGTCCGCCCGCGCCCTGCTCGACCGCCAGAGCGATCCGAGCCGCGAGGAGATCCGTCGGGCCCTGTCGGGCAACCTGTGCCGCTGCACCGGCTACACGCAGATCTTCCAGGCCATCGAGCTGTGCGCCGCGGAGCAGGCCGGCCGACGCCCGCTCGCGCCGAGCTGGTCCGCGGAGCCGCCCTGGGACAAGCACAGCCACTCGGCTGCCGCGGCGCAGCCCGCGCCCGGCGTGGCCCTGCCCGAGGGGGGCCGCTGAGATGGCCGCCCGCGACCAGCACGGCAAGTCCGCGCCCTGGAGCCCGACCCCCGGAGGCGAGCCGCAGTTCCAGGTCGTCGGCAAGGCCCAGCGCAAGGTGGACGGCTTGGCCAAGGCCACCGGCCAGGCGCTCTACACCGACGACATCCGCCTGCCGGGGATGTTGCACGCCAAGATCCTGCGCAGCCCCCACGCGCACGCCCGCATTCGCTCGATCGACAGCTCGGCGGCCCTGGCGCTGCCGGGCGTGCACGCGGTGCTGACCGGCGCCTCCATGCCGATCAAGTACGGGGTGATCCCTTGGACGCCGGACGAGAACGCCCTGGCGCTCGAAAAGGTGCGCTTCATCGGCGACGAAGTGGCCGCCGTGGCGGCGGTCGACGAAGAGACCGCCAACGAAGCCCTCAAGCGGATCCACGTGGACTACGAGGTGCTGCCGGCGATGTTCGCGCCCGAGGAGGCGCTGACGCGCACGGACGTGCAGATCCACGAAAACCCGGAGAAGCCCGGAAAAGGCAACCTCAGCAAGCACGTGCGCCTCGAGTTCGGGGACGTGGAGCAGGGCTTCGCCGCGGCCGACGTGGTCGTCGAGGGCCGCTATCGATTCCACGGCACCACCCACGCGCCGATCGAGCCCCACTGCGCCGTGGCCCAGGTGGCCCCGGACGGGGTGTTGACCCTCTGGTCGGCGACCCAGATCACCCACTACGTGCACCGCGCGTTGGCACGGGTGCTGGAGCTGCCCGAGAGCCAGATCCGCGTGATCCAGCCGGCCCTGGGCGGCGCCTTCGGCGGCAAATCCGATCCCTTCGCGCTCGAGTTCTGCGTGGCCAAGCTGGCCCTGGTCACGGGCCGTCCGGTCAAGATGCTGTGGACCCGCGAAGAGGTTTTCTATGCGCACCGCGGCCGCCACCCCATGCAGCTCGCCTACCGCACGGGCATCCGCCGCGATGGGCGTCTGACGGCCGTGGACGCCAAGATCCTGATCGACGGCGGGGCTTACTCTTCCTTCGGGCTGGTGACGACCTACTACTCGGGCCAGCTCCTGACCGGCCCCTACGACTTCCCGGCCTACCGCTACGATTCGACGCGCGTCTTCACCAACAAGCCCCCCTGCGGTCCCAAGCGCGGCCACGGCTCGGTGCAGCCCCGCTTCGCCTTCGAGGTGCAGCTGGACGAGCTGTGCGAGCGCATCGACATGGATCCGATCGAGGTGCGCCGGCGCAACTGGCATGGCGAGAACACCCAGACGGTCAACGGGCAGCGCATCACCTCCAGCGGCTTCCTGCAATGCTTGGAGGCCGTCGAGCGCGCCAGCGGCTGGAAACAGCGCCGGGGCCGGCTGCCCTTCGGACGCGGTCTGGGCGTGGCCGGCTCGATGTACATCTCGGGCACGAACTACCCGATCTACCCGAACAAGATGCCCCAGGCGGGCATCCAGCTCAAAGTCGACCGCTCCGGGCTCGTGATGGCCTTCACGGGCGGCAACGACATCGGGCAGGGCAGCTCGACCCTGGTGCGCTCGATCGTGGCCGAGGAACTGGGCCTCGATCCGCGCGACGTGCGCGTGCTGGCGGCCGATACGGACCTGTGCCCGGTGGACCTGGGGGCCTACTCGAGCCGCGTCACCTTCATGGTCGGCAACGCCACCATCGACGCCGCGCGCAAGCTGCGGCGCCTGATCCAAGGCGCGGTCGCGGAGGCCTGGCAGGTGCCCGCGGCGCGCATCTTCATGGGCCGCGGCGAGGTCTTCGACCTGGAGGACCGCAGCCGCCGGATCAGCACGCGCGAAGCCTTCCACCTGGCCGAGGAACGCCACGACACCCTAGGCTCGACCGGCTCCTACAACACGCCGACCCTGGGGGGCGATTACCGCGGCGGCACGATCGGCGCCTCGCCGGCCTATTCCTTCACCGCCCATGCGGTCGAGGTGCACGTGGACACCGAAACCGGCCGGATCCGCGTCGAGAACTGCTGGATCGCCCACGATTGCGGCCGCGCGATCAACCCGCTGCTGGTGGCGGGCCAGATGGAGGGCTCGGCCTACATGGGCATCGCCGAAGCGTTGATGGAGGACCACGACATCAACCGCTACGGCCTGCACTCCGGCCCCTCGCTGCTCGACTACCGCATCCCGACCTCCGTGGACACGCCGGAGCTGCACGCGCTGATCGTCGAGAGCCTGGATCCGGAGGGCCCCTACGGCGCCAAGGAGGCCGGGGAGGGCCCCCTGCACCCGGCCCTGCCAGCGATCTCCAACGCGGTCTTCGACGCTGTCGGCATCCGCCTGCGGGAATTGCCCTTCAGCCCCGGCAAGGTGCTCGACCTGCTCGAGCGCCAGCAGGCCGCCAAGGGAGCCGGCCGGTCGCCCCGCACCCCCTCCGCGCTCGAGGAGGCGCGTCCCTGATGCTGCGCATGCGTCCCTTCGAGGTCGTGCGCCCCACGACCGTGGAGGCCGCCGTGGCGGCCTTGGTGCAGCATGGCCCCGCGGCCATGCCGATCGCCGGCGGCACCGACCTGCTGCCGAACTTGAAGCACGAGCTGCACGGCCCCACCCACCTGGTGGCGCTCGCGGGCATCCCCGAGCTGTTCGGCATCTCGCGCGGCGCGGACGGCGGCCTGCGCATCGGCGCCATGACCCCCCTCGACGAGCTGGCCGCTTCGCAGCTGCTGTACGGCGAAGCCACCGTGCTGGCCCAGGCGGCCGGGCTCGTGGCGGGCCCCCAGCTGCGGCGCATGGGCACCCTGGGGGGCAACGTGATGCTGGACACGCGCTGCCAGTGGTACAACCAGACCTACTTCTGGCGCAGCGCCCTGGGCTTCTGCATGAAGAAGGACGGGACCGTCTGCCACGTGGTCAAGGGCGGCTCCAAGTGCGTGGCGGCGGCCAGCAACGACACGGCCCCGGCCCTGACCGTGCTGGGCGCCGAGCTCGAATTCGCTGGGCCCGCGGGAACGCGCCGGCTGCCGATCCAGGAGCTGTGGCGCGCCGACGGGATCCACAACAAGAAAGTCGAAGCGGGCGAGCTGCTGGTGGCGGCGCACCTGCCACCCCAGCCGGCGGGCCGGCGCAGCGCCTACGGCAAATTGCGCGACCGCGGCTCGATCGACTACCCCCTGTTCGGGGTCGCGGTGCGCTTCGACCGGGACGCGGACGGGCGCTTCACCGATGCCCGCGGGGCGGTGGTGGCGCTGGCGGCGCGGCCCCTCGAGCTCAAGGGTCTGGCGGAGCTGTTCGCGGGCCTTTCGCCCGAGGACCCGCGCTTCGAAAACGCCGTGGAGGCCGCTGCGGAGGCCGCCCACAAGCAATGCCATCCCCTGGCGAACATCCCGGGCGACGCGGCCTACCGCCGCCGCATGGTCCCGGTCTACGTCAAGCGCACCCTGCGCGCCGCGGCCCGCGGCGAGGGCCCGGTCCACCACGTCTGACCCGCCACGTCTGACCCGCCACGCCTGACCCGCCACGTCTGACCCGCCGCGTCTGACCCGCCCCGCCGGGTCTGCCCGTGGCGAGCTTCGGCGCCTTGGGCCCGCCCGCCGCCGCCAGCCCGAAGGCGGTCGCGAGCACCGGGCAGGCCCGGGCTGCCGCGGGCCTCGGCCCTCGAGGGGCCGGCTTCGATCCTGTGCGGAACCGAGGGCGCACGCCCTCGCCCGCCCCGCCCAATGCGCGGCCTTCGATCCGATGCCGTTCGGCCCGAAGCCGCCCCTGCAGGATGGCGCCCGCGGCGCTTGCGAAGATCCGGGGAATGGGCCAGATACGCAGAGCCCGCTCGGGCGGCGGGTTGGCTCGGGCGAGCCCCGGGCGGCTCCGCGCCAAACCGGCGTGCCCACGGCGCCCGACCGGGCCCCAGAGCGCCGGCGCCGTCCTTGGCCAGCCCAGGGCGCCGCAGGCCGCTCGCAGGGCCTGTTCACCCCCCCCGACCGCCCCCTCGCTCCAGACGCCCTTGATCGCGATCCGCAATCCTGAAGCGACCGGCCAGCTCGCCCCCACCCCGGAACAACTCGAAGTCCTGAGGCGCTCGCGCTTCTGGGCGCGCTGGCTCAGCCTGGCGGCCCTGCTGATCGCCGCCCTGTTGGCGGCCTCGGCCCTGCCGCCGCTCGGGCATTTCTACATGCTGTGGGTGCTCGCGGGCATCCTCTCGCTCTTCGCCGGACCGGTTTTCGTGGTGGGTTCCGCCATGGCCTGGCACCGAGCTCGGCGCCTGGACCACCCCCTGGCCCGGGGCGCACGAACCTGGTGGACTCTGCCCTGGCTGCTGCTCGGCGCGGGACTGCTGGCCGCCCAGCAGGGATGGCCGCGGCCCCTGGGCCTGCGCCTGGCCCGCCCGGGCTTGGCGCAGCTGGCGGAGGAGTCCCGATCCGCCGCCGCGGCCCAGGTGGAGCTGCCGGCGCGCTGGGTCGGGCTGTGGCCCCTGGACCGGCTGCGCCACAGTTCGGACGGCTCCCTGCGTTGCGACCTGCTCGGCACGGACACCCCCGGCGCCAAGCGCGGGCTCTACTTCGGAGCCACGCCGCCGCCGCGGGCGCAACAGGTGCCGGTCGGGACCTGGACCGCGGACATCGCCCGGGACCTGGGAGGCGGCTGGCACGCCTGGTATCGGGAAGCGGACCTGTAGGCCGCGCGCGCTAGAGGGGCGCCCGGGTCGGTGTGTGTACCGGGGAGCACAGCGCTGTCCTCTGAGCCGGACAGTCGGGCCCAGGGCCGCGCCGGCCCCTCCAGTCGCAAGCTCGCCCCCCTCCGGAGCGGGCTCCGGGTCGCGGGCAGAGGGGCTTCCCGCCCTAGGCCTCGGCCGCCGGCGGCGAAGGGGAGCTGCGAAACGCCTTCGGCCGCAGCCGGGGCCTGCGGCTGGAACCACAGGAACCGACGCGATGCAGAGCGATCCAGCGCGATCCAGGGCGCCTGGCGGCCCTCGATCGAGCTCTGCCGCGACGAAGCCGCTTTCGAGGCGACAAACTCCGTTGGAGACCCGGGGCCCGCCCGCTGCCCACACGGCGGCAGGGGCCCCGCCGATCGAATCGAGCACCGACGCTCGGCCCCCCAGGAAATGGCCTTGAGATCGGATCCGGGCCCCACGGATCGCCGGCCCGACGAAGCACAGGTGCCGGCGAGCCCGGGCGCGGTTGCGAGCCTTGGACCGCACCCGGGCGACGCCGGCGCCGGCCTAGAGCAAGCGGCGTGCCGGCGGCCTCAATCGAGCTCCAGCGCCGCCAGGAAACGCCGCTCCGGCTGCGGGGCGCCGAGCTCGAATTCGAACGAGCGCTCGACCGGCTCGAGCCCGATCCCCTGCCCGCGCTGGACCCGCCGCAGGCCGCCCCACACCAGGCGATAGCGGCCGGCCGGATGCAGGCCCAGGGAAAACGACAGGGAGCGCAGCTCCCGGGCGGAACCCTGGTGCTGCAACACGCGGCGGAAATGGCCCCCCGGCCCTAGCCGCATTTCGAGGACCCCGCCGCCGGCGTCCTGAGCGAACAGGCGCTCGTCCTGTGGCTGCTCTGAAGCCCAGGCGTCGATCAGGGCCTTGGGCACGGGCACCGGCCAGCCGCCGCTGGAGGCCCCGAGCCTCGAAAGGCCCGGCACGCTGCCGAAGTCGAACGCCGACCCCGAGCCGGGCCCGCCCTCGGGCGGCAGGTGTTGCTCCCCGAAGGAGTCGAAGCCCAGCGGATCGCTCGATCCAGCGCCCGCGGGAAAGAGCGCCACGCGCAGCACCTGGCAGGCGGCCGCCCCCTCGCGGACCTGCACGAGCCCGGCGACCCGGAACAGATCCGAGAAGCAGAGCTCGACATCGCTCTCGCCCGGCCGGAAGAAACGGGCGGTGTTGCGCTCGGCATCGCTGGCCACGAGCACGAGATCCGCGCCGGCGACTTCGCCGAACAGCACGAAGGCGCCCAAGGCATCGCTGGTCGCGCCCGGGATGCGCGCCAAGGCCGTGCCGAGGTGCAGGGCGCGGAGCGCATCGACGCCACCTCGGAAGGGAGCCGGGTCGCGGCCATCGGGATCGCCGGCGAGGGGCGAACAAACGCGCACCGAGATGCCGGGCAGACGCCGCCCTTGACCGTCGACCACGAAACCGGACACGAGCGGCGGCAGCGCGAGCAGCCGCAGGGTCCCCACGTCGTAGCGGCCGCCGGTGCTGGCATCCGCAAGGCGGCAGCGGGCCGACCAGTGCGGGCTGGGCGCGGGCCGCAGAACCTGGAACTCGAGCGCCGCCTGCGCGCGCCCGCTGGCGCTGCCGATCTGGATGCGGCCCTCGAAGCGCCCGTCTGCGCCCACCCGGCAGTCGCTGGACTTGACCACGCTGCGGCCCGCTTCGGCGAAGCTCGCGTGCAGGGACAGACCTGTGCCTTCGGGCACCGGCGAGGCGTCGGGCCCGAGCACACGGCCCACCAAGGTCAGCGTGCTGCCTCCCGGCAGCGACAGGGCCTGTGCCTCTGCGACGCAGGCCCCCGCCGGCGGCAGGGCCGCGCCCGGCGCCCTGCGGGCCGTGGTCGCCGGGCCCTCGGCCGCGCGGCGCTCCGCGAACGGGGCGGAAAGCGCCTCGCTGCGAGCGTTGCTCGGCGCGCTCGCACGGGTCTCTCCCGCCGCGTCGGCCGCGCGCGGCAGGGCAGCGGCACCCTCGGGCGCCGCCGGGCCGCCGCCGGACAGCGACAGCCAGCCCGCGGCGAGCAGCGCCAGACCGACGGCCCCCAGCCAGGGCAGCGATGCCAGCGAGCGCGCCATAGATCGGCCGATGGTACAGGCGCTAGCCCCCGGCCGGTTGGCCGACGGATTCGACGCGCCGAGCCCAGATCCAGCGGGCCCGGCCCAACGCGATCCACGGCCCGGCCTCGCTCTGGCCAGGGAGCTTGGATGGATACCCAGCGGCCCCGGGAGCCAACATAACCGCCGGCCGAGGGACGTTCCCCGGACCGAGCGACCGGGCTCAGAGCGGCCCGTTCACGTCGCGCACCATGCGCTCGGGCGCCAGCAGGTGGGCGATGCGCTCCTCGGAGAGCAGGCCCTCCTCGCGCACCAGCTCGACGATGCCGCGGTCCTCGGCCAGGGCCCGCGCGGCCAGCCGCGTGGAGACCTCGTAGCCCAGGATCGGCACCAGCGCGGTGACCACGCCGATCGAGCGCTCGACGTACTCGCGGCAGCGCGCCGCGTTGGCGCGGATGCCGGTCACGCAGCGCAGGCGGAAGGTGCGCGCCGCGGCCGAGAGCGCCGAAACCGACTCTAGGATCGCATCGGCGATCACCGGCTCCATCACGTTGAGCTGCAGCTGGCCCGCTTCGGCCGCCAGGGTCACGGTCAGGTCATTGCCGATCACCTTGTAGGCCACCTGATTGACGAGCTCGGGGATCACCGGGTTGACCTTGCCGGGCATGATCGAGCTGCCGGGCTGCATGGGCGGCAGAAAGATCTCCGACAGGCCCGCCCGCGGCCCGGAGGACAGCAGGCGCAGGTCGCTGGCGATCTTCGAGAGCTTGACCGCCACGCTCTTGAGGCAGGCGGAGTAGAGCACGAAGGCCTGGGTGTCCTGGGTCGCCTCGATCAGGTCCGGCGCCAGGCGCACGTCCCGGCCGGTCAGTTGAGCCAGGTGCTCGACGCAGCGCTGGGCGTAGCCGGCGGGCGCGGTCAAGCCGGTGCCGATCGCCGTGCCGCCCATGTTGACCGCCAAGAGGCGCACTTCGGCGGACTCGAGCGCCTCGCGCTCCTGGGCGATCGAGCGCGCGTAGGCGTCGAACTCCTGCCCGAGGGTCATCGGCACCGCGTCCTGCAGCTGGGTGCGGCCCATCTTGAGGATCGAGGCGAATTCGCCGCCCTTGGCCTTGAAGGCCGCCACCAACAGGTCGAGCTCGCCGAGCAGGCGCTGGTTGGCGTCGACCATGGCCAGCTTGAGCGCGGTGGGATAGACGTCGTTGGTCGATTGGCTGCGATTGACGTGGTTGTTCGGGTGGCAGTGCTCGTACTCGCCCTTTTGGTGGCCGAGGTGCACCAGCGCGCGGTTGGCGATCACCTCGTTGGCGTTCATGTTGGTCGAGGTGCCGGCGCCGCCCTGGATCGGGTCGACCACGAATTGCGAGTGCAGGCGGCCGGAGCGCAGCTCGAGACAGGCCAGTTCGATCGCTTCGGCGATGTGGGAGGGCAGCACGCCGCACTCGCGGTTGGCGCGCGCGGCGGCCTGCTTGACCAGGGCCAGGGCGCGGATCAGCTCGGGGTAGTCGCTGAGTACGCGGCCTGAGACGGCGAAGTTCTCCACCGCGCGGGCGGTCTGCACACCCCAATAAGCGTCGCGCGGCACCTCGCGATCGCCGAGCAGGTCGTGTTCGCTGCGCGTGCGCCCGGTGGAGTACTGGGCCAGCTCGGGAAAGCGCTGCTGGCTGAGCTGCTCGAGGCGCCGGGTCAGGAGCTGCAGGGCCGAGCGCAACACCAGCGCGCGCTCCTCGGCGCGGGTGGCGAAGAAGCGCACCAGGTCGTCGCGCTCGAAGGCCCACACCTCGGTCGGTTCGCTGGCCAGGGCGTCGACGGTGTGGCGGCTGCCTTCGATCAACACGCCCTCGCCGAGCACGTCGCCGGGTCCATAGCTCAGGGGCTGGTCCCCGAAAGCGTCGCCGGCGGGATCGCTGATCGAAACGCGGCCCGCCGAGAGGTACAGCAGCGAGGTGCGCGGCTCCCCGGCCCGGAACAGGTGCCGCCCGAGCTCGAAGCGCTGGCGCTTGGCCAGGGCGGCCAGCTCGGCGAGCACGCGGGGCCCCAGGTCGGCGAAGAGCTGGATGCCGGTCAGGATCTGGGGGTCGAGTTGGGCCACGGGGCGGGAGGAGTCGAGCGGGGGCGCCGGATTTCGAGGGCAAAGGTTATACATCTGCACCAATCAGCCCGCTGATGAGCGCACCGCCGAAGACCCTGGTACTGCTGCCCACGGAGCTCGAACGCCGCCGTTTCGAGGAGCTCGGGGGCCTGCCGGAGGGGCCCCTGCGGCTCGAACTCTGCGGATTCGGCCCGGTGGCGGCGGCGGCGCGCACAGCCGAGCTCCTGGCCCGGCTCGGACCGTCCCGGGTGCTGCTGGTGGGCATCGCGGGCACCTATGACCCCGCGCGCTGGCCCGTGGGCAGCGCCTGCTGGTTCCGGGCCTGCGCGCTGACCGGGGTCGGGGTCGGGGAAGGCGCCGGGTTCATCGACCCGCCCGCCCTGGGCTTCCCCCAGTGGCCCGGGGAGAGCCTGGGGCGCGGCAGCCCGCGCATCGAAAACCAGCTCCCGCTGTGCCTGCCGAGCCCCGGCCCGCGGGCCGCCGGGACCCTCCTGACCACCTGCGCGGCCTCCGCGAGCCCGGCCCAGGTCGCCGAGCGGCGGCGGCGCTTCCCCGCCGCGGACGCCGAGGACATGGAGGGCTTCGCCCTGGCGACCGCCTGCGCCCTGGCGGGCGTTCCGCTGGCGATCGTGCGCGGCCTGTCCAACGTGGTCGGCGACCGCGATCCCAAGCGCTGGCGTATCCAGGGCGCGCTGGAGGCCGCCCGCGCCGTGGCGCTCGAAGCGCTGTCGCTGCCCGATTGGAGCCCGGCCCCGTGAAGCCCCTGCGCATCGGGCTATCGACCTGCCCCAACGACACCTACGCCTTCCACGGCCTGCTCTCGGGGGTCGTCGCGCTCGAGCCCCAGCGCGCCGTGCACTGGACCCTCGACGATGTCGAAGCGCTGAATCAGGCCGCGCGCGCGGGGGCCCTCGATGTGGCCAAACTCAGCTTCGCCACGCTGCTCGATCTGCCGCGCGATTGGATCCTCTTGCGCAGCGGCTCCGCCCTGGGCTACGGCGTGGGCCCGGTGGTCTTGAAGCGCCGCGGCGTGCCTCTGCCGGAGCGCCCGCGCGTGGCCGTGCCCGGCCTGGGCACCACCGCCGCCCGGCTCTGGTCCGCCTTCCACCCGGAGCCGGTGGAGCTCTCCGTGCTGCGCTTCGACGCGATCATGCCCGCGCTCGAAGCGGGCCACGTCGACCTGGGCGTGTGCATCCACGAAGGCCGCTTCACCTACCCGCAGCGCGGGCTCGAGCTGGTCGAGGACCTGGGGACGACCTGGGAGCGCGAAGCCGGGCTGCCGCTGCCGCTCGGCGGCGTGGCCGCGCACCGCTCGATCGGGTCCGACTGGATCCAGGCGATCGATCGGGCCCTCGAGCGTTCCTTGCGCCTGGCCCACCGGGCCCCGGAGGCGACCCTGCCGACCCTGCGGCGCTACGCCGCCGAATTCGACGACGGGGCCCTGTTCGAGCACGTGCGGCTGTACGTCGGCGAGCAAACCCTGCGCCTCGACGCCGCGGGCGAGGCCGCGATCCAGGCCTTCGCCCGGCGCGCCGGCGCCGCGCCCCTGGAGGTCCTGCCGGAGGCCCGATGAGCAAGCGCCTGTTCCACCTGGCCCTGCCCATGCCCCTCAGCCTGGCCCTCGAGAGCGGGGCCGCCGGCTGGAGTCCCTCCGGCTTCGAGCGCGAAGGCTTCGTGCACCTGTCCTTCGCGGAGCAGCTGCGCGGCACGCTCAACGCCCACTTCGCCGGCGCGGCCGAGGTCTACCTGCTGGAGCTCGATCCCGCCGAGCTGGCCCCGCACCTCTGCCTCGAGCCCTCGCGGGGCGGCGCCCTGTTCCCCCACCACTACGCTCCGCTGCCCTGGGCTGCGGTGCGCCGCCACTGGCTGCTCCGCCGGCGGCCCGCGGGTTTCGAAGTGCCCTGCCTGGATGTCGATCCGGCCCTGGACATCCCGACCGGTGATCCGGGCCCGCCAAGCGCAGCCTGACAGCCCGCGAAAACATCGACTCGGGCCAAGCCCGAGCCGCAAGACCAGCCTGTCCGCGTGCCTTTGGGCCGCCGTCTGGCGGCCGCAGACACTGGAATCGACGCTGAGCGCCGATCCATTCCCAGCTTCTCAGGGGCACGGACCGCGCAGGGGCCGAGCCGGTGGGCTCGATCGGCACAAAGCGGCCCTCGGGCGAGCGACCGCCGCGGGCGGTCTGCTCGCCCGAGGGGCGATCGGAGGCGCGGGCCACAAGCTGGGCCGCGCCTTGGGCGCTGGAGCGTGCGGGTCAGACCCGGGGTTTGGGTGGCCGCGGGGCCCAGGGCCCGCCCGGTGGGCTCACTTCGTGGCGCCGCCGGTGCCGCTGTCGCGCAGCTCCAGCATCTCCTTGCGGAGGTCCTGGGCGTAGTTCTTGACGTCCTGCATCACCTTGCGGACGCGGGCGCAGGCCGCCTTGTTGCCCGCGCGCGCTTTCTCGACGTCGTCGCGCACGGATTGGATGGCAGCCACCATGTTCTCGAAGGTCTGGGTCATCGTTGCAGGGAGGGACCGAAGCTAAGGCCCCCATCGGGGAGGCCGGAGATCCGGAGGATCCGGAGGAATGGGCCGGGAAGCGGCCCGGAGTAGGTGCGGGGGCTGGCTGGCGCGCGCGGCTCGGGAAGGCCGGGCGCCGGGCAGCCCCTCGGTCGGGTCGATCGCAGCCGGGGAGCCCGAGCGGGCCCCGGCCACAGGGCCCGAAGTGCCCGGAGTCTAGGTCTTGTCGCCCCCGACCGGTCCCTTGGGGGCCCTGGAACTGGGCCCGGAGGCCCTGCGGGGACCGGATTTGGCCGATTTCTGGGACTTGGTCGGGCTACTCGGGGTGGCCTGGGCCAGGTCCAAGATCGCCTGGAGGTGCACTGGAGAGACCGGCAGGACCGAGAGGCGGTTGCCGCGGGCCAGCAGCTGCAGCCCCGCCAGGCGGGGCTCCGCGCGCAGCTCGTCGAGCGAAACGGCCCGCGGGAGGGCGCCTTGGGCTTCGATTTCGACCTCCAGCCAGCGCGGGGCGTCGGGATCGGAATCCGGATCGAAATGCTCGCTCTGGGGGTCGAACTGGGTCGGATCCGGACGGGCCGCCCCCACCACCCGCGCCAGGCCTACCAGCGCCGGCGGCTGGCTGTTGCTGTGGTAGAAGAGCACGGGATCGCCGATCCGCATGCGATCGCGCATGAAGTTGCGGGCCTGGTAGTTGCGCACGCCGTCCCAGCCCGTGCGGCGGCCGGGGCTGGCCAGCAGATCGGCGTACGAGAAGACCTCGGGTTCGGACTTCATCAGCCAGGCGCCGACCGGGGCGACCTCGGCGGCGGCCGCCGCGGCCGGCGGCGCCACGGATGCGGCCCGCGCGGCGGGCTCGGCCTTGGCCGCTCGCCCAGCGGCGCCTCGGCCCACCCGTTCGGGCGCTCGAGCGCTGCGCCCAGAGCGTCCCCGCGCGCGCCCGGAGCCGGCTGCCCCTTCGCCCGCGGCCCCTTGGGTGGCGGACTTGGTCTGGGGCGGCTCCTGCCCGGCGGGCTGGGCGCGGGCGCCGCTCGTTCGGGGGAGGTGCTGAGCTTTGGAACGCGGCCTGGCCATGGGGAGTTCGTCGGCTGGTTGGATCGGTCGCTGGCGGGCGCTGGCGGGCTCTGATCAGGAGAGGCCAGGGGGCCTGCCCGGCATCAGCCTCCCGCGCTCGGTCCGCAGGGACACGGGCGGCGCCAGCACCTCGGCCAGCAGCAGCGCCCGGCGCCAATCCTGTGCACCGCGGGGCAGGACGAAGCGCGGCAGTTCGCCGCTCGCCAGTTCTCGCTGGGCTTCGGCGGCCGCCTCGCCGGAGGACACGGACTCGATGCCGGCGCTGGCGCCCGCGCCGACGCCGATCTCCTCGGAGCTGACCTCCGGCAACACCGGGTGGGCGCTCTCGGGCGCGCGCTCGAGGGCCTCCTCATCGATCTCGCTGAAGTCGATGTCGGTCAGCTCCCCCGGAGCCAGCTCGCTCTCGAGCGGCCGCGGGGCGCTGCGCTCCGCGGCGCTGGCGGCCGCCGGCGCCGCGGCGGCAACCGGGCGCGGACCGGTCTTCTGGGGCGCAGGCGCGGCCGCGGGCTTCTGCTCGAGGCCCTCGAGCAGCTGCCGCCAGATGTCCTCGCCGCGCTCCTCGGCCTCGCTGCGGCGCCGGGGGCGCTGAGCGGGGTTCGGACGGCCGGTGGCCCCGCGCTGCTTGGCGCCGCGACCGAGCAGCGGCGCGCCGAAGAAAAAGACCAGCACCAGGATCTGGAACGCCGACTGCAGGAAATCCTGCATGTCGAACGCCAGCAGGCCCGGCGACAGGGCGGACAGCGGCAGGGGCGGCATCGGGGCGGGTTCGTTGCGCGGGTTCAGCGGATCGACGTTCAGCTCGGGCCGAGCCCCAGGGGCGCCTGCTCGGCCTCGAGGCCGGCCGCAGGGAGGCCCCAAGGCCTGTGAACAGGCGGATGTGTGCGCTCGGGAGCCCCCCGAGACGATTCTGAGGGGCTGCGGGGAATCGGGTGGCTGCCGGACGGGGCGCCGGGCAGGGCCCCGCCCCGGGCTATGGTCCTTGGGCAGGGGCTTGCGCCCCGTAGCCGACCGCGCCGCCCACGCGGGGTGCTGTCGGCGCGGTCGGCGCGGTCGGCGGTGGGACTCCAGGGCATCGGCGGTCCTCTCTACGGGCGTCCTGGGGGCCGAGGGCCGATCCCGACGCCGCCGAGGCCCGAACCGGTTCCTGAAGGGCCGTCTTCCAGCCGATCCAGCCGTTCGACGGTCACAGCTTGGGAATCGGCGCTTCGCTCGGCTTGGCGCCGGTGCCGTCGCCGATCGTGGCGCGCATCTGCGTGTCCGCCTCGATGTTGCGCATGCGGTACAGGTCCATCACGCCCAGATTGCCCGATTCGAGGGCACGGGCGATGGCGCGCGGCACTTCGGCCTCGGCCAGCACGACCTCGGCGCGGTTGGCCATCACGCGGGCCTTGAACTCCTGCTCCTCGGCGACCGCCATGGCGCGGCGCTTCTCGGCCATGGCCTGGGCCACGCGCTTGTCCGCTTCGGCCTGGTCGGCCTGCAGCCGCGCACCGATGTTGTTGCCGATGTCGACGTCGGCGATGTCGATCGAGACGATCTCGAAGGCCGTGCCCGCATCGAGGCCCCGGGCCAGCACGGTCTTCGAGATGTGGTCCGGGTTCTCGAGCACCTCCTTGTGGCTGCGCTTCGAGCCGATCGTCGAGACGATGCCCTCGCCGACGCGGGCGATGATCGTCTCTTCGCCGGCGCCGCCGACCAGGCGCGAGATGTTGGTGCGCACGGTCACCCGCGCCTTGGCCAGCACCTGGATGCCGTCGGCGGCCACCGCCGCGATCTCGCTCTTGCCTTGGGCGGGATTGGGGCAATCGATCACCTTGGGCGTGACCGAGGTGCGCACGGCGTCGAGCACATCGCGGCCGGCCAGGTCGATCGAGGCGGCGGTGCGGAAGTCCAGCTTGATGCCCGCGCGGTCGGCCACGATCAGGGCGCGCACCACGCGCTCGATGTCGCCGCCGGCCAGCACGTGGGCCTCGAGATCGCGCTTGTCGATGTCGCCGATGCGGGCCTGCACGACCAGCACCCGCGAATCGACGATCTTGGCCGGCGGCACCTTGCGCAGGGTCATGGCCACCATGTCCAGGATCCCGATCCCGGCGCGGGTCAGCAGCGAACGCACGTACAGGTTGGCGTAGCGCAGGAACAGCGCGACGAACAACAGCACCAGGACGGCCGTGGCGACCGCGGCCACGGTCGTGACGGCTTCGCTCTGGGCCAGGATCGGGAGCGGGAGGGCGGGATCGGACAACATGGCGAGGGATGGGAACCGGCCGCTGGGGCCGCTTGTCGGGGGCTGCGTCGTGGGCCGGTCTGGGTCGCAGTCGGGCACGGCGCGGATCGGACGATCGGGATCGCGGGCCGCCGGGGGGCGGCCGGGTGTTTCAGGGGTTTGGCCCGGGCAGGGCGGAGCCGGGGCGGCCGCGCGGGTCAGCGCTGCGCAGGCCGGGCGCTGGAGCGCGGATCAGGGCGCTCGCGGAGCTTCGGGCGGGGCGCTCGGGGCCGGGGCGTCGGCGCGGGCGACCACCACCCGGTTGCCGAGCACCTCGATCACGCGCACAGGAGCGCCGACCTCGATGCTCTCGCCGCGGGTCAGCACGTCCACGCGCCGCCCGTCGAGCAGGGCGTGGCCCGCGGGGCGCAGGGGCGTCAGGACCGAGCCGGTCGTGCCGACCAGGCCCAGGTCCCGTTCGTCCGTGGCCGGCCGGGATTCGAACGAAAGCCCGCGGTTGATCAGCAGCCGGCCGGCCCAGGTGCGCGGGAAGACGCGGAAACCGACCATGACCAAGGGCGGCATGGCCAGGCTGACGCCCAGCAGGAAGGCGCTGCCGAAGCCGACCGAGACCTGATAGGCCTCGTAGACCCCGCCCGCCAGGGCCGCGAATGCGATCACGCTCAACGCGCCGTGGCTGGGCACGAAGATTTCGATCAAGAACAGGAACAGGGCCAGTCCGGCCAGTCCGAAGGCCCAGGTCATGGCAACGGGGCGGACGCGGCCAGTTTGGATCCCCTGAGGGCGAGGGGCGCAACGACCATGCGAGGCCTTGTAGCACACCGGGCCGCGCCCGCCAGCCAGGGCATCCGCTTCCAGGGCCCCCGGCACCGGTTCCGTTGCGGCTTGCCCCGGTCAAGGCAGCGCACACCTGTACCGCAGCGCCGCATCTCCGCGGCGCCGGTGGCCCCGCCGCCCCCGATCGGGCCACAGGCGCTGCCCGGGGCGAGGCCCGCCGCGGCTGGGGCCCCCGCGGTCCAACGGCGCGGGCCAGGGGTCTCGGGAGCCTCAGACCGAGGCGGCGCCGCCCTCCGGGACGGCCTCCACCATCAAGCGACCGGTGGAGCGCTCGATCACGCGCACGCGCACCCCCCGCTCGAGGGCCGGGCCGACCGCGGAGCCCTCGTACTCGACGCCGGGCTCGAGGAGCAGTTCGATTTTGCCCACGGGCCGCATGGGCGTCAGGGTCACCCCCAGGGCGCCGATCAGGGCCTCGGATCCGCGGTCGGGGGCCGCGTCGGGCAGCGCGGCCCCGTGGGTGCCGCGGGAATCGGCGGGGGCCAGCAGGATGCGCCGTCCGAGCGGCGTGTGCGGCAGGAGCCGGGTGGCGAGCGCGGCGCCCAAGAGGCCGCCCGCGGACCACAGCACGGTGGTGTTGAAGGCGGCCAACAGCAGGTGGCGGTCGAGCGCGGAGGAGAGCGGCAGCGCGGGTCCGAGCTGGCTCCAGATCAATCCGAGCACGACGCACACGAGACCGGCGAGGCCCGCGATCAAGGTGCCCGGGATCAGAAAGATCTCCACCAGCACCAGCGCCAGGCCCAGGCCGATCAGAACGAAGTGCTCGAAGCCCGCCAGCCCCGCCAGATAGCCGCCGAACAGCATCAGCGCGAAGCACAAGAGCCCGAGGCCCCCGAACAGCCCGAAGCCGGGGGTCTGCAGCTCGAGATACAGGAACAGAGCCCCCAGGAGGATCAGCAGCGGCCCGGCGCCCGCCAGCAGGGAGGCCAGATGCTCGGCGCCGGTCTCGCGCACGTACCCGGCGGCCGCCAAGTCCATGAACAGCTTGCCGGCGATCAGGTCGGGCAGGTCGCGGCACAGACCATTGGCGATGCCATGCCGCACGGCCTCTTCGGCCGTCAGGGTCAACAGGCGGTCCTTGGCGCTGATCGTGGCCTTGCGGGTGACCGCGGCCCCGCTGGCGGCCAGCTCGTCCCATTCGCTGCCGCTGACCAGGCGCTCGAGGCCGTTCTCTTCGATCAGGATCACCTCGACCGCCGGATCGACCATGGCTTCCGCCAGGAGTCCGCTGCGGCTGTGGCTCTCGGCCCAGGAGCGGAAGTCGGCGCGGAAGGTCGAGAGGAACTTCTCGCCGACCGCCCCGGGCAGCGCCAAGCCCCCGGGCTGGATCGGCATGGCGGCGCCGATCGTCGACCCCGGGGTCATGTAGATCGAATCGCAGGTCAGGGCCAACAGGGCTCCGGCGGACAGGGCGTGCTTGTCGACCAGCGCCACCACGCTCAGCTTCTCGCTGCGGGCTCGATCGATGGCCCGGGCCAGCTTCCACATCAGCTCCACGTTGCCCCCGGGCGTGTCGAGCTGCAGCACCAAGGTGCCGCCGCTGGAGCGGGCCCTGGCGATGCCCCGGCGCACCAGGCTGAGACTGCCAGCCGACAGCTGCTCCCCGATCTCGACCACCACCGGGCCGCCGCCTTGCGGGGCGGAGGCGGCGCGCACGCTGGGCAGCGGGACCCAGCCGATCAGCGCGGCCAGG
>JBILNK010000146.1:0-11114 GCA_044375105.1 Planctomycetota bacterium
GGCTGCGCATCCGCGCCCTGTGGACCCCGGGGCACACCCGCGGCCAATTCGCCTACCTGCTCAACGACGCCCACGTCTTCACCGGCGACACCCTGTTCCGCGGCTCCGTGGGCGGCACGCGCGCCGCCGGCCACGGGCGCTTCGAGGAGCTGCGCGAATCATTGCTCGGCACCCTGCTGGCCCTGCCGCCGGAAACCGAAGTGCATCCCGGGCACATGGAATCGACCACGATCGGCCGCGAAGCCGAGCACAACCCCTTCCTGCGCGCCTTCCGCGGGGAAGGCCTCCCCGCCGAGCGCCAAGTCCGCGCTTACGGCCACCCGGCGAGTGTGCTGCTCGAGGCCCCCGACTACGACGGCGGCACAAAGGCCTGGGTGCGTTTCCTCGACGACGGCGAACTGGCCGTGGTCCCGGGAAGCCGCTTGGTCTGAACCCGCCCAGGCGAGCAGCGGTTCCAGTGCTTTGGCTCGCGAGTCCGAGAACTCGACAGGTTTTCAGCACGGGCATCCGCCACTCCATGCGCTGGCCTCGGGATCCCCGGCGTGAACGACGCGGATCCGAAGCGACAGCGTGCACAAAAACAGGGAATCACGCTCCTCGCCGGTCCGATCCACCGGAATTTTCTCCGGTTTTCGCGGATCGCCTGATGCCCTGCTGGACTTCCCAGGTCTTTGTATCCGTCGCCCTAGCCACGGGTGCTGCTGAGCGACTTGCAACCCAAGCGCCCTGCCCATACCGATGAAGCTCGCCCTTTCGCTCGCCACCGCCCTCGCCACCTTCGGCACCGCCTGGATGCATCCGATCGGCCTCTCGCTCGCGGACAGGGACCTGGCCGGCCTGTCCGGGTCGCCGACAGCAGCTCCCTGGCTCTCCCCCACGCCGAGCAGCGCCGCCGCCGCCCAGAGTGCGTCGGCCGGTGCCCAAGGCCCCACGGCCTCCAAACCAGAGAAGCCCTCGGGACCGATGAATCCCTGCGTGGAGGCCTGCTGGAAGAACTACGAGAAGAAGGTGGACTTCTGCCACGAGCGCAGCTGGGTCTGCGATTTCTCGATTCTCGGCATCTGCCTGTCGAAGCACCAGAATCCGGTGTTCCTGCAGGACTGCCAAGACGCCGCGCTCGAGGTGTACCAAGCCTGCAAGCAAGCCTGCACAGCGACTCCCTGAACCGCCGGGAAATACCCGAATCTCACTCTGACCCGAGCGCTGAAGCCTGCCTGTCCGCTGGCCTCTGAAGGTCTGAGGAAACGAAATCGACGCGGGCTACGCCCGCGTCGCAGGATCAGCCCGTCAGCATGTCTTTGGGCCACCATCCGGCGGCCACAGAGGCTGGTATTCTCGCGACGCACTGATGTTTCCTAGCCTCTGGCCGGCCAGCGGCCTCGGCCACCCTTCCAGGTGTCCACAGCCGTGCTCTGCGCCGCCTCCACGCCCGAGAGGAGCACGCCGCTGCCTCTGACGCGTGGAGGCCTGCCCGCGCTGCATCGGTGCCCGCCCGTCCGCCTCGGACGCCGGCGCCGTGATCCGACTCCACCCCCGGGCATCCCCCCGGACATCCGCACCATCGTTCCGCCTCGCCATGCCCCCGCCCCGCCGCCCCGTTGTCGCAGCCATTGTCGCAGTCGCCCTGGCTGGAGTCTGCCTCGCCAGCCTGGTCGTTTGGATGCGCTTCGACCCGGGTTCAGTTACGCCCGATGGAGCCCAGCAGCAAGCGCCTGCGGCCTCGGTTCCCAGAGCGCTGGACATGGTGGCCGAGCTCTCGGACCGCTCGCTGGGGGAAGGATTCTCGGCGGAGCGAGCGGCAGTCGAAGGCCTCGATGGGCTAGCGCAGGCAAGCCTCGCGGAGCCCAAAGCGGTCACGCCCACGGAGGCGCAGCTTGCGCAGGACGCCGTGTCGGCGATCGACTCCCTGATCCAGCGCTTGCGGGAAGAAGCCCGCAGCCCCGCGCAGTTCCATGCTCGGGCCCTGCCGATCATCGCCGAGCTCGGCCGGGCGCTGGACGAAAGCGCCGCGCAGGCGCGCTCGCAACGGGGTCTGGATAGCGCTGGATCTCGGCCTGTCCAGAGTTCGTCGGCGCCGACTCCGAAGGGGACCCCTTCCGCCCGTTCCGAGCGCCAACCGGATGCCCCGGACAGCAGCCCCCCGGTACCCCGGGCAGCCGTCCTGGGGACCCCAGCCGGGGGTGCCCAGACGGCCCCGAAGGACGCTCAGGCCGCGGCAGCCGCCTCAGAAGCACCCGACCAGGTCCTACGCCTGCTGCACCAGATCGTGCAGGCGCCGGAAGAGGACCACTTGGTGCGGGGCGCTGTGTTCCTGGCCCTGTCTACCCGGCTCGGGGTGGCCGACTTTCGGGCCCACTTCGACGACTGGATTTCGCCTGGGGAGGTCCATCCGCCGGAGCTGGTGCGGTCCGCCGCCATCGCGGCAGCGCTGCGCGGGGCCGAATCCCCCTGCCCCCAGGCCCTGCGGCTCGAAAGGGTCTTGAGCCTGCCGGGCAACGAGGACAGCGGGCTCCCCGCCATCTATCCCTTGGAGCTGCGCCGCACGGTGGATGCCTACTGCTTGGCCGGAATCGAAGCCTGGCTGAAGGCGTCCGATGGCCGTCGCGAGGCACTCGAACAGGCGCCTTTGCAGGGGCCCGAGGGGATGGCACAGGATGCGCCCACGCAGGAACCGGAAGGAGAGTACTCGCGGGCGGAGCTGCTCGACTACTGGTCCGCGCTCGCGCTTCTCTATGCCCTGTGGGGCCACGCCGGACTGGAGGACGCCGAAATCGTGCAGCGCCTCGTCAAAGACGCCAAGCCCTCGGTGCTGCGCTTCTCGGCCAAGGACGTGATCACCCTGTTGCCCGCCGTCTTCCTGGCCCAGTCCCTGGGCCCGTGCAGCGAGCGACTCGCCAAGCTGGTCCGAGCCCTCGAGAACAGCCAGAACGACCTCTACAAGTCGGTCGCCGAAGCCTACGCGGGCTGTGGGCAGGATCCCCTGCGGATCGAGAAGCTCGCCAAGCTGGAGGAGCTGCGGCTGTCCGACGAGCCCTTCGCGGATGCACTGGCCCTATCCCTGCTGATCGAGTGGCGTCATGTCGCTCCCCGCTTCTCTCTGGCTTCTCCGCAAGACCAGGATGCCGCCCTGCGAATCCTGGCCCAGGCCGCCGGCGACCCGGAAGCCGAGGAGACCGCCCGGATGATGGCCTGGGAATGCATCGATCGGACGGAATCTACTGAGATCCTGACCGCAGCCAGACTGGTCTGCGGTCCCGACATGCCGGACTTGCTCTTCGGTCGGTTGATGACTCGTTTGGACCAGTTCTCGGCCGATGAGTCCCTACGGGCGAGCCTCGTCGAGCATCTGGTCTGGATGCGGGGCCTGGGCATGAACAGCCAGCGTGCGGCCGCCATCGAAGCGCTGCTGGCCAGCTTGGAGCAGTCCAACGAATAGGCCGGTGAGGTGCCGCCGCAGGAATCCGCAGGCCTCGCGCTCAGGCCCCGCCGCGGATCTGAGCCAGACTGCGCCGTTGTTGCCCCTGGCCGTCGAAGTTGCTGGGGTCGAGCCAGGCATCGAAGGCACGCCGGAGGGCCGGCCAGTCGCGATCGAGGATCGCGTACCAGGCGGTGTCGCGGTTGCGGCCTTTGTAGACCGTGGCCTGCCGGAAGGTGCCCTCGTAGGTGAAGCCCAGGCGCTCGGCGGCGCGTCGCGAGGCCATGTTCAAGTCGTCGCACTTCCACTCGCAGCGTCGATAACCGAGGTCGTCGAAGCAGCGCCTCAGCATCAGGGCGAGGGCCTCGGTCGCGGCGCGGGTGCGCTGCAATGCGGGGCTGAAGCAGACGTGGCCGATCTCGATGCAGGCGGACTCGGGCTCAATGCGCAGCCAGGCGATCACGCCGACCGGAGTGCCCTGCTCGTCGAGGACCGCAAGGAAACTCGTGGCCGGCTGCTCCATGGCTTTGTTGATGGCCGCGCGGTAAGCGCAGGCGTCTGCGAACGGGCCGATGCTGAGGTAGGTCCACAGGCGCCCGTCGAGATCGGCGGAGAAGGCGTGAAACAGGGCCTCGCCGTGGGCCAACGGATCGAGGGGCACGAGGGTGCAGAAGCGGCCGTGCAGCGGGGTCCGCGTTGGCGGCGCGGGCGCGCGAAATTCGGGCAGGGCCTGGCCGATCGGCTGTCCCAGGGAGTTCAGCGGCATCCCGTCAGGCTAAAGCAGCTCGCGGCGAGCCTGGGGCGGCCCGCCGACGGGGGGCAGCCCTGCGGGAACGGGCCGGCCCAGGCGCTGTCCAGGAGGGTCCGGCTGCTCTGCCGGTCGGGCCTTGGACCCGCAGACTGGTCCGATCAGGCCTCGTCCTTGACCGCGTACTCGCGGTGGGTGGCCAGCAGAGTGGCGGCGAGCAGGGGCAAGAGCAGGATCAGGCCCAGGGCGAAGAGCGTCAGAGGCAGGGGGGCGCCGGCCAGATCGGTGGGCATTTCGCTCGGCGGGGTCAGGCCGCCCAGGCGCAGGTAAAGCGAGCGCAGGAAGTAGCTGACCGTGACCTGATTGATCACCGCGGGCACGAAGGACAGCAGCAGCTCGAACAGGATGCCGTAGAGCAGGCCCAGGATCATGCCGCGCCGCGGAGAGAGGAAGCCCAGCAGCAGGAAGAGGGCGTTGTAGCACAGCAAGGCCGCCAGGGAGACGAGCAGGGTGGTCAGCAGCAGCCGCGGGTGTTCGAAGCGCGTCAACAGGGCCCAGGAGGCACACAGGCTCAAGGCGGTCGGACCGGAGAGCGCGAGCACGATGCCGAGATGCTTGCCGAAGACGAAGCTCGCGCGCCGGATCGGGCGGGTCCAGAGGTAGGGCAGGGTCTTGCCGTCGAGCTCGTTGGCCAGCACCGACGAGCCGTAGAGCAGCGCCAGCAGCAGGCAGGTCACCTGCGGATAGAGCAGGTACAGGAGCAGGCCGAAGATGAACTCCGCCGGAGGTCGCGCGCTGCGGGGCTCATCGGTTCTCTCGAGCTCGAAATGGCGCAGGCCGACCTGCGCGTTCGGCATGGGCAGCGCGGGATCGCGCCAGAGCTGGCCATCGAACAGGACCAGGGCGCCGTCGTTCCAGACCAGGATTTGGTCCTTGCGGATCCGTTGGCCGTGGTGGCTCACTCCGCCCGGCGTTCGCCGCAGGCTGCCGTCCAGCAGACTCTGGGTGTCCGCTGGCCATTCGAAGGGCACGAAGCGCTGGGGTAGCTCGCCGCTGCGCAGCTCCGAGACCAGGGTCGCAGCGCCGGCTGCCCGGTCGAGCCTCCCGAGCGCCCCGGTCAGGCGCAGCGCCAGGGTCAAGAGCACCGGCAGGCTCAGCGCGAGCAGCACCAGCCAGCGGCGACGGCCGCCGAGCATCTGGCGGATCTGGAGCCGGATCAGTTCGCCCATCAGTCGCTCGCCAGCAGGTATTGGAACACGGCGTCCAAGCGGTCGTCGGCGGACTCGATCTCGTGGATCGCGACGCTGCTGGCCAAAGCGACCTCCGGGAAGCCGGCGAAAAAGGCGGCCGGCTCGCGGGTCAAGGCCACCAGCTCGCCGCGCGGCGCATCGATCTCGAGGCCATCGACGGGCAGATTGCGCAGCAGGGCCTGGGCCAGGACCTTGGCGTCCGCGCAGCGCACCCGGATGCGGTGTGGCACGTGGTTCATCAGCCCGCGGATCTCCCCCACCCGGCCGGAGGCCAGCACGCGCCCGCCGTACATCAGCACGAACCGGTCGGTCATGGCCTGCACCTCGTGCAGCACGTGGCTGGCCACCAGGATGCTTTTGCCCTGCCGGCCCAGCAGGGTCACCAGGTCCACGATCTCGCGTCGGCAGACCGGGTCGGTGCCGGTCAGCGGCTCGTCCAGGATCAGGAACTCGGGGTCGTGGACGATCGCCTGGGCCAGCTTGGTGCGCTGGCGCATGCCCTTCGAATAACCGGCGATCTGGCGGTGCATGAACTCGCTGGCGCCCACGCGGGCCAGGGCCGCCCGCGCGCGCTCGCCGGCGCTCGAGCCGAGGCCCGAGAGGCGCGCCAGGCTGGTCACGAATTCGAGCGCGGTGAGCTGGTCGTAAAAGGCGTCTTGCTCCGGGCACAACCCGAGCCGAGCCAAGAGACGCGGGTTGTTCCAGGGGTCCTCGCCGAGCACGCGCACGCGGCCTTCGCTGGGGCGCAGCTGCCCGGTCAGCAGCTTGAGCAGGGTCGATTTCCCGGCGCCGTTGGGGCCGAGCAGGCCGTTGACGCCCGGCTCGAGCTCGAGCTCGACGTCGTTGAGGCCGATGACCAAACCGTACAGCTTGGTGACCCCCGAGAGCTGGAGCAGCGCGCCCATCAGATGCGCACCTGCCGGTGGGCCCGGCGCAGGACGACGATGGCGGAGCCGAGCGAGAGGAGCAGCAGGGCGCCCATGAAGACCGCGGGAGGATAGCCATCGCTGCCGAGCACTAGGCTCTGGGCGTCGAGCTCCCCGCCGATCAGGCGCGCTTCGCCGGCTCCGGCAGCCATTTCCAACACGCGCTGTTGGAACACGCCCTCGGAGTCCGAAAGCTGCCGCAGCAGCCGCTCGAGGCTGCCTCGCACGTCGAAGATCCCGGCCGCGGTGCGCGTGGTCATCTCGCGCAGGGACAGCAGCGCCGCCCAGTGGGGCCGCTCCACGTCGGGAGCAAAGCGTGCCGAGGTGTCGAGCACACGGAAGGCGAACTCGCCGAAGACCCACAGGGCCACCCAGGTGAAGGTGGCCAAGCGGCGGTCCTTGGTCCAGGTCGAGAGCAGCAGCACCAGCAGGCCCGTGGGCACGGCGATGGCGATCGAGGCCAACACGACCTGACCGAGGGTCGGCAGGGTGTTGATCGCGGTCGCCAGACTGGGCGAGAGCGCGACCCCCACCAAATAAAGGAAAACCCCGGGAAACAGGGTCATCGAGAGGACGAAGAAGCCCACGGTCGCCAGCTTGCCGAGCAGATACTGCCAAGCGGCGATGGGCTTGCTCAGATACACCAGGAAGGCCTTGCTGCGCAGGTCCTTGGCGATCAGGGACGGTCCCACGATCGCCACCACGACCATCGAGAACAGGCTCTGCGTATAGGTGAAGAACAGGAAGAAGGCGATGCTCCACACGGCCGGCAGAGTCTCTTCCGGCGATGCGCGCAGCTTGGCCAGGGATTCGGGCGGCAGCAGGGAACCGGCGATCTGGGTCAGCAGTCCGCGGTCGGCCGGATCCCGGCCCGGATCGGCGATGGCGCCGAAAGCCAGGAAGAACGGACAGAAGTACAAGATCGGCAGCCAGGCGAAGATCAGGAACCGGCGCAGCAGACGGCTGGATTGCTGGGCGATGCCGATCTCGGACCGCGCGATCGCCAGGGCGCGCATCAGGCGGCCCGTGCGTTGGCCCTCCCAGGGCCGGTAGCCGAGTTCGGCGATGGGCATGTCAGGGGGCTGGGCTCTGGGCGGGCGCCGGTTTGGGGGGGCTGCTCGGGGCGGGCTCGGAGGTCGCACGCACCGCTTCCAGGTAGATGTCCTCCAGGCTGTTGCGGCTTTTGGCCAGCTCGCGCAAGGACACCCCGGAGCGCTGCGCGGCGAAGAGCACGGCCGCAGCCAGGTCGCCGTGGCCGTGCAGGAAGGCCAGCTCCGGCCCGCGGGCTTCGACCCGATGCCCCGCGGCCGCCAGGGTTTCCACCAGGGGCTGGATCTCGCCGGCCGTGCGCAGGCGCAGGCCCGGCTCGACGCTCTCCTGCAGCCGCGCGA
Organism: Planctomycetota bacterium; assembly: GCA_044375105.1. Classification (GTDB taxonomy): domain Bacteria; phylum Planctomycetota; class UBA1135; order UBA1135; genus JBIKLM01. The sequence continues at coordinate 7,731 of JBILNK010000146.1, forward strand.
TGGTGTCGTACATCAGGAGCCGCCCGCGGCCCAGGATCAGCGCGGCGTCGCAGATCTGTTCCACATCGCTGAGGATGTGGGTCGAGAGCACCACCGACAGGCCGTGCTTGTCCACCAGGCTGCGGATCAGGCGCAACATGCGCACCCGGCCGGCCGGATCGAGGCCGTCGGTGGGCTCGTCGAGGAACACCAGCTTGGGCGCGTGGATCAGGGCTTGGGCCAGCTTGATGCGCTGGCGCATGCCGGTCGAGTAGGTCTCGACCGGGCGATAGCGCTCCTCCGCCAGCCAGACCAGGTCGAGAATCTCATGGGCACGCCGCAGGGCGGTGCGCGCCGGCAGCCCGGCCAGCTCCCCCGCCAGGGCCACGGACTGCACCCCGGGCAGCCCGGCCAGATTGCAATCGTCCTCGGGCATGTAGCCGATGCGCTCGCGGATCGCCGAGGCCTCCCGGCGCACGTCCAGCCCGAGCACCTTGGCCCGCCCCGAGGTCAGCTCCACCAGCCCCAGCAGGGCCTTGATCAGCGTGCTCTTCCCGGCCCCGTTCGGCCCCAGCAACCCGACCGCCCCCGGAGCCACCGACACGCTGAGGCCCGCCAAGGCCTCGAAGCGCCCATAGGACTTCCGCACCGAATCGAGCTCGAGGATCATGGAGGGGGAGGCTCATGGGGGGGCCGCGAGGCCAAAGCGCCCCCCCCAAAAACGCAGTCTGCGCGCCCCGAGGCCCCCGAACGAGCCCCGAAACCCGAGACCCCCCTGATTCGGGAAGCGCCCCGAAAGATTGCGCCAATCAATCCGATCCGGCCCCCGCGATCCCCTCGAGGCTCCGCGAACAGCGACCCCTGCGCTCGCCGATCCGACGCCCTCGGGTTCGCCTGCGGCTCGCAGAGCTCTGCGAGTTGGTGATCGCCACGCAGGGGGCGCCGATCGCCGGTCTGTCACGGGATGCCTATCGCCGGATGCTGGCGCGCAACGCCAGGGCAGCGCGGTCGCCCGCCCTGGGCGCTTTCTCCCAGGAACCCGCACGTTCGTCGCCCTGAAACGGCTTTCCGGGGAAACCGATCCGCGGTTCCCCGGGGCGGTCCCGACGGGTCGAGGCCTAGGGTCCGTCGCGAGCCGTCGCGCTGACGACGCGGGAGGGTGGGTGAACCTGGGAGGCCGAGCGGTGGGCCGGGGCTTGCTGGGAGCTGGAAGCGCCTGAGGCCCCGCAGATCAGCGCGGGGCGGCGGCTTCGGTGGGGGTTGGGGGGGCGGGGCGGACGAAGCGTTCACACCAGTCGACCATTTCGGCGATGGCGTGGAGGCAGGATTCGCGGGCTTGGTAGCCGTGGTCTTCGGCGGGCAGCATGACCAGGCGGGCGGTGCCGCCGTTGCCTTTGACGGCGGCGTAGAGGCGTTCGGATTGGGTCGGGAAGGTGCCCGGGTTGCTGTCCATCTCGCCGTGGATCATCAGCAGCGGCTCGTCGATCTGGTCGGCGGCGAAGAAGGGCGAGAGTTGGATGTAGGTCTGCGGCGCTTGCCAGAGGGTGCGGCGTTCGCTCTGGAAACCGAAGGGCGTCAGCGAGCGGTTGTAGGCGCCGCTGCGCGCGATGCCGGCCCGGAACAGGTCGCAGTGGGCCAGGAGGTTGGCGGTCATGAAGGCGCCGTAGCTGTGGCCGCCGACGACCACGTGCTCGGGCGTGCACACGCCGCGGGCGACGCAGGCGTCGATGGCGGCCTGGGCGGCGGCGACGATCTGCTCGATGAAGGTCTCGTTCATCGTTTCGGGGTCGCCGACGATCGGCATGGTGGCGTTGTCGAGCACCGCGTAGCCGGCCAGCAGCAGGGCCAGGTGGGTGGCGCCGCGCAGGCGCAGGCTGCGCGTGGTCGTGTTGGTGACCTGGCCGGCGGTCTTGCTGTCGTTGTATTCGAGCGGATAGGCCCAGATGAACAGCGGCAACTTGGTGCCCTCCTGGTAGTCCGCGGGCAGGTAGAGCGTGCCGGACAGCGGCACGCCGTCAGCGCGCTGATAGGTCAGGAGCTCCTGGCGGATCTGGCGCAGCTGGGGCGTCGGATCGGCGAAGTCCGTCAGCGCCCGGGGTTCTTGGCCGGTGCTCCAGGCGAAGTAGTTGGTGGGCTCCGTGGCGCTTTCGCTGGCGAAGACCAGCGCGGCCCCGGTCAGGTGCTCGTCCAGCAGGGCCGCGACGCTCTCGTAGCGGCCTTCCGCGCTGCGCCAGAGGATCTCGCGCTGGCCGCTGGCCAGGTCCTCGCGCGCCAGGAACGGCCGCGGGCCCGCCGGGCTATGGCCCGGCCCCGAACGCAGGATGCGACCGCCGCGCTCGCGCACGACGCTCTGCCCGCGGTCGTTCGGCTCGCTGAGCGGCGTGCCCGGGTCGCCGTAGCGATCGTTGTTGCTGCGGTCCTCGATCAGGCGCGGGGCGACGTCGCTCTGGCGCGGGTCGAGCAGCCAGGTGCGCGTCCAGCGCCGATCGCGGTCGTATTCGCTGACCAGCAGCCGACCGGACTCCGACAGGGCCGACAGGCCGGAAGCGCGATGGGCCAGGCGCGCCAGTTCGCGGGCCGGCTCCTGGAACGGGGCGGCGCGGGCGTACCAGATGTCGCGCAGTTCGGCGGGCCGGGCCGGATCGCCGCCGTCCTGGGCCTCGGTCCAGACCAGCGTGGCCGACTCGGCCGGTTGCCAGGTCACGTTGCGCGGGCCCAGCGGCACGCCCTCCATCGGGATGCGATCGCCGAGGGGCCGATCGACCACGCGCTGGACCTCGCGGCCCGCACGGTCCCAGACCGCGTAGCGCGTCGGGAAGCTCTCCAGGGGCAGCACATAACTGAACGGCCGTTCGACCGTCTGGACCAGGAACAGCGAGCCGTCCGGCGAAGCCTCGACGCTGCGGATCAGCGCCGCTTCGCCGACCAGGCGCGGCTGGCCCTCGGCAAGGTCCACAATGGCCAAGCGGCTGGCGGCGAGGAATCCGAAGCGCGCCTCGGCCTCGGGGCCATCGAGCAGGTCCTGGTAGGTGCGCAGGGGCGCGCTGGTGCCGGCGGTCTCCTGCACCGCGGGCCCGCTGGGCACGGCGCTCTGTTCGGGCGCCTCGACGGCCGGATCGACCAGCAGCATCCACAGGCCCTCGCCGGAACCGATGAAGCCGAAGGGCCGGCCGAGCACCGCGTTGAGGCCGCCCTGGATCGGGCGCAGGCCGCCGCTGGCGGGATCCGCCAGCCACAGGCCCAGACCCTGCTCGCCCACCAACAGCAGCGCGATGTTCCGGCTGTCCGGCGACCAGGCCCAGGAGGCCACGCGCGCTCCCTCGGGGAGCCCCAGGGCCCGCGCCGGCCCGCCGGCCACGTCCTGCACCTCGATGCGCGTGGGCAGCCCGAGCAGGCGCCGCGAGC
>JBILNK010000261.1:0-4189 GCA_044375105.1 Planctomycetota bacterium
CGGCGAATCCGCGCCCCGTGCGGGGTCCGTGTCCGCGATCAGGTCCGGGGTCGGCCCGGCGGCCAGCCGCGACGATTCATAGTCCTCGATCAGGCCCGGCGAGCCGCGTAGCAGGCTCGAAACGCGCAGGAGCTCGTGCTCCTCCATGCTGCTGAAGGTCATCAGCAGCACGAAGAAGGTCACCAGCAACGAGATCATGTCCGTGAAGGTTACGACCCACTCGGGAGCCCCCGGGGGCTCGGGATCCGGCGCGCGCTCTTTTTTCTTGTAGGGGGCCGGCGCGGCGGGGGTCTCGCCCGCCGGCGCGCTTTCCGTGGCGTTCGGATCCAACGCTGCCATGGTCAGGCCGCCTTGACCTCGCGCGCCTTGGGCGGCACGAAGGTCTTGAGTTTCTCCTTGATCAGCTGCGGACCATCGCCTGATTGGATTGCCACGATGCCTTCGATCTGCAGCTCGCGCAGCAGAGTCTCCTCTTTGGCCCGCAGCTCGAGCTTGCTGGCCAAGGGGATGCAGATCATGTTGGCGATCACGGCGCCGTAGAGCGTTGTCAAGAGCGCCACCGCCATACCCCCACCGATCGACGAGGGATCGTCCAGCGCGGCCAGCATCTGCACCAGGCCTACCAGCGTCCCGATCATACCGTAGGCAGGAGCGTAGGCCGCCAGCTGGTCAAGCATCTTCTTGCCGACCCCGTGTCGCGCGCTGCTCCAATTGGCTTCCAGCTCGAGGATCTGCCGAACGGTATCCGCGGGGAAGCCGTCGATAACGAGCTGCAACCCCTTGGCGAAGAAGGGATCTTCGATTTCCTTGAGTTTGCCTTCGAGCGCCAGCAGGCCCTCCTTGCGAGCCAGGCCAGCCAGGGTCACGATGCGATCGATCTGTTCACCGGGGCGCGGCAGCTTGTCGAGGAAAGCGCGCACGAAGACCGGCATCAAGGCCTTCACGTCCTGGACCGTAAAGTTCATCAGGAACACTGCCGTCGTGCCCCCGAAAACCATGATGCAGGAGGGTATGTCGATGAAGAGCATCACCCCGCCCTTGCCGAGCATCATGGAGTAGAACAGGAGACCGAATCCGGATAGGATTCCGATCAGGGTGAGCGGGTCCATGGGGCGGGGGGCTGCGCTGGCCGGGGGAGGCCAGGGGGATGACGCTGCGCATAGATCGGCCGGCCGCCGCGCAGGAGTGAAGCCCCGCCACGCGCCCAGCACTGGCTGCGGTCGCCTCGCGGAGCTGGCCCCCGGGGTTCGGCGTCGCCGGGGACCTCGGCGCTCGACCCGCAAGCGGGCGCTGAGCCAGGGGCGCGGCCTTCAGGGTCGGCTCGCCGGCTAGGCGGGAAGGAGCGTGCTGGGGTGGGGGGGCCTCCGAAGGCGACCAGGCCGGTCGAGGGGCGTCTGCTTGGGCCTCGGAACCGTCCGCGGCCCGCACTCGCTCTTCGAACGGGACCGTGCGCTCCAGGACAGCCGAGGGGATTCCCCTAGGGCGAAAGTTGGTCTGCGCTGAGCTCGCTCGCGCCGCGGCGACAGCGACGCCGTGCAGGCCGGGAGGTCTCGCTGGCGGAACTCGGCTCGCGCCGACGTCGCTCGCGCGCTCGGAAAAATCTTCCAAGAACTTGAGACAGGGGAAGACAGATCCGGTTTGGGTTGGTGTGTTCAGCGAACCCCACCCCGATGACCCCATGTCCCGATCCCTTCTTGGCTCCTCCTGGTTCGTCCTGCTGCTCTGCATCGGACCCCTGGCCACCCCACCGGCAGCCGCGCGAAGCGAGCTGCCCGAGTCCTCCTTCCAGCTCCCGCCCGTACAGTCGCTGGGTCAGGGGGCCAGCTGCGAGATCGACCCCCAGAGCGGCGCGATCCGCCTGCTGGGCCGCGACTACGGCGCTTCAGTGGATGATCAGGGTCTGGTGATCGTGCCCTTCCTGGGCCAGCGGGTCGAGCAAAGCCAGCACCTCGGCTTGCACCTGCGCTCGGTTGAGCGCGGCGGCCGCAGCCTGTGGTGCGGGACCCCCACGGGCGACTGGCAGCTGACCGGCACCGTGCTGGAGCGGGAGCTGGCGCAGGGCCTGCACGAGCGCCTGGAAGCCAAGGAGGCGGGCGTCGAGCTGTCCTATCGGTTCGATCAGCGTCCCGCTGGCAGCGGCGACCTGGTCGTGCGGCTAGAGCTCGAGTCGAGCTTTGGCTCCGCGGCCCTCTCGACTCCGGAACGCCTCGAGTTCTTGGCCGGTCCGGGGGGCTGCGCGGGCGGCGTGTTCGTGGGCGCGGTGACTGGCATCTCCGCCGACGGCCAGCGCTGCGCTGGCAGCCTAGGCTACCGCGACGGGGAGCTGTCCTTGCACCTTCCCGGGGCCTTCGTGGATCAAGCCGCTTACCCGCTGCTGCTGGACCCGCTGGTGGGTCCGCTGTTGACCCTGTCCACCGAGGGCGTTTTCAGCAACAACGACGATTTCCGCCCGGACCTGGCCTTCGAGGCCGCTTCCGCTCAGGTTCTGGTGGCCTGGGAGCGCCGTGTTTCGGCCAGCGAGAGCCGCGTCTTCGCGCGCCGATTCAGCGAAGCCGGGGCCGCCACCAGCAACACCGTGCAGCTCAGCACCGTGCCCCTTGTGTCCGGCACCGCTGGTCGTCCCGCCGTGGCCACGATCTCGGCCGGCAAGCGATGGTGCGTGGTCTGGCAGGAGCAGGAACAGGGTCTGGAGCCCGGCGTGGTGATCAGCGGGATCCGCATCGCTTTCCTCAATAATAACTTCACCGTAGCACCTGCTTCGGAGTCGATCCACAGCGTCTTCGGCGATGCCCAGTTGGATCCCGACGTCGGCTCGGTCCATTTCCAGACCAATTTCTTCGGCATCGGCTACGGCCTTGTGGTCTGGCGCGACGAAGAGCTGAACCGCCTGGCCATGCGCCCCTTCGAGAGCTCGATCGTTGGGCCGGTCTACGGCACGACCGTCACGTTGGTCGCAGACTCGAGCGGGCCGCTCTCGTCGGTGACGTATTCTTCGCCCAGCATCAGCCGCAGCAGCGTCCACGAAAACCTGGACGGCGCCCGGCGTCAGCTGGTCGTCGCCCGGGCCGAGACCACCGGCGTGTCCGCGGGCAGCAAGCTGACCGGCTTCTTGCTGCGCGCGCCGAGCGGCACCAGCACCCAGTTTCAGCCCGCCAAGCTGTCCACCTTCGACTTCCACGTCCCGGCCGTGGGCGGCGTCAATCGGCCCTCCATCGACGGGCTGGACCGGCGTTGGGTGTGCGCCTTCGAAAGCACGGATTCGCTGGGCAATCCCTACATCCGCGCCTCGACGGCGACTCTGGACGCCAGCGGCAACGGCGTGCTGGTCGGTGCGCCGGTCGACGTTGTCGCGCCCAGTCCCCTGTTCGACTACACGCGTCCTTCGGTCGGCTACTCCCCGGGCAAGACCTGGATCGGCTGGCGTTCCGTCGGCGCTACGACCGGCGGCAGTACCTTGCGGTTGCGCGCCTATGACAGCAACTCGCTGACTCCCTCCGAGGGTCCATTCACCCTGGACACCGGCGACCAAGACGCCGACGAGTGGATCTCCGTGGCGACGGCCTACTCCGGCGGTCCCTACGTGGATGCCTACACTCTGGCAGCGCCGAATTCGGGCCTCGCCACCATCCCCAACTACCCCTCGGAGAACGCCTTTGTGGCCTGGTCCGTCAATGACTCCAGCGGCAGCGGCGATGTGCTTGGCCAAGCGCTGTCGAACACCTCCGGAGGAGGTAGCTCCGTCGACCTGGGCGGCGGCTGCGGAAGCCAGGGCCTGGTCAGCTTCCCCAAGCCCCCGGCCTTGGGCACCTCCGCGTGGCGCAGCGTGATCGCCAACCTGCCGCCCACCACGGCGGCGGCCTTCTACAACCTCACGACCGTCAACCCGGCCTTGGCCTCCCCCTGCGGCGTGTGCCTGTGGCTGCCCTTCGAGGTCTCCGGCAGCGCCCCCCTGCTCGGCACGACGACCAAACAGGCGGTGCTGCAGCTGGCGATCCCGGCCAAGCCCAGCTTGGTCGGCGCTCAGCTCAGCGTGCAATGGACGCTGGTCGATCCCGCCAGCAGCCCGTGCCCGAATTTCCCCGCGGTGTCGAACAGCGCCATCTGGCGACTGACTTTGGGACTCTAGGGTCGACTTGCGGCTGAAAGCCAGAGAGACGCGCGGCGCGGGGCCCCCCCCCGCCCCCTCGGG
>JBILNK010000208.1:0-6893 GCA_044375105.1 Planctomycetota bacterium
GCGGCTCGGGCCCAGCCCGAGCCGCTGCTGTCGAGCCAGCGATCCGCTGTGAGGCCGTACGCAGGGCAGCGCTTCAGGCCTCGTGCGCCATGGGGCAGCACTTGAACGGCGCAGCGGACTGGCTGCGGCTTCGATTCGCCCTGGGGCCGACTCGACCTCCCAGGCCCTGGTCAGCGGCCGGAGGTGTAGGCGTCGACGAAGCGGCTCCAGTCGTCGCCGGACAGGGCGTCGAGGATCTCGCGGGCGCGGGCCGGCTCCAGGAGGCGCAGGATCTTGCCGCCTTCGTCGGGACCGAGGGGCAGCAGCCGCTGGGCCGCCACCTCCGCCTCCCCTTCGGCGAACAGGGCCGCCTTGCGCTGCAGCCGCTCTTGCTCGCCCTCGCCCGCCAGGGCCTGGGCGCGCTCGAAGGCGGCGCGCTGCTCGGCCAGGGCCTGAGCTTGGGCTTCCAGGGCCGCGCTTTGCTCGTCGATCTCGGAGCGCAGGCGGTCCAGGTCGCTGGAGCGCTCCTGCAGGCTCAGGAGTTGCTCCTCGACCAGCGCCTCGCGCTCCTCCAGGGTGCGCAGGCGCTGGCCCAGGGCCACCTCGCGCTGCTCGAGCTCTTTGACCAGGGTCTCGAGCTCGTCCCGGTCGAAGGGCGCGTGCACGGCGAAGGAGCCGATCACCCCCAGGGACGCGCCGATGATCTCTTTGGCCTGGTGGGGGCTGGGCCGGTCGGGGTAAAGCAGCTCCGCATCCGCGGGCGTCTCGGCCGGGTCCGCGGCCAGTTCGGCCAGGGGGTCCTCGACCGGCGGGGGGGCGGGGAAGAAAGCGCCGACGACCGGCAGGGTGTGCAGCGGGACTCCGCCGATGGCGGCGAATCCGACGTAGCACAGCCCGAACAGGCTCAGGCCGGCGACCGACAGCAGGACGGTTTCGAGGGGTTTGGCCATGGAGCGGGAAACGCTCGGGGTGCATCGGTGACACCCGCCGGGTGGCTTGAGGCCTGGTGGGGGCGCCATGGCCGAGCTTCCCGAGGGCGAGCCGCGCTCTGGAGGGCCCCTGGCGCCTCCCGCGCGCTGGCCGCGCCGCGATCGCGGTCCCCTTCGGCTTCCGGCGCTGCAGTCGATGTCCGGGCCTGGCCTGGGCCGACCCAATCGCAGGCGGACGTCGCTCGCTAGCGACGCCAGTCCTCGTCCTTAGGATAAGATTCGCCTTGGGTGAACTTGCCTTCACCTATAGCAAGCGCCGATACACCCCGTTCCTCGACAGACGCCCCGCCATGGCCAGCCGCCCGCCGATCCACGCCCCCACCCGCCGCTCCGTCTTGACCGGCGCCACCGCCGCTGGTCTGTGGGCCCTCGGCCGGCCGCTCCTGGCCGGGCCGTACCAGAGCGACGCGCCCGAGGTGAAGCAACTCCGGATCGGCATCATCGCCGTGGCCAGCTGTGCCCCGCTGGTGGTGGCGGCGGAGCGCGGGTTCTTCAAGCGCCACGGCCTCGAGGTCACGATCGTCAAGGAGGCCAGCTGGGCCGCCTGCCGCGACAAGATGGTCAGCGGCGAGAACCAGGCCTCGCACATGAAGAATGTGCAGCCCCTGGGCATGACCCTGGGCGCCCAGGGGGCCGAGCCGGTGGCCATGATCGCGCCCCTGACCCTGTCGCGGGGTGGATCGGCCTTCCTGATCGCGCGCTCCCTGGCCGGTGTGTTGACCCGCGACCCGGCCACCTGGCGCGCGTACCACCAAGAGCTGCAGAAGAAGAACGAGGCCTTGACCATCGCCCTGCCGTGGTTCTGGGGCTGGCACGCGATGATGTGGCGCTACTTCCTGGCCGGCGGCGGGATCAACGCGGACAAGGAATTCAAGCTGGTGACCATGCCCCCGGCGCAGATGGTGCAGAACATGAAGGTCGGCTCCATGCAGGCCTGCGGCATGGTCGAGCCCTGGGGCGTCCGCGGGGTCGAGACCAAGACGGCCAATATCCTGTTTTACGGCCATGAGCTCTGGCCGGACCATCCGACCAAGTCCCTGGGCCTGCGCGCGGATTTCGCCGAAAAAAACCCCAAGACCGTGCAGGCCCTGCTGCGCGCCGTGCTGGAGGCCGCGCGCTGGTGCGACGACAAGGCCAACCACAAGGAGCTGGCGACGCTGCTCGCCACGCCGACCTACCTGAACGTCCCGGTGGCGCAGCTCGAAGCGGTCTTCGCGGGCCAGCTCGCCTGGGGCGACGGCCGCACCGCCAGCGAGCCCAACAACACGATCACCTACGCCAAGGACTCCTACCCCCAAGCGCGCGAGTTCAAGTGGCTGCTGAGCCAGCTCAGCCGCTGGGGCTTCGTGGACGCCGAGCTCGACTATGACCGCCTGGTCGAGCCGGTCCTGCGCACCGACCTCCACGACCAGGCCAGCGAGGCCCTGGGCCTGCCGAAGAGCGTCCGCAACGACGAGCCCCTGCGGCTCTGGGACGGCTCGAGCTTCGAACACCAGCGCGCCGCCGAATACGCGGCCGCCTTCGAGATCCACAGCCGCCGTGCTCCCGCCGAAGCGCGCTGAATCCAAGCCCGAGGAGCAGAGGATCGCCGCGCGCGGGCCGGGCCCGAGCGGCGCTGCCCTCCCTCCCTCCCGGCTTGGGATCGCCGGCCGAAGAAAGCGCCCGCCGGGGTCGTCCCCGCGGGTCCTACTCGGCCCCGCCTCCTTCGGCCGTCACCCCCGGTTGCGACCCGCGGCGCCGCGGCTATGGGGCAGCGCCGCGGCGGGGCCCCGAGGGCCCGGAGTTCGAGCGGGTCAGATCGACGCCAGGGCCCGCGCCACCCCGAGCTGGCCCGCCCGTCCGGGGCGCTCCCGCCTGCTACCCTGGCCCGGATGAAGCTGCTCCGTGACGCGCTGCCCCCCCTGCTCGGCATCGGGTGCGGGCTGCTGCTCTGGGAGGGCCTCAGCCGCTATGTGGCCGAGAGCCTGCCCGGCCCCTGGGCCACCTGGCAGCAGAGCAAGCTCTACGTGCTCGAGCCCTTCGCCAAGCGCGGCGAGATGGACCAGGGCATCCTGCGTTTCGCCTGGGAATCGCTCAAGCTGGTCTTCCAGGGATACTTCCTGGCCCTGGTGCTGGCCATCCCGCTGGGTTTCGCCCTGGGCCTCTCGCGGGTCTTCGCGGCCGCGGTCGACCCCCTGATCCAGCTGCTGCGGCCGGTCTCGCCGCTGGCCTGGCTGCCCTTGGGCCTGGTGCTGCTCGAGCGCTCCAAACCCGCGGCCCTGTTCACCATCGCCCTGTGCTCGATGTGGCCGACGGTGCTGAACCTGGCCGCCGGCGTGCGCGCCGTGCCCCCCGACTACCTGAACGTGGCGCGCATGCTGCGCCTGTCGCCCGCCGCGACCTTCTTCAAGGTGCTGCTGCCGGCCACCCTGCCGGCCCTGTTCACCGGCATGCGCGTCAGCCTGGGCATCGCCTGGCTGGCGATCGTGGCCGCCGAGATGCTGACCGGCGCCGCGGGCCTGGGCGGTTTCCTGTGGCAGGAATACAACGCGCTGATCTACGAACACATCCTGCTCTGCATCGTGGTGATCGGCTTGATCGGCCTGCTGCTCGATCGGCTGATGCTGGCGATCGAACGCCGCTTGAAGGCTGGCGTCTCATGAGCTCGGGGCCGGCCCTGCGGCAGACGGCCGCCCCGGCCGCCCTGGGGGGGCGTCCGCTGATCGAGATCCGCGGGCTGGCCAAGTCCTACGGCGCCGGCGCGGCCCGGCGCGAGGTGTTGCGCGCGATCGACCTGGATGTGCGCGCCGGGGAGTTCCTGGCGATCCTGGGGGGCTCGGGGGCGGGCAAGTCCACCCTGCTGAGCCTGCTGGCGGGCCTCGAGCGGCCCAGCGCCGGCGAGCTCTTGCTGCGCGGCCGGCCGATCCAGGGCCCCGGGCCGGAGCGCGCCTTGGTGTTCCAGCAGCACGCCCTGTTGCCCTGGCTCAGCGCCGCCGGCAACGTGGCCCTGGCGGTCGACCAGGCCTTCGCCAAGGAGCCGCGCGCCGCGCGCGCCGAGCGCGTGCGCCGCGCCTTGGCCATGGTCCGGCTGTCCGATGCGACGCACAAGCTGCCGCACCAGCTCTCCGGCGGCATGCGCCAGCGCGTGGCGGTGGCGCGCGCCCTGGCGGTCGAGCCCGAGCTGCTCTTGATGGACGAGCCCTTCGGGGCCCTCGACGCGCTGACCCGCGCGGCGCTGCAGAAGGAGCTGCAAGGGCTGACCGCGGACCGACGCCGCACCACGGTCTTCGTCACCAACGACGCGGCCGAGGCGCTGCTGCTGGCCGATCGCGTGGCCGTGCTGGCCGACGACGGCCGCTTGGACGAACCCGTCGAGGTGGATCTGCCGCGGCCCCGCGACCGCGAGCTGCTGGCGGCCAGCGCGCGCGGGCGCCAGCTGCTCGAGCAGCTCGGCGAGCGCCTGGCGGGCGGCGCGGGGCGCGGGGCGCGGCGAGGCCCGCAGCCCGGTCCGGCGCCGACGCGCTCGGGCGCGCGGGTCGAGGCCGTGCTGGCGGGCTCCGATGCGCAGCCTGCTGGCGAACAGCGGCCGCTGCTGGCCGTGCGCGGCGTCGAGCAGGCCTTCGGCCAGGGCGCGCGCCGGGCGCTGATCGTGCAGGACATCCACATGCAGGTCCGCCAGGGCGAATTCGTGTGCCTGCTGGGGCACTCGGGCTGCGGCAAGACCACCCTGCTGAACCTGGTGGCCGGCCTGGCGCGCCCGACCCGCGGCGCCCTCGAGCTCGATGGCCTGCCGATCGAGCGCCCGGGCCCCGAGCGCGCGCTCGTATTCCAGGCCCATGCCCTGCTGCCCTGGCTGACGGCCTTCGAGAACGTGCGCCTGGGCCTGGATGCAGAGCGCATCGGCGGCAGCGCCGCCGAGCGCGACCAGCGTGCGCGCTATTTCCTCGAGCGGGTCGGCCTGGCTGAACATGGCCACCTGCGCCCTGCGGAGCTCTCGGCCGGCATGCGCCAGCGCATCGGCGTGGCGCGCGCCTTCGCCCTCGATCCGCGGCTCCTGCTGCTGGATGAGCCCTTCGGCAGCCTCGATTCCACCACCCGCGAAGAGCTGCAGCAGCTGGTGCTCGAGTTGTGGGGCGACGGCCAGCGCGCAGCCCTGATGGTGACCCACGACGTGGAGGAAGCGCTGCTCTTGGCCGATCGGATCCTGCTGATGACCGACGGCCCCGCAGCGCGCATCGGGCTCGAGTTGCCCGTGCCCCTCGAGCGCCCGCGACGCCTGACGACCCACCGCGCCGACCCGCGTTTCCTCGAGCTGCGCCGGCGGATCCTCGACTTCCTGGCCCACGGCGCCGCCCAGCCCGGTTGAGGGCCTCAGGAGAACGAACGATCGGTCGGGGCTCAGGCCAGCGGCGAAGCCGGCCCCTCCGCAGGCCCCTCGGCGGATCCGCCTTGCTCCGCTCCGGCGATCGTTCGGCGAGGGGAGCCGCCCGCCGGTCCGTGGCTGGAAGCGTGGCCTGCTCGAACCCTGGCCCGACCCGTTCGGCACGGATCTCCAACCCGCGCTCGCCCCCTCGGCCACGGGGCGCAGCGGGGGTCAGCGCGGGGCTGGGCCGCGTCGTGCGGCGTCGCTGTGCGGCTCGGCGTCCGAGCGCGGCCGGCCCCCCCGACCCGCCCGCGCCCGGGCTTGGAAGCGACCCACGCTCCCGTGGCGCCTGGGTGGATTCGGCGGCAGCCTCCGGCCCCGGCCCGCTGCGGGCCGGGCCGCGGGGTAAGATCCGCACGCCATGGAAAGCGGCATCGAGCTGCGTCACCTGCGCTATTTCGTCAGCGTGGCCGAGACCGAGAACTTCACCCGCGCGGCCGAGCGTTTGGGCGTCTCGCAGCCTTCGGTTTCGCAGCAGATCAAGGACTTGGAGCAGCTGCTCGGCACGCCGCTTTTCACGCGCCTCGGCAAGCGCGTGCAGCTGACCGAGGCGGGGCAAGCCCTGGCGCGCACCGCCAGCCAGGTGCTGCGCAAGCTCGAGCAGGCCCGCGAAGCCGTGCGCGAGGTGGCCGGCCTTCAGCGCGCGCACCTCGAGATCGGCGTGATCCCGGCCCTGCACCTGGCTCTGGTCCCGCCGGCCCTGCGGCGCCTGGCCAAGGACCATCCGGGCCTCTCGGTGACGGTCCACGAGCGCCCCAGCCGCGAGATCGAGGTCGAGGTCGAGAGCGGCCGCTACGACCTGGGCCTGGGCCTCTTGGGCCACTCCTCGCCAAACCTCGAATTCACGCGCCTCTTGGTGCAGGAATTCGCGCTGATCGTGGCCCCCGGGCACCCCCTGGCCCACAAGAGCCGCCTGGCGATCAAGAGCCTGGCCGAGGTGCCCCTGGTGGCCCTGCCGCCCTCCTACCCGATGCGCCAGGAGGTCGAAGACCTGCTGCGGCTTGCCCGTCTGCGCCCACGCATCCAGCACGAGATCGAAACCGTCGACGGCGCCCTGATGGCCCTGGCCGCCACCGGCCTGGCCACCCTGCTGCCCCCGATCGTGCTCTCCGGCCGCCCCGACCTGGGCCTGATCCCGATCCCCCTGACCGGCGGCAACCGCCCGATGGAATTCGGCGTCCTGCAGCCCAAAGGCGCCGAACCCACCCCCGCCATCGCCGCCTTCCGGAAAGCCCTCGGTCTGTGACGCCGGCACAGGTTCCGCGAGGTCTCCTTCCAACCCGCCACGCGCCGGCCTGCAAACCTGAACGCTGGCCCCAGGTCCGAGCGCCAGGGACTGCAGAGGAATCTCGGGATCGAGCCCTCGAGGCACTTGCCCCTTCCGGGCCTAGGCTGCGCCCCGCAGGTGCCGGCGCCGCCGCAGCAGCGCAGCAGCGGACCCATCAGGTCGCCGGGATTCTCGGCCCGCCCAACGCAGGCTTCCGAGCACGGACATACCTACAAATCGCTGGAAACGCTACGAT
>JBILNK010000318.1:0-2838 GCA_044375105.1 Planctomycetota bacterium
CCGGCTTCGACCGCGTCGGCCAGGGCGCAGCCCGGCTCGTGGTCGTGCAGGCAGCCCTGGAAGCGGCAGCGGCCGGTGAAGGCCGCGAATTCGCGATAGTGGAAGCGCAGGTCCGGCTTGGCCAGGCCGTACGGACGGAATACGCGGATTCCGGGCGTGTCGATCACGACCGTGTGCTCGTCGATGCGCACGGCCCGGCTGAAGGTCGTCGTGTGTTTGCCGGCGGCCCAATAGCTGCTGATCTTGCCGACTTTGAGCGTGAGGCCGAACAGGCCGTTGAGCAGGGTCGATTTGCCCACGCCCGAGGCGCCGTAGAACACCGTCGTGCGGCCCTGCATGCGCTCCTTCAGGGCCTCGAGGCCCTGGCTCTGTGTGGCGGAGGTCTCGAGCACCGCATAACCGGCGCGCTGGTAGGTGCCGTGGATCTCGGCCAATTCTTCGGGGTCGGCCAGATCGACCTTGTTGAGCACCAAGCTCGCGGGCAGCTCGCACAACGAACAGGCCGCCAGGATGCGGTCGGTGCGGTTGCTCGAGAACCCCGGCGTCTTGAAGGAGTTGATCACGAAGACCTCGTCCACGTTGGCGAACAGCACCTGCTCGCGCGGATCGTGGCTGGAGGCCACCTTGCTGAGCTGGTTCCTGCGCGGCAGCACCCGCTCGACCGCCGGCGGCTGGCCCGAGGCCTCGACCAGCACGCGGTCGCCGACCGCCAGGGGATTCTTGACCGGCCCCAGCTCCTCGAACAGGCGCCCGCGGGGCACGGCCTGGATCACCCGCCGCGGCTCGCCGCCGACCGGCTCGAGCTCCACGTGCACCACCTTGGCATCGGACTGCACCACCAAACCTTCGCGCAGCGCCGCGGTCATGGGCGCGGTCACGGCCGGGGCGCAGGCGTAAAGATCATGGCGCGATGGTAGCCGAACCGCACCTGCGGGGCTGCACGGGCTGGAGAATGCGCCGGCCGAGCCGCGGCCCTCGACCGGGCTGCGATCGCCGGGCTGGCCGCGTCGATGGCCGCCCGCGGCGGGTTCGAGGGACGGCCGCTGCCGGTGGGAGCGAGCCACAGGTCGCCCGCCGCCGCCGGCGGCAGGGGCCGAGCCCGAAGCCTCTGCGGGAAGCACCTGGGGCGCGTGGGAGCTGGGGGGCCTGGTTCGAGCCTCGGGCCGGAGCCCGCTGCGGCAAGGTGCTTCGCGGGAGGCCCCGCTCCTGGAACAATCCCGGCCCCCGCGCCCCGGCGCCGCCTGCCCCATGACCGAAGACCCGATCCTGCGCTCCAGCCAGAACCCGACCCTCAAGCGCGTGCGCGGCGTGCGGGACGGGCTCGAGCCCCAGGTGATGCTGCTCGAGGGCGAGCGCTTGATCCTGGATGCGCTGGAGAGCGGCGCCGAGCTCGAATGCCTGCTGGTGGAGGAGGGCAAGCCCCTGGCGCGGCGGCTCGAAAAGCACTCCCGCCTGCGCCGCGTGGTGCCCGGGCTGCTGGCGGGGGTCTCGAGCCTCAAGGCCTCCCCGGGGGTGCTGGCCCTGGCGCCGGCGCCGCGCATGGAGCGGGCCCAGGACTTCGAGCCCGGCCGGGCTGGCCCGCTGCTGGTGCTCTCGGGCGTCTCCGACCCGGGCAACCTGGGGGCCCTGTTGCGCGTGGCCGAAGCCGCCGGGGCCGCCGCCGTGGCCATCGCGCGCGGCAGCGCCTTGCCCTTCAGCCCGAAGGCCCTGCGCGGCTCCATGGGCAGCGCCCTGCGTGTGCCGTTGCTGCGCCTCGAATCGACCGCCGAGCTCGAGCGCCCCGGCCTGCGCCATGCTGTGGCCAGCACCGCGGACGGCCAGGACTTCCGGCGCTTCGATTGGCGCGGCCCCCTGTGCCTGTGGCTGCCGGCGGAGACCGGCGCCGCGGCCCTCGAGCCGCCCGCAGGCGCCGAGCCGGTCAGCATCCCGATGCAAGGCCGCGTCGAATCCTTGAATCTGGCCACCGCCGGGGCCCTGCTGCTGTTCGAAGCCCAGCGGGGGGCGCCGAGCGCCGCCGCCCGACCCTCGCCCAAGCCATGAAACTGATCCAAGTCCTCTCGCGGCTGCTGCTCGGGGCCCTGATGATCGCCTCGGGCCTCAACAAGCTCCTGCCCAAGCCGTTCATGGAGATCCCGCCCTTCGGCGGCGACGCGGGCGACTTCATGCGTCTGTTGAACAAGAGCGGCTACCTGGACGTGGTCGGCGGCCTGGAGGTCGCCGGGGGCCTGTTCCTGGTGACCGGCTTCTTCGTGCCCCTGGGCTTGGTGCTGGTCGGGCCCGTGGTGGTCAACATCGTGCTCTTCCATGTGCTGCTGGACCGCGCCAAGCTGGATCCGATCTGGATCGGCACGGGCGTCCTGTTCGCGCTGGCTCTCGGCACCCATTCGGCAGCCTTCGCCCCGCTGTTCAAGCCCACGGGCGGCAGCAAGGGCTGAGCCGCGGCGCCGCGCGGCTGCCCTTGCCAGGAGGTTCCATGGTGCCCGCCGAGACCGGCAGCCTGTTCGGGGCCGAGCCGCCCGCGGGCCCGCGTGGCCCCGCCGGCGCGGCAGGCGCGGCGCCCGGGCGCGCCGGGCCGCGGCCCCTGGCGGAGCGCTTGCGGCCGCGCGCCCTGGAGGAGGTCCTGGGCCAGCGGCACCTGCTCGGCGAGGGCTCGCTGCTGCGCTCGGTGCTCGAGCAGGGGCTGCACCAGAGCCTGATCCTGTGGGGCCCGCCGGGCGTCGGCAAGACGACCCTGGCGCGCCTGATCGCCGAGCGCTCCCAGCTCGATTTCGAGCCCTTCTCGGCGGTCACCAGCGGCCTGCCGGAGATCCGCAAGGTGCTGGCGCGCGCCGAGGCGGC
>JBILNK010000021.1:0-35761 GCA_044375105.1 Planctomycetota bacterium
AGGGCGGCGCGGGCGCGGGCTACGGCGCGCGGCACGCGCAGCAGCGAAGAGAGCGCCGACGGGGCGCCGCCGCCCTCGCGCTCGAGGCCCATGGAGCGGCGCAGGATGGTCAGGCCCAGGCGTTTTTCCGCCGGGGCCAGCACGCGCTCCTCGATCGCGCGCCCGGCGGTGAGCCAGAGCAGGGGAGCGACCTCAGCCTCCGGCTGCGCCGCGCGCCGATGGGCCAGCAGGTGCAGACCGGGCACCAAATGACCGCCGGTGCCGCCGCCGGCGAAGGCCAGACGCCAGGGGCGCTCCATGGTGGGCCTGAGTGTCTCACCGGGCCGGCTCGGCGACCAGCCCCAGGCCTCCCTCGGCCGGGACTCGCGGTGCCTCTTCCACGTAAGGGCCCCACCAGCCGCCCGCCAGGCAGGTCACGGCCCGGCCCGCCTGGGCCAGCAAAACCGCGGCGCAGAGGGCCAGGAACCAACGCTCGTCTTTCGCAAGGAAACGCATGGGGAGGGCGGGGAAGCGCGGAGTCAGGTGGGCGAGGCCGCAGGGCTCGCGGAGCGGGAGCGCACCGGCGGCGGGCGTCGGCGCGTGGTCTGGGGTGGGGCCGAAGGCGGACGGGGCCCGGGGGTGCCCGAGCGCGGATCCAGCAAGGGGGCCCCTTGGCGTGGCGTCCGCTCGCTGGCGCCCGAGGTCGGGCGGGCCGAAGGCCCCGCGGGCAGCCGGCCCCGGTTTTCCGGCCGACCAAGCTCCCCTGCCGCAGGGAGCTTGGAGCCGCTCGCGGATCCAAGTCCGGGGGCGAGGCAGCGGACGGCGCCGAACCCCGCCCGCAGGACGCCGGTTGGCGGACCCGAGGCCGGCGGACCGACCCGGGTCGTGGCTCCGGCAGCGCGGCTGCCGGAGCAAGCGCGGGTCCGGCGGTCAGAGGCTGGAAAAAATCGGCGCGCAGCGACGATCCCAGCCTCTGCGGCCGACGGATGGCGGCCCAACGGCATGCTGACGGGCGGGTCTGACGGCTCGGGCGCAACCCGAGTCGATTTTTTCTCAGCCTGTCAGCGCACGCGGCGCGCAGGCTTGGCGGCGGGTTTGGGCTGATTGCGGGGCGCGGGGGCTTCCGAGGCGCCGGGGTTGGCGCGCGCGACCGGTGCGCTGCCGTCCGGGAGGCGCAGTTGCTGGCCGACCGCCAGGGGGCGACCGCGCACCTCGGGATTCAGGGCCTCGATCTCGCGATAGCGATTGCCATCGCCCAGCCGGCGCTCGGCGATCGACCAGAGGTTTTCGCCCTTGGCGACGACATGGACCGCGCCGCGGGCTTCCGGGGCCGGGGTCGGCGCGCCATTGGGGCGGGCGGGATTGGCCGCGCCCGCGGCCAGCGGCGACGGAGACCCCTGGTTGCCGCCCGCGGAGGCGTTCAACGCCACGGCGCCCGCGGCGGAGCCGCTGGCGGAGCCACTGCCGGCGCCGGCGCTGGCCTGCTTCTGCGCGGCCGCGTCCGCCAGCAGCATCTCGTTGCTGGGCAGCTTGATCACCTGGCCGGCCTGCAGCCGATCGGGATTGAGGCCGGGATTCACCGCCAGGATCAGCTTGGAGCGCTTGGAGGAGGACAAGAGCTTCTGGGAGATCTCCGAGAGCGTGTCGCCCTTCTGCACGGTGTAGGTCGGCAGGGACGCAGGACCCGCGTTGCTGGCCTGGACCGCACCGGCGGGCGCGCCGCCCGGGGGCGGGCTGCCGGGGGGCGTGGCCTGCAGGCCGCCGAGCCGCGGGATCTCGGCCCCGGCCCCGCCTTCCGGCAGGCGTCCGGCGCCGCCCACCAACACGGGGGCCTCCGGCGCGCTGCTGGCGACCGGCGTGAAGCGGCTGGGCTGGCCGGCCAAGAGGCGCTCTTCGGCGCCCATCTGGGCCGCCGCGACCAGGTCGGTGCGCGGGGTGGGCTGGGCCGGCGGGTTGTTGGCCGGGCCGGCCCCGCTGCCGCCCGCCGCGGGGGCTTGGGGCGCCGGGTTGGCCCGCGGCGCGCCGCCCGCGCGCGGCAGATCGCTGCGCTGCGGACGCGGGGTCGATCCCTGGGCCACGGCGGGCAGGCCGTCCAGCTGGGGCGAGCCGCGCTGGGGCGCGCCCTGGCCGACCTTGCCAGCCGACGGCGCCTGTGCGGCCGGCTTGCCGTCCGAGGCGGCGTCGGTCAGGAAGAAGGCCGTTCCCGCGCAGATCAGGAAAAGCAGGGAGATCAGGCCGTTGCGTTCGATGGGCTGCATGGAGCGCACTCCGTGGAGGGCCGGCGGGCCGCGCCGAGGGCGAGGCCGAGACCGAGCGAGGTGACGACGAGGGACGTGCCCCCGTCCGAAAGGAAGGGCAAGGTCATGCCCTTGGGGGGCAGGAGACCGGAGACCGAACCCATGTGCACGAGGGCTTGGACGGCCACCGCGATGCACAGGCCGAAGGCGGCGCTGGCCTGGAAGCGATCCTCGAGGGCCAGCACCATGCGCAGGCTATACCAGAACAGGGCGGCGTAGAGCACCAGCACCAAGGCGGCGCCGAACCAGCCGAACTCCTCGTTGACCAGCGCGAAGGCGAAGTCCGAGTCCATGTACTGAAAGCCCCGGTTGCGCAGCTCGCCCTGGGCGTAGCCGGTGCCTTCCCAGCCCGCCGAGGCCAGGGCCCACATGGACTGCTGGACCTGCTCGTTCTGCAGCTTGCCGAACCACATGTCCAGGCGCCCGCGGGCGTAGCTGTCCGAGGTGGCGGCCAGCGCCAGGCCGAAGGAGGCCAGGCCCAGGAAGGGCAGCGCCACCCGGCTCATGCCCACGCCGGCGACCCACATGGTCATGCAGGCGCAGGAGAACAGGACCAGGGCCCCGCCCTTGTCCGGTTCGATCCAGACCAGCAGGGCGAAGAGCAGCACCAGGCCCAGGGCGCGCAGCACGTGCCCGTGGTAGCGCGGCAGGTCCGGGGCCATGCGCGAGCAGCGGTCGGCGACCCACAGCACCAGGACCAGGCGCGCCAGTTCGGAGGGCTGGAACGAGAAACCCAGGTCCAGCCAGCGGGCCGAGCCGTTGACCGTGCGCCCCAGGCCAGGCACGAGCACCAGCAGCAGGCTCAGGACGGCCCCCAGGGTCAGCCAGGGCAGCAGCGGCCGGAGCCGGCCCACGCCCACCCGGGCCGCCAGCAGCAGGACGATCAGGGCCAGACCGCGGTCGAAGCACTCGCGCAGCAGGTCGGCGCGGAAATCCTCTGGGCGCAGGGTCGTGGCGGCGTGGCCGGCCTGCAGCAGGAGCCCGAAGCCCATCAGCAGCAGGGCACAGTGGAACACCCCTTGGGCGGAGGCCGCGGCGTCTTGGCGCGCCAAGCGCAGCGCCAGCGCCTGGAAGGTCAGCTGGCGCAGGCCGCTGCTCGGAGCAGGGTCCTGGATCGTGCGGAGGGCGCGGGTTCTGGGCATGGCGTCGACGCGTTCAAGCGCTCCGTGTGCACAGTGTGCTCAGCGCACCTTGAGCAACGCCAGACTGATCAATGCAGAAACCGCCGCCACGATCCAAAAGCGGACCACGACTTTGACCTCGTGCATCTTTTCGCCCTTCTTGAAGAGCCCGCCGTAGAGCTGGAAGCCGTGGTGCACCGGCGCGCAGGTGAACAGGCGCCGGCCGCCGGTGCGGCGGAACCAGAAGGTCTGCAGCCAGGAGGAGCCCAGCTCGACCACCAGCACCACGGCGATCAGCGGCAGCACCAGCTCCTGTTTGGCCACCAGCGCCATCCAGCCCAGCAGGCCCCCGAGGGGCAGCGAACCCGAATCCCCCATGAACACCTGGGCCGGGTAGGCGTTGAACCACAGGAAGCCCAGGCACGCGCCGCATAGGGCCCCGCCGATCACGGCCATGTCCGCCGCTGCGGCCACGTAGGGCAGGTCCAGGTACTGGGTCCAGTCGGCGCGGCCGGTGACGTAGCAGAAAATCGTCAGGGCGGCCCCGGAAATGAACACCACCCCGGCCGCCAGGCCGTCCAGGCCGTCGGTGATGTTGGCGGCGTTGGCCGAGCCCACCACCACCAGCCACTGGAACAGCAGCAGCAGCCCGAGCCCGAAGGTGCCCCACAGGGCCGGCTGGATCACCAGGTCGTTGAAGAAGGGGGGGTAGAGCGCCAGCAGGGTGCCCCGGCCCGTGAGGGAGGCGAAGTGCAGCTGGGCCAGCAGCACGCCCCCGGCGATCAGCGACAGGCCCAGCATCTTCGGCCCCCGGCGCAGGCCCTTGCTGCCGGGCAGGGTCAGCTTCTTGTAGTCGTCGACGAAACCGACCGCCGCCAAGCCGGCCACCAGCAGGATCGCCAGCAGCACCGGCAGGGAGGTCACGTCGGCCCACAGCAGCACCGCCAGCAGCAGGGAAGCCACCAGGAAGCTGCCCCCCATCGAGGGGGTGTTGTGCTTGCCCTCGGAGCGGGCCCGCGCCGCCAGGTCGCCGGACCCGCTGGTCTCGACGTTGTCGCGCACGCGCTGGGCCTTGAGCCAGGCGATCGTCGGCCGGCCCAGCAACAGGGCGATCAGGAAGGCCGAGAGCGCCGCCATGGCCGCCCGGAAGGACAGGTAGTCGAACAGGGCCAGGCCGGTCCAATCGCGCAGCAGGTCCGCCAGCATGGTCAGCGCCCCCCTTCGGCGACGGTTTCAGTGCTCGCCAGCTCCACCAGGCGCTGGACCAGGCGCTCGAGCCGGACACCCCGGGAGGCCTTGGCCACCACGGTGTCGCCCGGCTCCAGCAGGCCCGGGACGACCTCGACGGCGCGCTCGACCGCCGGGAAGTGGCGCACCCGCGCCGGATCGAGCCCGCCCTCCAGGGCGCCGGCGGCCGCCGCGGCGGAGAGCGGCCCCACGGCCACGAACAGGTCCAGCCCGAGGGCCGCGGCCTGCATGCCGATCCGATGGTGCAGCTCGGGCGAGAGCTCGCCCAGCTCGAGCATGTCGCCGAGCACGAATACGCGCCGGCCGGGCAGGGCCGCCACCAGCTCGAGGGCCGCGCGGGCCGAGTCCGGGTTGGCGTTGTAGGTGTCGTCGTACAGCGTCCAGGGGCCGATCTGGCGGCGCTCCAGGCGCTGACGCGAGGCCAGGAGGCCCGGCAGGGCCGGCGCCAAGAGCTCGAAGGAGAGCCCCAGGGCGTCGCCGACGATCAGGGTCGCCAGCAGGTTCTTGACGTTGTGCTCCCCCGCCAAAGGCACATGCAGGGAGCGCCCGAACAGGCGGAACCCGGTGCCGCGGGCGTCGACCTCCAGGTCGCTGGCGTTCCAATCCCCCCGGCCGCGGGTCGAGAAGGACAGCGCCCGCGCCTGAGTGGTCGAGCGCAGGAACGCGGCGAAATCGCCGTCCGCGTCGAGCACGAACAGGCCCTCGGGGCCCAGGGAGGCCGGCAGGTCGCTCTTCTCCCGGGCGACGCCCTCGATCGAGACCAGCTTCTCGAGATGGCCGGCGCCGATCAGGGTCACCACGGCGATGTCCGGGCGCGCCAGCCGCGACAGGGCCGCGATCTCGCCCGGCCCGCTGGTGCCGATCTCGCAGACCAGCACCTCGGTCGATTCGTCGGCGGCCAGGATCGTGAGCGGCACGCCGATGTGGTTGTTGTAGGACTTCTGGCTGCCCACGGTGCGCCGATGGCGGCCGAACAGCTCGACCATCAGGTCCTTGGTGGTGGTCTTGCCGCAGGTGCCGGTGATGCCGACCACGGTGCAGGTCAGGCGCGAGCGGTGCCAGGCGGCCAGGTCGGTCAGCGCCCGCTGGGGGTCCGGGTGCACGGCGAGGCCCACTTCGGGGGGCAGGCCGTCCAGGGACAGGGCCGGATCGGCGCGCAGCAGCAGGGCCTTGGCGCCGCGGGCGGCGGCGTCGCGGCCGAAGCGGTTGCCGTCGAAGTTGGGGCCGGACAGGCCCACGAACAGGCTGCCGGGGGCGGCCGTGCGGCTGTCGGTGCTGACCCCGACGAGCTCGAGCTGAGCCGCCCGGCTGCGCTCCGGCGGCCGCACCAGATCGGCGCCGGTGGCGTCCAACACCTGCTCGAGATTCATGCGGATCATGACAGCAGCTCCCGGGCCACGGCCGCGTCGTCGAAGGGCAGCCGGCGGCCGGCGATCTCCTGCTCGCGCTCGTGGCCCTTGCCGGCCAAGAGCACCACGTCGCCGGGCCGCGCGCGCTCCAAGGCCAGCTCGATCGCCCGGCGCCGGTCGGGCTCGACCAGGGACTCGGCCGGCGTCTCGGCCAGGCCCAGCAGCACCGCGCCGATGATCGCCATGGGATCCTCGCTGCGCGGGTTGTCGCTGGTCACCACGGCCAGGTCCGCCAGCCGGCCCACGGCGGCGCCCATGGCCGGACGCTTGCCCTTGTCCTTGTCGCCGCCGCACCCGAACAGGCACAGCAGCCGGCCGCGCGGACCGCCCTGGCGCGCCTGGCGCTCGAGATCGGCGCGCAGGGCCGTGCAGACCACCTGCAGGGCGTCCGGGGTGTGGGCATAGTCCACGAACACGCGGAAGGGATGCCCGGGCGGCGAGACCAGCTGGAGGCGCCCGGGCGGAGAGGAGGCTCGGGCGAGCCCCTGCTGCAGCGCAGAGGGGCTCGCCCCGGAGCCCAGCACCGCGGCCAAGGCCGCGAGCGCGTTCTCGACGTTGTGCTGTCCGAGGAGCGGCAGGAAGAAGTGTTCCCAGGAGATCCCCATCCCGTGCAGGAACATGCGGATGCCGCCGGCCTCGGGGCTCAGGCGAGACGCGCTCAGGTCCGCGCGGGACCCGACGCCATACGTGAGCACGCGGGCCCCGGCCTGGATGGCCGCCCGCGCGAAGTCGCTGGCGACCGCCGCCGAGGCTCCGCCCTCGGGCAGGATCGCGAGCCCTCCCGGTTCCAGGCTCTCGAACAGGCGGCGCTTGGCGCGCTGGTAGGCGCGCATGTCGCCGTGGTAGTCGAGGTGGTCGCGGGTCAGGTTGGTGAAGATCGCCACGTGGATCGGCAGCCCGTCCAAGCGGCGCTGGTCGAGGCCGTGGGAGCTGGCTTCGATCGAGACGCTGTCGCCCCCCGCGGCGCGGTGCTCGGCCAGGTAGCCCTGCAGGGCGGCCGGCTCGGGGCTGGTGTTGTGGCTCGGCAGGCGCCGGCCCGCGAAGCGGTGTTCGACGGTCCCGAACAGGGCCGGCCGACGGCCGGCGCTCTCGAGCAACTGGGCCACCAGCGAGGCCACGCTGGTCTTGCCGTTGGTGCCGGTGACCGCGATCACGGTCATGTCGCGGGCCGGGTCCCCGAGCAGGCGCGCCGCGGCGCGGCCGAGCAGGGCGCGCGGCTCGGGATGCAGCCACAAGGGCGCCCCGGAGTCGAGCAGCTCGTGGCGCTGGTCCGGGAGCAGCAGGGCGGCGGCGCCGCGCTGCAGGGCCTCGCGGGCGTGCCCGCGCCCGTCCTGGCGCGCGCCGGGCAGGGCCGCGAATAGATCCCCGGGCTCGACCTCCCGGCTGTCGACGCACAGCCGCCGCGGGCGGATCTCGGCGGCCGCGGCCGGTTGCAGCCGGCCGCCCAGCTCCTGGGCCAGGGCGCCCAGGCTCGGCCGCTGCGCGGACACAGCGCCCATCAGCGCCCCTCCCCCTCTGGCCAGGGCGTCTCCGCGCGCGCCGGGGTGACCGCCCAGGGCTCGCTGTCGATCGCTTGGATCGGGCTGTCGCTCAGCACCAGCCCCGCCGCAGCGCGCGGCGCGGCGTTTTCGCGGGGCGGCTCGAAGCCCAGGGCCGCGCACAGGATCTGCACGGCGGTCGGCCCCGCGACCTCGGAGCCGAAGCGCTTTGGGCCGTGCGGGTCGTCGGCGACGACCAGCACCAAGATCTCGCGCTCGCTGCCGGGAGCGCGCCCGACCGCGACCATCGAGGACACGTAGCAGGGCCGGTTGCTGCGGAACTGCCCGCGCAGCTGCTTGTGCACCCGACCGGACTCGAACGGCTCGCCGCGCTCGCGGGCGCGCTGCCAAGCGCGGCCGAAGTTGTGCCAGCAGACGTCCCCGAAGAGCTTCTGGGTCGTGCCGGTCTTGGTCATCAGGTCCAGCCCGCGCGGGCGCGGCACGCGCTTGGCGGTGCCCTCCTCGGCGCCCAGGCGCATCATCGTGCGCAGCTGCTGGCTGGTGCGCTCGGAGATCACGCGGCGCGGCTCGGGCGGGCGCGGGGCGTAGCGCTGACCGGAGAGCTCGACCTCGCGCAGCAGGTTGAGCGGCAGGAACTGGCCGCCGCCGGTCAGGGAGGCCAGGGCCTGGGCGTGCTGCAGCAGGTTGGTCGAGATCGAGTCCCCGAAGCTGACCGAGGCGTGGCTGCGCAGGCGGGCCCACTCCTTGCCGTCGTTGGGCGCTTCGCCGATCTGGCCGCGCGGATTGGCCATCCAGTCGGCCAGCAGGCCGGGCAGCGCCGGCCGGCCGTAGCCCAGCTCGGCGGTGAAGCTCTTCCAGCGCTCGACCGGCACGCGCAGGCCGATCTTGACCATGCCCTCGTTGGAGGAGCGCGCCAGGCACATGGCCGCCGTGTTGGGGCCCTTGGCGAAGCCCTCGGCCTCGCGGATCGTGCGCCGGCGGCTCTGCCCGGGCTCGCCGGCCCAGATCGTGAAGTGGCCCTGGTAGCTGAGTTCGAAGACCTCCTCGGGGCGCACGTGGCCGCCCTCCAGGGCCGCCGCCATGGTCACGACCTTGAAGGTCGAGCCCGGGGTGAACTGGTGCACCAGCGGCGCGAAGGCGTGGAACTCGAAGGGATCGACCCACTCCAGCGCCAGGATGTCGCGGGTGGCCAGATCGAGCACCACCGCCATGCCCAGGCCCACCTGGTGCTGCTCCACCATGGCCGAGAGCAGCTCGTGCACGCGGCGCGAGAGCTCGAGGTCCAGGGTCGTGCGCACCAGCGCCGGCGCCTGGGCCGGCCGGGCGGATTCGAGCGTGCTGCGCTGCCAGCCCGCGCGCGGGTTGCGCACCGACAGGGCCAGGCTCTCGGGCCGCCCGATGCCGGCCAGGCTGTCGCCCGATTCGGCCCCGAGTTCGCGCTCCAGATCGGCCAGCGCCCGCTCGGCCAGGGCCTCCAGGCCCTCCTGAGGTCCGTAGCGCAGCTCGGCCTGGCCGTCGGCCCCGCGGGCCTCGTACCAGCCGTAGCGGCCGACCGGCCCGGGGCGCTCGCCGTCCGCGGCCAGGGGCTCCAAGGAAGTCGGATAACGGCGCTGGGCCGTGTTCGCCAGCCAGAGCTCGTAAGAGCTCATCTGCTCGCGCTCCAGGAAGGCGCGCAGGGCATCGACCTTGGCGGGCTCGACGAACTTGGCCAGGGCCACATAGCGCGAGGGGCACAGGCCTTCGAAGACCCACTCGACCTTGGTGTCCTTGTGGACCAGGCGCGGGCCGACGTCGGCCGTTCGCTCGACGACCAGCTCGGCCACGTGGCTCTCGAGGCCGCGCAGGCCGCTGCTCGGCTCGAGCTCGAGCTTCCAGACCGGCGGCACCTCCGCCGGGAACACCAGGGCCTGGGGATCGAGGCCGCCGGCGCGGCGCTGGCTCTCGGCCAGCACCCAGGCGCGCTCGCGCTCCATGGGACCCGTCAGCAGCCCGTAGAGCTGCAGGCACAAACGCTGCACCCAGGCCTGCGCCGCGCCGCGGCGCTCGGCCAGGGCCGGCCAGGCGGCTTCGCGGGTCGCTTCGGAAAGCGCGGCCCAGGGGTCGAAAACCAGTTGGAAGAAGGGTCCCTCCAGCCCGGCGAGCAGACCGCTGTGCTGTTCGGGGCTGGGGCTGGCGCGCTCCAAACCGAACCCGGGTAGGGGCCCTTGCGCCGAGGAATCGGCCGCCCGCGGACCGCCCGCTTCGATCCAGTCCGAGAGCGCCAGCGCCTCCGCATGGGTCAGGGGCCAGCGCGAAACGTGCACCAAGCCGTCCTCGGACAGGGGCGCAAGCTCGCGCCACAGGGCCGCCGGCTCGCTGGAGAGCAACTGCGCGAGATCCCCCAGCAGGCGCTCGGGGGTGTGCCGCAGCCACAGGTTGAAGGGCGAAGCCTCCAGCATGTAGCCGCGCTGGGAGCGCGCCAGCACCCGGCCATGGCGGTCTTCGAGGCGCAGGCGGTTCGGCTCGCGGAAGCCCTGATCGGCGGCGGCCACGGCGCCGCGGCGCGGCACGTCCTGACGCGCCAGTGTCGAGATCTGGAAGCCGACCACCACCAGGCCGACCACCACCAGGGCGAAGGCGTACAGGGGCCGCACGCCGGAGAGGCTCTGCAACTCGAGGCGCGGGCTCATTGCAATCCCTCCGCCGCAGGCGCGGCCTCGGCCGGCGCGTCGACCTGCTGCACATCCGGCAGGGTCGGCGGCGGCGGCGGCGGCAAGACCCCCGCCAGGAAGGCCTGGGTCCGTTGTTCGAGCTCGACCTGCAGGGCGTCCAGCTCGATGCGCAGGTCGCGATTGCCGAGCTCGAGCTCGAGATTCTGGGCCCCCAGCCAGGCGTTGGTGCTGGCCAGCTGGGCCACGCCCAGGCCCAAGGCCAGGCTGGCGACCGAGAGGAAGATCAGCGCGGGGCCCTTCACGGCTGGGCCTCCGGCAGGGGCAAGCGGCGCCACAGGCGCAGGCGCGCGGTGCGCGAGCGCGGGTTTTGCAGCACTTCGATGCGCCCGGGGGCCAGGGGCTCCTTGATCAAGGGCTCGAAACTGCCGCGCTGGCTGGCTTGGCGCAGGAAGCGCTTGATCGCGCCATCTTCGAGGGAATGGAAGCTGATCGTGGCCAGCAGCCCGCCCGGCGCCAGGCGGCGCTCGGCGCAGGCCAGCAGGGCCTCGAGCTCGAGGTCCTCGCGGTTGACCGCGCGTCGCAGGGCCTGGAACGTGCGCGTGGCGGGGTGGATCTTGCCGCCCGGACCGAGCGTGCGCTCGATCAGCTGCGCCAGGGCGCCGGTCCTCAGGAACGGCACGCGCCGGCGGGCCTCGACGATGGCGTGGGCCACGCGGCGCGAGCGCGGCTCGCCGCCCTCGCGCCAGATCAGCTCGGCCAGCTGCTCCTCGGACAGGCGCGCGACCAGCTCGGCCGCGGTGGTCTCCTGGCGCGGGTCCATGCGCATGTCGAGCGGGCCATCGGCCAGCACCGAGAAGCCGCGCTCGGGGCGATCGAAGTGCAGCGAGCACACGCCCAGGTCCACCAGCAGCAGCCGGGGCGCGCGGTCCAGGTCGGCGAGGTGCGCTTCGAGTTCCGAGAGCCGCGCGCGCCGCAGGCTGGCGCGGGCGCCGAAGGGCGCCAGGCGCTGCGCCGCCAGGGCCAGGGAATCGGGATCCCAATCGAAGCCCAGCAGCTCGAGGCGCGGGAAGCGCTCGAGCAGCGCGGCCGCGTGGCCGCCGGCCCCGACGGTGCCGTCGACGAACAGGCCGGAGGCGTCGGGCCCGAAGGCTTGCTCGACGCCCGCCAGGACCTCGGCCAGGAGCACCGGCAGGTGCACCGGGCGCGGGCCGTCGGCGCGCGGGGAGCCGCGGCCCGGCGCGGGGTCGGGCTGGCCCGGGATGGAGCGCGCGGCGCGGGGGATGGCGAGCAGGCTCACGGCGCGCCCTCCCGCCCCGCAGCGGGGCCGGCGGACGGCGCGGCCGCCGCCGCAGAGCCGCCCAGCTGACCCTTGGCCCAGCGGCTGCCGAGCCGCAGGAACTCGTCGCGCGCGCCGGCCGCTTGGGCCGCGAAACGGGCGCTGTCCCACAGCTCGACGCGATCGACCAATCCGGCCAGCAGCACCTCGTCGCGCAGGCCGGCCATCTCGCGCAGGGGTTCGGGCACCAGCAGGCGCGAAGCGGAGTCCAGCTCGACCTCGAAGGTCATCGGGAACAGGAAGCGCTGCAGGCGCAGGATCTCGGGATCCTCGAAGGTGCCCGTGGCGAGGCGCTCGCGCATGCGCTCGTAAGCCGGTTCCGTGTACAGCGCCACGCAATCGCCGAGCCCGGGACAGACCAGCACACGACGCACCCCTTCGCTGTCCGCGGGCAGCTTGCCCGTGACCCGCTTGGGGATGAACACCCGACCTTTGGAGTCGAGGTTGTGCGTCGAGTTGCCGAGGAACACCGGGGATCGGGTGGACGGCGGAAAGCGCGGCGGGGCGGTCGCCCCCGGCCGAAGGGCGCGGGGGACGGGACGCCGGCCGCGCGCGGCGGCCGGGCCCGGACGAGGGAGTCCGAGGGGGGGCAGGGGCTGGCTCGCTCGCTGCGCGGGCCGGGCGGTGCTCGGGCGCGGCGGGCGCGCCGGAGAACCGGACGGCGACGGGGGACGCGCCCCGCCGTGCAGGAGCTCGCGCCTGTTCCCGACGCGCAGGAACTGCCACGAACCCACACCAACTGACACAAAGCTACTCTTCGACCGCCAAGAGCGCCAGCTTTCGCACGTTTCTAGCCCCTCCCGCCCCCGGGATCGGCCCTGGCTCTGGTCCGTAGCTGGGAAATCTGGCCGCCGCGACCGACACCCAGCCCCACCGAGGCCCCCTGGCCCTGTCCCTGGACCCCACACCAGCCGGTCCAGGGAGCCCCCGGACGAGCCGCCGCCCCCACCGCAGCGCCCCAGACGGACATCCGGGCCGCCGGCCCGCTGCCGGGACTGGGGAGGACCAGCCTCCCGATCTCGGGAAAGCGGCGCGCCCGGGGCGATGCTCGGGTCCCCGGTCCAACGCGCGGAAGCCTCCCGAGACCCGCTCGGACCCCGCTGCCCCGCGGCGAGCAGCGCGCCGCCCTGGCTTCCCGAGAGCTCCCGGCGGCCCCCGTCCCCGGACGTCAGCCGGCGGCGAGCGCAGGCGGCGCCCGTCCAAGAGAGGCCGCTGCTATCCGTCCGCTGGACCGCTCGAAACGCCCTGCACCCGGCCGCCCCCGAGACCGCTACCGGTGGGGTTGCAGTCCGAACGCGCTCCCATCGCCTGGGGGTGCCAGGGTGGGCAAGCTGCGGCTGTGCGGGAGCCCACCCACGGGCTCCGGCCTCGCCGGATCCACGGGAGTCCAGCATCGGGGGCAGGCTCAGCCCGCGGCCAGACCTCGCGCGGAGTCCGCGGAGGACGGAGGCTCTCGTCGCTCGTGGAGGCCCGGCTCGCCGGGCAGCCCTCGGGGCGCCGCAGCCGCCCGTCGGGCGACCCGTCGGACCGGGGTCCGGGGCTTCTGCTGGGCCTCGGGATCGGCCTCGGCGGGGTTTTCCCGGGCGGTCTGGACCGCGGTCCCGGCGCAGCCCTGGGGCTCGCGGGCCGGCCCGGAACCGGCCGGGTCGCGCTCGGCGGAGGCTCCGGAGGCCTCCTGGGGGCCGCAGGAAGGAGCCCCGAAGAAGGGCTCTCCCTCGGCGGCCAGCGTCCCAGCCTGCGCGGGCGCCCCCCCGCCGAGATCCGCATCGCCGGGCGCGCCCTCGCCGGGCACGCCCGCGGCGGCGCCGCTGGCCGGGGCCTCGGCCTGCGGAGCGCCGGCCAGGTCGTCCAGGCCCGCGCCTTCGAACAGCCGTTCCAGATCGGCCCGCAGAGACTCCATCCGGCCCGCCGCCAAGTCGTAGACCTGGACGAAGAACTCCTCCTCTTTGCGCCGCGGTCGGCGCACCACCAGGAACTCGCCGCGCTGGTCGCTGCCGGGCAGGGCCCGCACGGTGGCGCGCACCAGGAACAGCCGGCGCTTGCGCAGCAGCAACAGCGACAGGACGTAGCGCAGCTCCCGCAGGCGCTCCTCACAGGCCTCGGCGAGGGCGTGGAACAGGGCCTCGAGGCCCTCCAGGTCCACCGCCAGGCCGCGGCGCTGACCCAGGGGGCGGCGCGCGCGCCACCAAGCCCGACCGGCGGCGCCGGTCTGTTGCTCCGCCGGCCAGCAGGCGTGGCACAGGTCCAAGCGCTCCAGAGCCTCCGGGCTGGCGGCCAGGACGCTGTAGTGGGCCTCGCCCTCGCCGAACGGCCGCTGGCAGCGCAAGCAGGCGGGATGGCGACGGCCGAGTTTCCAGTGCGACATGGAGGCGGGGTGGGAGCGGGGCTCGTCAAGCGCGAGCCCTGGGGCGTTGAACGCTCCCCTACGCAACAGGTTGGAGTGTGGCGCGCCACGGATCAAGCGCATACCAAGCGCGTGGCTCTCAACGCGGGGATCCGCCGCGGCGCCGGCGCCGACGAATGGCCGGGCATTTCCCTCCCGTCGGGCAGCTCCGGGAGCGCGCGCCCGCGCTGGTCGATCCCGGCGCCGCTGCTGAGCGCCTCAAGGGCCGGGAAGCGATCGGCGCGCAGCGACGATCCCAGCCTGTGTGGCCGCCGGATGGCGGCCCAAAGGCCTGCTGACAGCCTGGTCGGATGGCCCGGGCGCAGCCCGGGTCGATTTATTCGGTCTGTCAGCGCGCCGGGACCGAAAAGAACGCCCGCCAGGCGGTCAGGGAGTTCGGGGCGGGCCGGGGCAAGGGCCGGCCGGTGGCGGGCGCCAGCAGGGTCAAAGCGGCCTGCAGTTCGCGCCGCAGCAACGGGTCTCCGCTGCGCAGGCCGCGCTCGTAGGCCTGCAGCAACGGGGCCGCCAGGCGCAGCTCCCCGAGGCGCGCCAGGCCGCGCGCCGCCCGGCCGGCGAACAGGGCTTCGCTATCGCCGAGCAGCGCCACGAGCTGAGCCTCCACGCGCGCGCCTTCGCCGCAGGCCTGGGCCCGGGCGCCGAGCGCTTCGATGGCAAAGGCGCGCGCCTGCAGGTCCGGCTCGCCGGCGGCGGCGCGCTCGAGGGCTTCCACCAGGAACGCGTCGCTGGCCCCCAGGGGTGGCAAGCGCACCAGCAGCTCGCCCGCGCGCCGCCGCGTCTTGATGTCCTTGCTCTCCAGCGCGCGCAAGAGTTCCATGCCCGCGGGCGCCCCGATCTGCTCGAGGGTGTCGCCGGCCAAGCGGGCCAACACGTCGTCGGCGGACAGCATGCCCACCAGCAGCGGCACCGCCGGCTCGCCCAGGCGCACGAGCTCGCCGCGCGCGCGCAAGAAACGGGAGGCCGGCGAAGCCTTGGTGAAGGCGTCCTCGCGCTCGAAGGCGGCCACCATCTCGGCGCCCAGGTTGTCCACCAGGAAACGCGTGGCGCGCGGATCCGCGAGGGCGCGGGCGCGCGCCGCTTCCCAGCGCTCGATCCCGCCCGGCAGGGAGCTCTCGCGGTAGGCGCGCCAGATCTCGGCCAGCTCGGGCTCGATCTGTGAGAGCGGCGTCAATTTGGGCCCCGGGGCGGGGCGGCTGGCGCAGCCTGCGAGGGACCACACGAAACAGCCACCGGCCAGAGCCAGCGCCACGCCCCGGCGCCAGGCAGCGTCGGGCTTCACGCGGGATGACCCTCGCGGGCCGAGCGCACCTGCTCGAGGGCGCGCGCGTAGATCCGCTCGAGGCCGTCCGCGCACTCCCCCAGCGTCTGCACGGCCGGGCGGGCCGCGGCCCAGCGCTCGAGGATCGAACGGTCCCGGGCCAACTCGGTCAGGCGCTCGGCCAGATGCCGCGCGGAGCCCGCGCGGAAACAGCCGCCACCCCGGCCCTCGACCACCGCCTCCGCCATGCCGCCGTGGTCGCTGGTCAGGACCGGCACTGCGTTGCGGAAGGCCTCGTTGATCGTGATCGGCATGTTCTCGAACCAGATGCTCGGCACCACCAACAGGTCGAAACGCTGCAGGATCCGGTCGACCTGATGCGGGTCGTAGGGTCCCGGGAAAGCCACCGCTGCGTCCCCCGCCAGGCCGCGCAGCTCGGCGACGTAGTCCTTGAACCACTCCAGGGCCCCGTGGATCTCGACCTCGACCAGGCCCGGGGCGACCCGCGTGGCCGCTTCGACCAGCACGTGCACGCCCTTCGACGGATAGATGCCCCCGCAATAGCCGACGCGCAGGGGCCGGTCGCGCGGCACCGGGCGCGGCGCGGCCAGGGGGCCGGGATAGCCGGTGCGCAGCACGCTGAAGCGTTCGGCACGGCCCAGCCCGACCTCCAGATAGCGCTCGCGCAGGTAGCGCGAAGGCGACACCAGCTCGTGGGCCTGCTCGAGAGCGCGCCGGAACAGCTCGCGGCGCGTGCGGCCAGCGCGCACCAGGCGCAGGCGGTAGAGCAGCTTCTCGTCAGGATGGCCGCCCTCGTGGGGCTCGAGCGGGGTCGGCAGGTGCTCGAAGCAGTCGGTGCAGGTGGGCTCGCGCCAGTCGGAGCACAGGCTGCGATCACGGCGCAGCAGGGTCGCCGACTGGCACAGCGCGAAGTAGTCGTGCAGCGTCACCACCACGCCAGCGCCCGAGCGGCGGGCCAAAGTGGCGCATTCGGCGCCCCAATGGGCGAAATGGTGGAAGTGCACCAGGTCCGGGCGCTCCTCGGCCAACAACGCGGCGAAGACCTTGGGCTGGATCTGCGGCGCGTAGCTCTCGCACAGCTGCGCGTACTCGCGCTGGTGGATCAGCTCGCGTACCGGCACGCCCTCGAATTCGCGCCGCACGAGCTGGCCCTCCGCGCGGCCGGTGTCGCGCTCGGTGCACCAGACCGAGACCCGATGCCCGCGCCGCTGCCACTCCTGGGCCAGCTGGTGCGTGTGCAGCTCGCTGCCTCCCAGGTGATCGGGAAGGTAGTCGTGGATGACCAGGGCGATGTGCATGCTCAGCAAGGGTCGCGCTCGGGAGCCTCTGGATCGACGCTCGCCAGGCCCAGGCGCTCGGACGGCGTGGCTTCCAGGCCCGCCTGCCAGCGCTCGTTCTGATGGCGCTCGAGGCGCTCTTCGAACCATTCGCGCGGCGGCAGGGAGGGCGGACCGGCTTCGATCGCGCGCCGATAGAGCGGCAACATGCGCCCTATGTGGGCGGGCCAATCGAGGGCCTGTGAGCCGCCGCTCGGCACCGCGGCGCGCAGGGCCGCCAGCGCCTCGGGCGCCGCGGCGAGGCGCGCCAGTTCCAACGCCAAGGCCGCCGCATCGCCGGCCGGATAGAGCCGCGCGTAGGCCTGACCGCGGGCCCGTTCCTCGAAGGCACCCGCGGCCGGCAGCAGCCAGGGCAGGCCCAGATCGAGGGCCTCGTCCAGCACCATGCCGTAGGACTCGTGGCCCAGGCTGCAGGAGAGCAGCAGGGCCGAGTGGCGCGCCGGGTGCTCGGCCAAGGAGCCGAGCTCGTAGGCGCCGTGGAAGTGCACGTCCAGTCCCTGGGCCAGGTCGCGCAGCCGCCGGGCGAAGGCCGGGTCCGCTTCGGCGCCGAGCAGGTGCAGGCGCACGGCGCGCGGGTCGGGCAGGGCGCGCAGGGCGGCCAGGGCCAGATGGGCGCCCTTGATCGGGGTCAGGTGGCCGAACAGGCACAGCTCGAGGGGCGCGTTGGCCTCTGGCCCGGGCCAGCGCGCCAGGCGCTGGCTGCGCCCGGGCGGGACGACCTCGGCCGGGAAGGCCTGCGGAGCGAGGCCCAAGCAGGCCGCCAAGGTTGCGTGGTGGCTCCGACTGGGCACGATGCGCACGCGCGCCAGGTCGAGCTCGCGGCGCACGTCGCGGGCGTGCTCGTGCAGCCGCAGACGCCCCTCGATGGCGTCGATCCAGGGCGTGAAGGGCGGCTGGGAGGCGGCGCAGGCGAGGCACGGGTCGGGTCCGAGCGGCGCGGTGCACAGGCTCTCGGTGCCCGGCCTGACGCGGAAGGCGATCAGGCAGCTGGTCGACAGATCGTGCAGGCTGACCAGGGCCGGGATGCCGCGTCGGGCGGCGCTGGCCACCAGGTCGCGGCTGAGGCGCTGCCAATGGTGCACGTGGACCGCGTCCGGGCGGAATTCGTCCAGCAGCTCCTCGAACAGAGCCCGGGCCTCGGGCGAGCGCGCCTTGTGCCAATGATCGAAGAAGGAGTCGCCGCGGTGCAGGCGCCAGACCGGGAATTCGCGGCCGGTCTCGGGATCGGTGTCGCTGGAACAAACCCGCTGCGTGCCCTGGCGCCAGTCGAGGGAACCCGCCGCCACACCCACCTCGACGCCGGCCACGAGCAGCGCCCGAGCGAGCTCCTGCACCGTGCGCTCGGTGCCCCCGAGCAGCTCCGGCGGGTAGCCATGCACGACCTGCAGGATCCTCAAGGAGCCTCCCCCCCAAGGCCCGCAGGGCGCCCGCGGCGCTGCTGCAAGGCCTCGCCGTACAGCGCCAGGAGCTGGGCGGCATCCTCGGCCACGCCGCGGACGGGGTGCGGATCTCGGTAAAAGCTCTGCATGCGCTCGGGCTCGCGGATCAGGTCCGCCAGGCGGGCCGCCAGGTCCTCCGGATCGCCGACCCGGAAACGGTAGCCGTGCTCCCCGTGGACGACCAGCTCGGCCATGCCGCCCAGATCGCTGACCAACAGGGGGGTGCGCGTGATCAGCGCCTCCAGGATGATCAACGGCGAGTTCTCGTACCAGACGCTGGGCACCACCAGCAGATCGGTGCGCTCGAGCACCCGCGGCACCTGCTCCCGCTCGAGGGCGCCGGCCAGGCGGACGCCAGCCTGCTCGGCCAGGCGCTCCACCGCCCGCACGTAATCCGGGGTGTGGTGCGTCGGGCCGTGGATCTCGAGCTCGGCCCGCTCGCGCAGCTCGGCCGGCACGCGCAACCAGGCCTGCAGCAGGATGTGCACGCCCTTATGGGGCACCACGGTGCCGATGAAGCCCACGCGCAGCTTGAAGCCGGCCCGGCGCTCGAAACCCTCGAAGTGCTCGAGATCGATGCCGGTGCGCATGTACAGGACCTGCTCCTCGGGGATGCCCCAACGAATGAAGCTCTCGCGCAGGAAGCGGCTGGGAGCGATGAATCGATCGACGACGGGCAACAGCCGCCGGCGCAGCCCCTCGTCGCGGCGGGCCACGGCTTCCATCATCGCGCTCTGGCCTCTGGTCAACTCCTCAGGGGGCGGCGAGACGTCGGAGGCCGGAGCTGGCAGCCCCCCCCCCGACAGGTTCGACTTGGACTTCGAGGCCGTAGGGCCGGCCAGTTTGTCGGAAGACCGGGGATTGAAGCGCTCGGACCATTCGCGCGCCAAGGGGCCCAGATCGATGCCCGTGGCGCTGCGCAGCAAGGCCAGGCCCTTGGCAGCCGCGCGCTGGGTGCGCGTCTGCGAGAACTTGAATTTCTCGAGGCACTGGCCGCAGCGGGCGAAGTCGATCGTGTGGCAGATCGAGCGATCGGCGTGCAGGCGCTGGCCGAAACGCGCGCATTGCAGCCAATAATCGTGCAGCGTATAGAACACCGGAAGACCTCGGCGCTGGACCTCCTCCACGCAGCCGATCGACAGGTACATGAGGTGCATGAAATGCACCACGGCCGGTCGGAAGTCGTCCAAGAAAATCGAGAAGGAGCGCTCGACCGGCGAGTAGTCCCAGGTCTCTTCGAAACGATTGTAGAATAGGTTGTTGGTCAGCTCGTGCACCGGAACGCCCTGGTAGTGGCGCAGGTGCACGCCCAGGTTGGGGCGCGAGATCTCCTTCTCGGTGGTGAAGACATGCGCATCGTGCCCCAGGCGCCGCAGGTGCTGGGCGAGCTGGAAGGTGTAGATCTCGGTCCCGGCCGGATGCTTCGGCAGGAAGTCATGGGAGACCAGCAGGATGCGCATGGGATAGCGCTTAGTCTCGCCGATTCTAGCGGGGAAACCAGACAGCTCTCGGCTCGATCCACAGACTGGTCCGGGACGGCCGGCCAAACCGATCCGGAATGGAATCTGGACAGAGGCGGGGCCGCGACGCGGCGGGCGGGGCACAGCCTCCCCCCCCCCGTTTCGCGGCCCGAGGGCGCCAGGGCGATTCGAGAGGCACGGGAACGCGCCCTCGGGACACCCCGCGGGCGGACGGCCGAGCTGGGTGCAAGGCAGACCCGGGGGGCCCGCCGGCCCTGCCGCGGGCCCCCGGTCGCCCGGGTAGGGGCAACGGTCCGGCCCCCGAGCGACCCCCGCCGCCGACCAAACCGTTCAATCGACGTCCATGGGCGGCAGGACCCCATCGGGTCCGAGCGGGCCGTGCTCACCGGTCTCGTTCTTCACCACCAGCACCCGCTTGGGGTACGGGATCTCCACTTGCCGCTCGTCGAACAGGACCTTGATGATCGGGCGCAGTTGATTCTGGACCGCCAGGTGCGTGCCGGGACGGACGCGCGTCACCGTGCGGAAGCGCAGCTCGGATTCCCCGAAATCGATCAGGCCCTTGACCACGGTCGGCTCGAGCACGTCGGAACAGCTGGCGGCTAGCTGGCGGCCGGCGTCCTCGAGCGCCTGCGTGACGCGCTCCAGGTCCGATTCGTAGGCCACGCCGACCTCGACCACGGCGAAGGTGTAGCGCTTGCTGTAGTTGATCACCGTGTCGACCTGCCCATTGCGGATGATGTGATGGCGTCCGTCGTTGTCACGGATCCGCGTGGTGCGCAGATCGATGCGCTCGACGACACCCTCGCAATCACCGATTTTGACGTAATCCCCCACCAGGTAGTAGTCCTCGAACAGCACGAAAAAGCCCGAGACCACGTCGTTGACCAGGTTCTGGGCGCCCAGGCCGACCGCCAGACCGATGATGCCCGCGCCGGCCAGGAAGGGCGTCGAGTCGATCTGCAGCCGCTCGAGGATCATCAGCGCGGCCCCGAAGTAGATCAGGTACTGGCTGCCGCTCTCGATCAGCGGCACCAGGGTCTCGCGGCGCTGGCGCTGCTCGAGCTCGACTTCGCGGCGTCCGAGCAACAGCTCGCCGGCCGCCAAGCGCACCCCTTCCGCCAGGGCCCGCGCCAGGAACACGATCGCGATCACCGCGATCAGGCGCGGTCCCCACTCGGCCAGGTCCGCGATCGGCTCGATCTGCCGCACCACCAAGGTGACCGCGAGTACGATCAAGATCGCCTCCAGGGAGCGCCGCAGCAGTGGCATCAGGTGGCGGAACTTGGAATAGTGCGCCAGCCAAGCGCCCGGATCCTGGCGCTCCTCCGCCAGGGCCGCCACG
This sequence comes from Planctomycetota bacterium, assembly GCA_044375105.1. GTDB lineage: Bacteria > Planctomycetota > UBA1135 > UBA1135 > JBIKLM01. The sequence goes on from JBILNK010000021.1 coordinate 20,823, forward strand.
GAGATCAGCAGCACGTCGAGGGCGTACCAGCCGACCCAGCCCGCGCCGGCGATCCAATAGACCCGCGCGAGCACCGCACACAGCTCCTGCACCCCGGCAGGCAGCGCGAAGGCCTCCAACGCAAACAGCAAGACCGCGATCCATACGCCCACATGAACCAGCCGGGACAACCCCGCAAAGAAACTCTTCAGGCTGGCGTCGTTGGCGGTGATCCCGCGGAACTCGATCGCCCGGCGCTCGAGAAACGCCAGCAGCCGGCTGAGCGGCAGGAGCAGCGCGCCAGCCAACATGCAGGCCAGCAGGACCTTCAGCAAGCGCTGCAGCTGCTGATCCCAGAACTCGGGGGGCATGCGGGCCAGCTGATCGCGGACGTGCACTTCGATCGCGATCCCCTGATACCACAACTGGCCGCCGTAAGCCGCGACGCCCGCGGCCAGCAACAGGGCCACCGCGGTCAGGGATTGCCGCAGGCGGAGCCCCAGCCAGTCGCCGAAGCGGCCGCCGAGGAACGGGAGCAAGGCGGCCAGCAGCCGCAGGGCTCGGCCGGCCAGGAAACGCGCCAGCGCGTAGCCGAGGCCAAGAGCGAACAGCGCCGCGCCAAGGGTCAGGGCGTTGTGGCTATCCAGGTCGGAAGCGACGAGCGGGGGGAACATGGCGCGATCGGGCGGCGGTCGACTCGGGTCGATGGAAAGGACTCAGGGCAGCAGTCGCCGAGCGCAAGCCCACCAGGCCGCCAGCAGCGCGCTCAGCAACCGGGCCGAACGGGCCCCGCGCGGATCGACGACCAATTGGGGCGAAAGGGTCAGCGGTCCGCCGACCAGCAGGCGGGAATCGCGCACCCGGCGGCCCGCTTGGATGCGCTGGCGGTTCCCCAGGGTGCGCGGCAGGTGCCGCAAGAACGACAGCTTGCCGTGCAGATAGCTCTTGCCGTGGCCGGCCTTGAGGGTGAACAGGAACCAGGCCAACTCGTACAGCACGAGCCCCGGCAGGCTGACCAGCAGGGTCCATCCGGCGTGGCATTTGAGCATCACCAGCCAGCGATTCCTCGAATGAAAGAACGCGCGGCGCTGTGGGTATTGGCTGGCGCGGAAGGAAATGCCCGCGGTGCCGGATTTGTGACGTACCAAGGCGTCCTCGACGGACAGGAGCCGTTCCCCGGCCAGGCGCAGGCGCCAGGAGAGGTCGAAGTCCTCGAACAGGATGAACAACATCTCGTCGAAGCCGCCGAGTTCCAGCACCCGCTGGCGATCCATCAGGCCACAGATCGAGATGTAGCCGTCGACCTCGATCACCCCTTGGCCTTCGGCTTCCGCCAGCGGCCGGTAAAAGTTGCGCAGGGCGAACAGACCCACGTAGTGGAAGCGCCCACCGTCATAGTGCACGCGCGTGGGCTCGTGGGCCACGACGCTGCGGGGCTGGGCCAGGACGGCGTTCTCGTCGGCCTCGAGGGCCACGCGCAGCTTGGAGAGTACGTCGGGGCCCAGCACGGCGTCGTTGTCGACCGCCAGAACCCAGCGGTTCCGGGCGCGCGTCAGGCCCTCGTTGCGGGCCCGGCAGGGACCGCCGTTGGTGGTCAGCGCGTGCACGCGCACGCTGGGGAAGTCGCGCGCCAGGAGCTCGAGGCTGCCATCGGTCGAGCCGTCATCGACCACCAGGATCTCGTCGAGCTGATCCCCGAGGGCCAGCAGCGCCCCGAGGCACTCGGGCAAGTAGTCCTGGCCCTGGTAATTGCACACGACCGCGCTGATCGGACCCAGGTCGCGCCTCGGCCGGCCAATCGCAGGCGCGCTCGCCGGCAGGGCCCCGCGGGCCTCATCGTCCCCGGCCTTCACTGGATCGGCAGCTTGAAGTCCGGCGCCCGGCAGGGCTGGCGATGCTTCAAGCAGTAGGGAAAGTTGTAGAGGATGCTGAACAGGGCCTTGAGCAGGATCCAGGGCGCGCCGGGGGTCTTGCGCAGGGACTTGCCGATGCCGATCGTGCCGGTCGCGTCGGTGATCTGACCCTGTTCCTCGGTGCGCCGGCTGCGCAGGATCACGCGCGTCAGCACCAACCAGGGCAAGCGCAGCAGGTCGGGCAGCGGTGCGTATTTGAGCTGGGTCAGCCAGGCGTTGCGCGCGTGGAAGAAGAGGCTGCGCTTGCCCATCTGCAGTCCGAAGGGCGTGCTGTGGTAGGTGGTCACGCCCGGGTACTGCAGCACGCGGTAGCCCAGGTTCAGCAAGCGGCAGGTCAAGTCGCGCTCGTTGCCGTAGATGAACAGGCGCTCGTCGTAAAAGCCGGCCTGGCGCAGCTTTTCGGTGTAGGCCAGGCTGCCGCAGCCGCGGAAGGTGCTCATGTAGCGCTCGCGATTGACCGCGGGCGAATCCTTGAAGCTCTGCGGCATCTCGGGCTCGACCACCTTGGTCGAGAGGATCGCCGTGCTCTCGGGTTCCTGCAGCAGGCGCCGCGTGGCCCGCTCGAGCCAATCGGGCGGCAGCACCACATCGTCGTCGAGGATCGCCAGCAGGGGCGTGGTCACCGAGGCGAAGCCGATGTTGAAGGTCTCGCAGGCCCCGTAGGAGGGATCGGGCATGCGGATCAGCCGCACGCGGGGGTGCCGCGCGCGGATGGCCGCCACGGTGTCGTCCTTCGAGCAGTTGTCGACCACCACGATCTCGGCGAATGGGTGCGTCTGCTGCTCGAGGGCGTCCAGGTTGGCAAGCACGTCCTGGCGCTTGTTCCAGGTCGAGATCACCGCGGTGGCGGCGGGCCAGCGGCCGCGGTCCTCCTCTGCGCTGCGCGCGAACAGCTCGAGGCCGCGCCGGTCCGGGCGCAGGGCGACGATCAGGCACTGGGCCGCGGCCCGGTAAGCGGCCAGGTCGCCAGCCGCCAGGGCGGCAAAGCCCTCAACGGTTTCGATGCCGGGTTCGGCGATATTGACCGTGCGCGCCCGGTCCACGGCCAGGGACTTGGTCTGCAGATCGTGGTACAGCAGCTGGCTGGCGAAGCAGTCGATCGCGGCGCGCTTCTTCGGATAGTGCCGCGTGGTGTCGAAAAGCACGTTGGCCTGCACCTGGCTGTTGACCCCATAGAGCAGCGCCAGGGGCGCCTCCCCGGCCGGCAGACTGGCCAGCAGATCGAGCAGGGCCCGGCTGGCGGCGCGGTGGTCGCCGTGCATCTCCTGGGGCGAGGGTCCGTAGACCAGGCGGGGCCGGAAATCGGCCAGTTCCGAGCCGAGCTTCTGGACGAGGTCGGCCTGCTCGCCCAGGCCGCCGTCCGGCAGCCCCAGGAAGCGGTAGTCGGCGATGCCGAGCACGCGACCAGCCGCCCGGGATTCGGCCTGTCGGACGGCACGGATGTCGGCCGCCGAACGGCCCGGGTCGCCGGCAGCCCCGTCGGTCAGCACCACCACCCGCACGCGGTCCCCGCGCTCGGCGTGAAAGGCCAGCATCCCGCCGCAGCCGAAGACCTCGTCGTCGGCGTGGGGCGCGATCACCAACACGTCGCCGGGCAGGGAGCGCGGATCGAGCAGGGGCGGGAACAGGGCGTTCACGGGGGGGGTCGGGGACCGTTCAGGACCCCAGCAGGGCCAGGTCGTCGGGGTCGGCGTCCCCGAGGGGCGCAAAAGCCTCGCCGAAGCGCGCGCCCTTGCGCAAGTACAAGGCTCGGTGGGCGTTGAGGCCGGCAATGTGGTGCACCAGCTCGGTGTGCGCGAGCTGGCTTCCGTGTTGCTCGAGGCCGCGGCGCTTGAGCTCGAAGAGCGCCGAAACGTCGACCACGCGGGTCGGGATCAGCGGGGTCCAGACCTCGTAGCCAAAGGCCCGCCCGGAGAAGCCTTCCTGGTGCAATGCCGCGCGCACGACCCGGCAGAGCACGTGGTGGTCGAGGTTGTGCTCCCCGATCCAGGGGCAATAGACGATCTGGGGAGCGAAGCCGGCCAGCAACCCACGCACGTGGCCGACCGCGGCGCGGAACTCGCCCGGACCCGGCAGGTGCCCCTCCGGATAGCCTAGGAAGACGTAGTCGCGAAGGCCCAGCTCGGCGCCGCCCGCCCGCGCTTCAGCCTGCCGCAGCCGGGCCAGCTCGGCCCCTCCGGGAGCGCCCGGCGCCGCTCCCAAGGCCCCGTCGTAAGCCACCACGACGCGCACCGGGTCGCCCTGCGCGGCGTGCAGATGGGCCGTCAGCCCGGCGCCGATCAGGTCGTCGTCGGGGTGCGGGGCGAAGAGCAACACGCGGCCCGGTTCCGGCCGCTCGAGGGCCTCCGGCAAGGGCGCGCGCTCGGGGCTCGGCTTCATCCGCGGGCGACGAGCGGCCCGGCCGCCAGCGACTGGAGTTCTTCGGGTGTGACCGGCTCGCTGCGGCCCGGCGTCGACTTGAACACCTCGTAGGCGCCCAGCACCTCGCCGCTGTCGCGGTCCAGGGCGCGTAGGAAATAGCGCCCCGGGAACAACCAGGCCCAAGCCTCCGGGGGGCAGGCCCAGCGCTGGCCCTCCCCCACCGCAGCGGCCGCCACCAGCCAGTTGGGGGTCAAACCGAGCTCGACCAGGAAGCGCCGCGGTCGGTCGAATTCGAGCTTCGGCCCATCGTCCACCAGCCCCAGAGACGCGATCGGGTGGATCGGGGCCACGCCGCGCGCGGCCCAGCGCTGGCCAAGTCCGTTGATGCGCCGCACCAGGGCGGCCACCGGTCGGCCGTAGTGCTTCTCGTAGAACAAACGGCTGCTGATCTTGTAGCGCCGCGCGCCCTCGCCGGCCTCGAACTCGTCGCCGGCGCCGGAGGAGCGCGACCAATGGTGCAGCACGGCCGAGCTGTTGACGTGCATCAGCCGATAGCCGCGGCGGCTGAGCTCGCGGAACAGGTCGGTGTCCTCGAAATACAGCGGATAGCGGGGATCCATGGGCTGCCCCAGTTCCTGCACCACGCCGCGGCGCAGAAAAATGCAGGCCCCGGACAGGAAATCGGACTGGACGGCGCCGGGCTCGACCCACCAGGCCATCGACAGGCGCACGCGCCTGGCCGCGTAATGGCGCCCGACCCGGGCGAAACGATGCGACAGGTTCAGCAACAGGACGTCCCAAGGCGTGGGCATCAGGTTGCGCGGCAGGTTGAAGACCTGCCCCGGGTCGATCGTCGCACGCGGATCGACGGCTGCGCACTCGGGATGAGCGGCGAGGTATTCGAGCAGCGGCTCGACGGAGCCCGGGAGGAAGTAGAGATCCGGGTTCAGGATCGCCACGAAGTCCTCTGGGCCGCCTGAGGTCTGGGCGTAGGCCAGGTTGATGCCGCCCGCATACCCGAGGTTTTGGTCGGAGCGCAGCACGCGCACGCCCAGGGACTCGATCTCAGCCAGGTACTCGCGCTGGTCGCGGGGCGATTTGTTGTCGACCACGACCAGGTCGAGGGTCTCGCGGGGCCGGCCGGAACGGGTCCAGTCGGCGATCAGCGAACGCACGCAACCGACGGCGAAGGCGCCGCTGTTGTAGTTGACCACGAGCGCCGCCAGGCGCCGGTCGCGGGGCACGTCCGCCGGCGCCATCAGCCGGCCTTGGGCGCCGCACCGGCGGCCTGCGGCTGGGGCCGCGGCAATTGCTCGCCCAGACGCCAGCGGTGCTCCATCAGCACCATGCCCACCTGCTTGGTGGCGGTACGGATGACCAGGTTCTCGGGCAGCAGGTACTCCTGGTACTTGTGGATCCCGCCGCCATCCAACAGGATCACGGGCACCAGCAGCTGACCGGAGAGCAGCTGGATGTTGGGCAGCTCGAGTACCGCGCAGCCGCCGCTGCCCTCGAGGGCTAGTCCGTCCAGGTGCGTGCCCATGCCGCCGCAGGTGGTCATGTCCTGGCGCATGAACAGCACTCCCAGATTGAGCTTGTGCTCGGCCGGATCGGGGTTCTGCCACCACACCCGCAGCTCGAGCGAGTCCCCGGTCGTGATCTGATAGACCTCCTCCTCGGTCCCCTGCCGATAAAGCCGCGCGTCGAGGATGCGCGGCAGTCGGCTCGTATCCGCGGTGGATTCCGAGTGGATCGCCGTCTGGACCGTGGGCAGCGAATTGCCGACCACGTCGCCGCGCTCGCCGATGTGATCGCGCTGGAACGCGGTGTATTCGTTGGTCACGAAGACCGAATCGCCGAAGGCGGCCTGCTCGCCCTTGCGCAGCCAGATGGCCTGATCGCAGAGCTGGCGCACGTCGTACAGCGAGTGGCTGCAGAACAGGATCGTCTTGCCGCGGCGCTTGAAGTCGTAGATCTTGTCGACGCACTTCTTCTGGAAGTACATGTCGCCGACCGCGAAGACCTCGTCGATGATCAGGATCTCGGGATCGACCGCCACGGCGATCGCGAAGCCGAGGCGCAGGCCCATGCCGGAGCTGTAGGTGCGCACGGGCTGGTCGATGTATTCGCCCAGTTCGGCGAAATCGATGATCTCGCCGACCTTGGCCTGCATCTCCTTGCGCGTGAACCCCATCATGATGCCGTTCATGAAGATGTTCCCGCGCCCGCTGAAGTCCAGGTGGAATCCGGCGCCCAGCTCGAGCAGGCTGGCCACCTTGCCCGCCAAGCGATAGCGGCCTTTGGTCGGGGCCGTGATGCCCGAGAGCACCTTCATCAGCGTGGACTTGCCGGCGCCGTTGGCGCCCACCAGGCCCATCGAGGAGCCCCGTTGCAGGCTGAAGTTGATGTTCTTGAGCGACCAGAACTGGTCGTGGCGCCGCAGGCGGCCCAGGCTGCCGGCCTCGAGGATGCGATCGAGCGGCGTGCGATACCGGCGATAGGCCTTGAACAGGCCCTCGACCTCGACGGCGATGCGCGGGTTGGCCATGGATCAGACCTCGTCGGCGAAGCGCCGCTGGCTGCGCTGGAAGAACAGATGCCCGAGCACGAAGGCCCCGCCGGCCCAGGCGGCGACGTAGCCGATCGAGCTCCACAGATGGTCCGGGCCTTGGAAGGCGATCTCGGGCTGGGCCGACATCAGCGCGTAGCGCCAGGCGTAGACCAGGTGGTAGAGCGGATTGAGCTCGAGGTACGGCAGGAACGGGCCGATGTCGGGCAGCACCTTGACGCTGGGCACCCAGAAGATCGGCGTGATGAACATCCAGACCGTCGACAGCAGGCTGACCAGCTGCATGGTGTCGCGCAGGAACACCTGCATGGTCGCCAGCAGCAGGCCCAAGCCGTAGGCGAACAGCACCTGGATCAGCAGCAAGAGCGGCACCAGCCCGAGTCCCCAGCCGGGCACGATCCAGACCAGCGGCGTGGCCAGCAGGAACACCGCGATGCCGAACAGCATCGTGACCGTGCTGACCAGCACGCAGTTGAGCGGCAAGAGCTCCGTCGGGAAGGACAGCTTCTTGATCAGGTTGCCGTTGTCTACGATCACGCTGCCGGCGCGCAGCATGCCCTCGGCGAAACCCGTCCAGGACAGGATGCCCACGAACATGTACACGCCCATGGCCGCTTCGAATTGCTCGGGCAGCTCCGGGAAGCGCATCGCCAGGAGCTTGGTGAACACGAAGTAGTACACGGTGAACATGAACACCGGGTACAAGAGGGGCCAGGCCCAGCCGAGCAGCGTGCCGGAGAAGCGTGCCTCGAGTTCGCGCCGCACCGAGGAGCCCACCAGGTCGCGATGGCGCCAGGCGGTCAGGGGGAAGGTCGCGAGCCGGCGCAGGTATTCGGCCGGCCCCTGGGGCTCGGAGGTCACCCAGGACGGCTCCGCGCGGGTCGCCGCGGCGCCGCGGGTCCCGGCGTCAGCGGCGCTGAGCGGTGCCGGGGCGGGCTCTGCCGCGCTGGAGGCGTCTCGGGAGGTCATGGAGCGGGCCGTCCCCGGGGGGTGGGGAGGCATGGGCTCGGGGAGCGGGGGCCGGTGAGGTGAAGGGAGCTGCGAGGGTCGGGACGGGGCGAGGGCACGGGCGCCCGCGGGTCGAGCGGGGCGGAAGGGTCGGCGCCCCAGGGGCGCACGGCCTCAGCCCTGCTTGAGGGGCTCGCCCAACAGGGCCAGCATCTTCTGCAGAAGGATATCCGCTGCGACGGTGTCCTCCGGCCGCCACTCCCATTCTGCCAGGCTGATGTCGAGCGGGTCGGAAAGGTTCACGTTGGCTTGGACCTGGACGCGCACCTGCAACCGGTAGCGGCCGGTGGAAAGCGGTTCCAGGCTGGCCTCGGCCCGCTTGCGCTGGCCGTCGCCGCGGAAGGGGGCCAGGCTGACCTTCCATTGGCTCAGGACCCGGCCGGCGGTGGTGTCGAGGCCCGTGCCGATCTGGTAGCCCTGGGATTCGAAGGCCTGCGCGGCGACCTCGAGGCCCAGGCGCCGGCTGGCGATCGAGGCCTCGGCCTCCGACCAGCTCGGATCGGGCTCCCGCGGCGTCAGACAGGCGCTGAGCAAGAGGGCCGGCAAGGCGGCCGGAAACCAGCGCTTGCGGCGGGGCGCCGGGGTGCCGGGCGGCGGACAGAGGTCGGGGGGGCGAGGGCGCATGTCAAGCGGGGGGAAGCGGCCGTTGGTCCGGGGGTCAGCGCCGGCCGCCGTCGGGCCAGACGCCGGGCGAGGTCGGTCGGAGGGCGCCGAACCCGCGCTGCGCCGGACCGAGGTCGGGGGCGGCCCGTCAATCGGGCAGGTCCTCGGGCTCGCTGTTCTTGTCGCGCAGGACCAGGTGCAGGGGCACCTCCTTGAAGGGCAGGTCCTCGCGCAGGCGGTTCTCGAGGTAGCGCAGGTATTGCTTGCCGATCAGGCGCTTGTCGTTGACGAACAAGACGATCGTGGGCGGCGTGCGATCGGCCTGGGTGGCGTAATGGATGCGCACGCGGTGGCCGCGGGAGTCGGGGCTGCGGCCCTCCAGGGCACGCGCCAGGACCCGATTGAGCTCGCCGGTGCCGACGCGCAGGTGGGCCTGGTGGTGCAGGTCGCGGGCCAGGCCGAGCACCCGATCGACCTGGAAGCCCTCCTTGGCGGACAACAGCGCCAGGGGCGCATAGGGGATCCCGGGCAGCTGGGAATGCAGGTACTCGGCCAGCTGCTCCGAGGTCATGCGCTCACGGCACAGGTCCCACTTGTTGGCCCCCAAGATGAAGGGCTTGTGGTGATCGACGATGTAGCGCACCAGGCGCTTTTCGATGCCGGACAGCGGCTGGCTGGCGTCGAACAGCAGCAGCACCACGTCTGCGCGGCGGATCGCGCGATGCGAGCGGCTGTCGGCGAAGAACTCGATCGCGTCCTCGAAGCTGCTCTTCTTCCTGAGACCGGCGGTGTCGATCAACACCCAGGTCTCGCCCTCCTGTTCGAGCACCACGTCGACCGCGTCGCGGGTGGTGCCCGGCCGCTCGGAGACGATCATGCGCTCCTCGCGGGCCGCGCTGTTGACGAAAGTCGATTTGCCGGCATTGCGCCGCCCGACGATCGCCAAGCGCAGGCTGGGGTCGAGCCGCTGGTCGCCGCTGACCGGCGGCGGCAGCACCGCGTCGAGGGCGCGCATCAGCACTTCGATGCCCTCGCCGTTCTGGGCGCTGATCGGCAGCGGATCGCCGCCCACGCCGAGCTGTCTGAATTGGTCGACCTCCCAGAGCTGGCGATCGCCCTCGGCCTTGTTGGCCACCAGCAGCACCGGGATCGACAAGCCGCGCAGGCGCTCGGCGACCTGCCGGTCGAGGGGCGTCAGGCCGCTGCGTACATCGACCAGGAACAGCACCGCCTGGGAGGAGAGCACCGCCGCCTGCACCTGCGCTTCGACGTGCGGAGACAGGTCGTCGCGATCGACGATGCCGATGCCCCCGGTGTCCATGAACTCGACCGTGCGCTCGCCTTCGTGGCCCTGGATCTGGGCGCGCACGGCGACGCGATCGCGGGTCACGCCCTCGGTGGGCTCGACGATCGACACGCGGCTGTTGACCAGCCGGTTCAGCAAGGTCGACTTGCCCACGTTCGGGCGCCCGACGATGGCGACGCGCGGCGGTGCTGTGCTATGGACCGGTTGGGACATTCCGCTCGGGAGCTAAACCGGCAGACTAGCAAGCCCGGGCCCCTGGCCGGCCCCCCGGGACGGCTTCCCGCGTTGGTTCGGCCGGTTCTCCGGCCTCGGTCCCCCGCTCCGCAGGCAAGCCGGTCCCAAGACGCGGGCGGGCTAGAGGGGGAATGCCCCGCACTCCACGCCGCCAGGGCGCGGGTCTCGGGGCCCCCCGCGTGGCCGCCGGCTGGCCGGCCCAAGAACCGGCGCAGGGCAACGCTCACGGCTGGGCCGAAGGCTGATGTGCTCGTGCTGCGGATCTCCCGGCGCTCGCCCGGCCAGCCGAGTGCGCGGGCGCCCCTGAGAGGCCACGGACACAAGCCGCACGGCCCCGCAGGATCCCGGCGGTGCACGGGCGGCAGCCGAGCCGACCCGCGTCGGGCACGCCGAAATGCGCGCCTCGACCGGATAGCAACCGAGCGTCTGCGCTCCCAGCGCGCCAGGCGCCGGCCAGCGGCCGGACACCCGCGCCTCCCCAGGCCCGTCAGGGCAGCCCGAGCAGCTTGTGGATCTGGGGCAGTTGGCGCGGCCGAAGGCCCAGCTCCAAGGCTTCGTCCAGCAGCTCCTCGAGCAGCTCCTCCGAGGGCGCGCGCGCCTCCAAGCTGGGGGTCGCCGGCTGCAGGAACAGGGGCATTCCGGGCGCCAGTTCCGCCAGGTCCCCGAGAGCCGCACGGGCTTCCGCGAGGGCGCTCCGATCGGTCAGGACCAGCTTGGCGCTGGCGTCGCGGTCGCGGCACAGGCGCAGGCTCGCGCGCCGGGCCCGCGCCAGGTCCGCAGCGCTCTCGGGCGGCGGCTCCGCGGAGGGCCGCGCCGGCCGATCGCCCCCGGCGAGCCGCTTGGGCGGCAGCATGTCGGACCAAAGCTTGAGATCCAGGCTGACGTGATCCACGGCCGGCAGGGCGTGCTCCAGGGCCCGCGGGAACAGTCCCGAGGTCTCGAGATGCAGCCGCCGGGCGCCGAGCAGCGGCCGCAGCCCGCGCAGGAACGGCACCCATTCGAGGGGCTCGCCGCCGGTCAGGGACACGCTGCGGGGCGGGCCCTGATCCGCGCCGCCGCGCGCCTCGGCGCGCGCCACGGCCACGGCGGCCTCGAGGGGCGTGAGCCAGCCCAGCCCGCGCGCCGCGCCGACGGCCGGGGGCAAAGCCCAGGAGTGGGGCGTGTCGCAATAGCGGCAGCGCAGAGCGCAGCCTCCGAGGCGCAGGAAGACCTGCGCCTCGCCCACGTAGAGCCCCTCGCCCTGCAGGGAGGCGAACACCTCGAGCACCGGCGCGAGAGCGCCGGCGGAGCCGCCCTCGCCGCGGGGCCCGGGCGCCGGGCGTCGCTGCGCGCCCGCAGGCGGCTCCGCGCCGAGCGGATCGGCGCCGTCCGGATCAGATCCACGGGCCGCGCTGCGGCCTGGCCCCGCGGCTGCGCGCCCGCCATCCTGGCCCGCCCAGTCGGGATCGCCGCAATCGGTGTTGCCCATGACGAATGCTCCGTTGCTTGGCCCGGGCAGAGTCTGCCGTGCGGATCGGCGCAGGGCTCCGTGCGCGGCCGGCCCGGCTGCAGTGGGAGCGCGCGAAAGCGCATCCGCACGGCGCCGCGCTGGCCCGCACCCTGGCCCTAGGCAGGCGAACGGGGAGGCGATCGGGCAGCGGCGCACGGACTTTGAACGGCCAGGGGCCGAAGAAAACGATCCGCGCGCGGTGAGGATTTCAGTTTCTGCGGCTTGCAGCGGTCAGCCCAACGGGACACGCGCGGGCTGCAGAGGCCGTGCGGGCAGAGCCCGCGTCGATCGGCTCCTCGACCGGTTCGCCGGCGGGCGCCCGGTGGGATGCCCTAGCCCGCCAGCGCCCGGGGGCCGCAGCGCGCTTCGTCCGGACGGCATCCGCCGAACGGATGCGGGCCCGGTCGCTGCGCTCCGGCCGTCCGCCGAATCACTTCTTGGCCGGAGCCGCCTTGGCCGGAGCCGCAGCGCCCGCGGCGGGCTTCTTGGCGTCCTTCTTGCCCTTTTCGTCCTCGGCCTTGGGCGCTTCCTTGGGCTTCTTGCCCGCCACCTTGATCTTGGTGCGCATCTTGGGCAGGCCAAACGGCGAGCCGCCTTCGGCCTTGAGCTTGCCATCGCGCATCATCTTCTGGACGCGCTCGAAGCGGCTGAGCACGCTGCGCTCGCCCGCAAGGGTGCTGATGCCGCGCAGACTGGAGTGAATCGACATGGCTTGGAGCGTGAGCAGGCCGAGCCTGCGGGCAGGGGGGAGCGGGCGGCCGCCGGGCCGCTTGGAGGGCCGAGGAGTGTAGGGACCGAGGCGGCCGGACGCCACCCCCCTCTCGGCAGGGGGCTTTGGGGAGGCGCGCCGGCGGGTGGGCTCGGGCCGCACCCGCGCCGATCAGCGCCGGCGCAGGGTCTCGTCCAGGGGCACCAGGTAAGCGGAGTCGAAGGCGTCGCGGCGTCCGCTGGCGTCCGGGGTGGCGCGGACGCGGGCCAGCAGGCCGTCCAGGTCGGCCTTTTCGGGGCTGGCGCCCACCAGCACCAGGATCAGCTCCCCGACCGCCTGGGGCGGCGCCACGGGCAGATCCAGGCTGGCCAGGTAGGAGACCAGGTCCTGGGCCCACTGGCGATTGCGCGGCGTCTGGGCGTAGGTCAGAGCCAGCACCGAGAAGCGGTTCCTTGGATCCAGCAGGGCCCGCTCCATCGCTTCGAGGGGCGCGCCGCCCAGGCGCTCGGTCGGCGACAGGCCGGGGGCGGCCGGCGCCCCCGCGCTGCTCGGGGGCCGCCCCGGCGACCCGTCGGCGCCATCGCCAGTCCGGGAGCCGCCCACCGAGAGGCGGCCGAGGGCGAAGGCCAGGAACAACAGCGCCCAAACCAGCGGTTGCCGCAGGGCGCGGGCGCCGCCCGCGGGCGCCGGCGTGGACACGGACGCGGGGCGCTGGCGCTCTGCCGCTTGGATCAGTTCGTGGACATCGCGCTTGGCGGGCGTCACGGCAGGGAGCCTATAGAGCCTGCTGCGCCGGTCAACCGTGGGTCGGCCCCGTCGCCCGCTATCGTGGGGTCCCCATGCGCCGTTTCCCGCTGCTGCTGCCCCTGGCCCTGCTACCCACCGCCTGCCGCGAGCAGGCGGCGCCCGCGCCGGGCCCGGCGCCGGCCGTCGGGGCCCCCGCCGCCGGGTCGCCGCGGCCCCCGGAGGTCTTTCCGGACCAGGCTGGCCAGCGGGGGCTGACCTACGCGAATCGCTCCGGAGAGCCCCAGAAGGCGACCGTGCTCGAGGCCAACGGGGCCGGGGTGGCGTTGCTCGATTTGGAGCTGGACGGCGACCTGGACGTGGTCTTCAGCCAGGGCCTGGGGAGCCTCCAGCAGGCGGTCCAGGGCCCCGGCGCGGACCTCGAGGGCTTCCTCAACGTCGGCGCTGGACGCTTCAGGCCCGCGCCGGCGCCCGGTCTGTCCGGCTGGTGGACGGGCTTGGCCACGGGCGACCTGGACGGAGATGGCCGCGACGATCTGGTGGCGGGCGGCTACGGGGGCCTGGAGGCGTTGCTCCAGAACTCCGCGGGCGCCCTGGTTCCGCGCGCCGAGGCCGGACTGTTCGCCGCCGACGCCCCGTCCGGGGCGCGACTGGTGCCGGGCGCGCCGCGCCAGCCCGGCGAAATCCCCTGGTGGGCCACCAGCGTGGCGCTGGCGGACTTCGATCTCGACGGGGTGCTCGATCTGTACGTGGGCCAGTACCTCGAACTCGATCCGCTGGCCCCGCCGCTCGGCCAATTGGGAACGGGCGCCCTGGCGATCCCCTGCATCTGGAAAGGCCACGAGGTCTTCTGCGGCCCGCGCGGCATGGTGCCCCAACCCGATCGCCTGCTGCTCGGCAACGGCGACGGCAGCTTCCGCGCGGCCAGCGCCGAGCAGCTCCCCGAGGATCGGCCCGCGTACACGCTGGGCGTGGCCCCCTTCGATGCGGACCTCGACGGAGACACCGACGTCTACGTGGCCAACGATTCGATGCCCAACCGCCTGTGGATCAACGACGCGACGGCGCATTTCGTCGACCGCGCCCTGGCCGCCGGCGTGGCGCTGAATCAGGACGGCATGGCGGAGGCGGGCATGGGCGTGGCGGTGGCGGACGTGGACCGCGACGGGCGTTTCGACCTGTGCGTGACCAACTTTTCGGACGAGCCCACGCAGCTCTACCTGGGCGCGGAGGTCGGCTTTCGCACCGCCACCTACCGCTATGGGCTCGGTGCGGAAACGCGCCGGCTCCTGTCCTGGGGCGTGCACCTGTGCGACTTCGACGGCGACGGCTGGGTCGAGCTCCTGACCGCCAACGGGCACGTGTACCCGCAAGCCGATCGGGCGGACACGGGCACGCGCTATGGGCAGGCGGCCAGCCTGTTCGAGCTCGGGCCGAAGGCGCGCGTCGAGCGCGTGTTGCCCGGCGGGCCCGGGAGCCTGCTGGCGCCGGACTTGGGCGCGCGCGGTTCGGCCGTGGGCGACCTGGACGGCGACGGCGCCCCGGATGTGGTCCTGGCGCGCATCGACGGCCCCGCGGCGCTCGGGATCAACGATCTCGGTCCGGACGCTCGCCGTCTGCAGGTGCGGCTGCGCGGTCCGGCGACGCCCAACGAAGGGCCGCGGAAGACGAGCCGCAGCGCCCACGGCGCGCTGCTGATCGCCGTGCCCGATTTCCCGCCCAGCGTGCCGGAAGCGCAACAATTCGCGCTGCTCGGAGAGGTTCAGACCGGCGGCAGCTTCCAATCCGCGAACAGCCCCTGGGTGCACTTCGGCTTGGGCCCCTTCGAACGCCTGGCCTACCTCGAGGTGCGCTGGCCGTCGGGCCGCACGGATCGTTTCGAAGGGCTGCGGGCGGGCCGGCGCGTGGTGATCGAAGAAGGCCGCGGCGTGGTCTCGGAGGAGGCGTGGTGATGCGGCTCGAACGCCTGCTGTGGATCGGCCTGGGGCTCGGGTCCGGGCTGCTTTTCGGCGCGGCCGGCGCCG
>JBILNK010000147.1:0-11036 GCA_044375105.1 Planctomycetota bacterium
GGGAAAAATCGGCGCGCAGCGACGATCCCAGCCTCTGCGGCCGCCGGATGGCGGCCCAAAGGCATGCTGACAGGCTGGTTTGACCGCTCGGGCGCAGCCCGAGGCGATTTTTTCTCAGCCTGTCAGAGGCTGGGGAAAAATCGGCGCGCAGCGACGATCCCAGCCTCTGCGGCCGCCGGATGGCGGCCCAAAGGCATGCTGACAGGCTGGTTTGACCGCTCGGGCGCAGCCCGAGGCGATTTTTTCTCAGCCTGTCAGAGGCTGGGGAAAAATCGGCGCGCAGCGACGATCCCAGCCTCTGCGGCCGCCGGATGGCGGCCCAAAGGCATGCTGACAGGCTGGTTTGACCGCTCGGGCGCAGCCCGAGGCGATTTTTTCTCAGCCTGTCAGAAGCGCTTGCGCTGGCTGCTCGACGGGATTCCCAGGGCCAGCCGGTACTTGGTGACCGTGCGACGCGCCAAGCGGATGCCCTCGCGGCGCATCAGCTCGGCCGCGATCTGGTCATCGGAAAGCGGGTTCTCGGGATCCTCGGCGTTGACCAGTTCCTGCAGCCGCTGCTGGATCCCAACCTGGCTCTGGGCCTCCCCGGAGCTGTCGGTCGTGCCCGAGGTGAAAAAGTACTTGAGCGGGTGGATGCCGCGCGGGGTTTGGGCGTACTTGCCAGCCACGGCCCGCGAGACCGTCGAGATGTGCACCCCAGCGGCATCGGCGACCTCCTGCATGCGCATGGGTTGAAGCCCCTTGGGTCCGTCGATCAGGAAGCGCTCCTGGCGGCGGAAGATCTCCTTGGCGATCCTCAGCATGGTGCCGCCGCGCTGCTCGACCGCTTCGATGAACCAGCGCGCGGACTCGAGCTTGCGCCGCGCCCAGCGACGGGCCTCCTCCGGATCGTCCAGGTGCAGGGGCTCCCGGTCGGGCGGCGCGGCAGCTGCGGGCTGCCCGTCAGGCGCCTCGCCAGCGGGATCCGCGGGGGAGCCCGCTTCCGCCCCCTGGCCCCCGTCGACCTGCCCGTCCATGGTGCCGTCGAGAGCGTCCGCGGGCGGGGCCTCGGCGGCTTCGGCCGCTGCGGAGGCGAAAGAGCCATCGCCACGCTTGTGGCGCTCGGGTTGGCGCGCCTGCTCGAGGCCCTCGAGCAGCTCGCGATAGACCGGAGAGATGCGCAGGTTGGGTTGGCGCTCGCGCGCCAGGCGGACCTCGAAGCGGCCGTCCAGTTCCTCGACGATCACGTCCGGGGTGATCACCGCCGCCAGGTCTTCGTCGTAGTCCGCGCCGGGGGACAGGTCGAGCTCGCGCAGTCGCTCGATGGCCTGCTTGAGCTCGTCGATCTCGCAGCCCGTGGCCTTGACGATGCGCGGGAGGCGGTTCTTGACCACGTCCTCCAGATGTTCGTCCACCAGCTGAATCATCAGCGGCGTGTCCCAGCCCTTGTGCTCGAGCTGCAGCCGCAGGGCCTCCTTGAGCTCCTGGGCGCCGAGGGCGGGATGGATCGCCGCACGCAGCTTCTCGAGCACTTCCTCCAACTCTTCGACGGTGGCCTCCACCGAGGCATCGTCCGGCGGCAGGGCCAGCGGGCGATCGCCCGCGGCGCTGGTATTGCGCTCGAGCTCCGCCAGCTCGGCGGTCAGGGCCCGCTCGTGGGCCAGCTGGTCGAGGGGCTCGGTCAGATAGCCGCGCTCGTCCAAGCTGTAGATCAGAAACTCGGCCAGCTCGTGCTGCCGGTCGGTCAGGTCGATGCCCGCCAGCTCGTCCACCAGCGCCGAGGCCAGGGTGCGGGGTCGGTCCGGGGTGTTGGCCAGGGCCTCCTGCTTGCGATCGGAGGCCTCGCTGCCGGCCTGGGTCACCCGCCCCTGCAGCTCGTCCTGGATCCACAGGCGGTCGAACTCGTCGGCGACCACGTTGCGGTCTTCCTCTTCCCGGCTGGGGCTGCGCTCCGGAGGGGCCTCCGCATGGGTCCTGGGCTCGGGGGCGCCTTCCCCCGCAGGGCCCTCCTCCCCACCCTCCTCCGAGGGGCTGTACTCAGCCCGCTCGAGGAACGGGTTCTCCATCAGCTCCTGCTCGGTCCGCTCCTGCAGCTCCATGGAGGAGAGCTGCAGGATCTGCATGGTCTGGATCATCTGCGGCGACTGGACCAGTCGCTGCTCCATCCGTGCTGATTGGGACAATCCGAGTCGCATGCCGATCGGGCGGGCTGTCGCCGCACCTCGCTGGAGAGTATAGGAGCGAACGGCGGGTCGGTTGCCTTTCCCGCAGCCCTGAGCCGCCCCGACCCCTGTCCCAGCCGATGAATCCCAACGAAACCGAGGCCGAACTGGTGGAAATTCCTGCCGAGGGACCGCGGGCCTGGCGCCGGCTCAAGGCAGGCCTGCTGGTCGAGGCCGGGCGCGGCGAGCGGTCCCTGGTGAAGCGCTGGCAGGAGCTCGCCCGTTCCGGGGGGTTCGACGCCGACCAGGCCAGCGTCGAGCTGCTGGCGGCCGCCCGCGTCCCGGACGACGATCCGGCCCTGCTCGCCAGGAGCGCCCGGCTGTGCCTCGACCTGTGGATGGCGCCGACCCTGCGCGGCGCCCAGGGCGCCCTGCGGGGGGTGCGGCAAGCGGGCCGCAACCTGTTCGCCTACCTGCTCGCCCAGCTGCTGATCCTGGCCTTGTTTACGCTGCTGTTCGGCGCTGGGTTGCTGCTGCTCAGGTTGTACGGCACGCCGCTGGAGGCACCTCTCGACAGGGCCCTCGGATGGGTGGGCTTGAGCCCGGGCCAAGCCGGCGGTTGACGGGCTGAGAGCAAGCGGCTGGGGCTCTGCCCGAGCCAGCGCAGCGGCCCATCCGCAGGCCCTCGAGCTCCCATCCGGCGGCCGCGGAGTCCAGCGTCGGGCGCGAAACGGATCGCCGGGGTGCGCCGAGGCGGACCCTCGCCCGGATCGTGCGGCCCGGGCCCGCCCAGGGCCCTCTGGCGATCGGGTCCCGCTGCCCGCCGAGTAAGCTCTGACCCCCGCCCATGCAGACCCCCGACCAAGACGACCCGCCCGCCGGCGTCCCGGGCAACGCCCTGTTCTCGCTGTCGCAGATCCGCCACCTGATGCGGGTCGAGTTCTCCCGGGCGCAGCGCTATCGCTATCCGCTGGCGGTGCTGGTGATCGCCGTGGACCGTCTGCGCACCCTGCGGGAGCTGCATGGTTTCGAGGCCGCCGCGGAGCTGCGCACGCGGCTGGTCGCCCTGTTGGAGTCGGGGGCGCGGGTCTGCGATTACCTCGGCCGCCTAGTGGACGACCGGTTGGTGCTGGTGCTGCCCCATGCGGACCGTGCCGGGGTCGAGGCCGCGGCGAAGCGCTATCTGGAGGGGGCCCGGAAGGAGCCCCTGCGTCTGCCGGCGGGAGACCTGCGGATCAGCCTGTCGATCGGCGCCGCTCTCTACGACGGCGGAGCGGAGGTGCTGTTCTTCGAGTCCTTGCTGGAGCGCGCCGAGGCAGCCTGCGCGGCGGCCGCCGCCGCGGGCGGCGATCGCCTGGAGCTGGTCGCCGCCGGCGGCGCGGAGGTGCGCCCGTGAGCAGAGCCCACGAAAGCGCGCCCTTGTGCGTGCTCTTGGCCGAGGACGAGCCGAGCATCCGCATGACCCTCGGGGACGCCCTGTCCGATGCCGGCTATCGGGTGGTGCTGGCGGAGCACACCGAGGGCGCCCTGGCGGCGCTCGATGCGCCCGAGCCGGTCCCCGATGTGGTCATCAGCGATGTGCGCATGCCCGGCGCCGGCGGCGGTGCGGTCCTCGAGCGCAGCCTGGCCCTGGATGCCGGGCGGCCCGTGATCCTGATCACCGGCCACGCCACGATCGCCGCGGCGGTCGAGGCCATGGGCCGAGGCGCCGCCTACTACGTCCAGAAACCCTTCGACGACGAGGCCTTGGTCCGGTTGGTCGAGCGCTTCGGGCAGGGGCGCCGCGAAACCCTCGAGAATCGCCGCCTGCGCAGCGAGCTGGCCCGTTACAAGGGCATCGAGGGCATGGTCGGGCGTTCCCCGGCGATGCGCGCGGTGTTCGAGCGCCTGCGCACGGTGGCCGGCAGCGATGTCACGGTGCTGATCGAAGGCGAAAGCGGCACCGGCAAGGAGCGCGCAGCCCTGGCGCTGCACGCCCTTTCGGCCCGTTCCCAGGGGCCCTTCGTGGCCCTTTCCTGCGCGGCCCTGCCCGAGAGCCTGCTGGAGGCCGAACTGTTCGGACACGAGAAGGGAGCCTTCACCGATGCGCACCGCGAGAAGCGCGGCCGCTTCGAGATGGCCCATGGCGGCACCCTGTTCCTGGACGACATCGACGACCTGCCCAAGACCGTGCAAGTCAAGCTCTTGCGCGTGCTGCAGGAGCGCCGATTCGAGCGCGTCGGCGGCGAGAAGACCCACAGCGTCGACATCCGCGTCGTGGCCGCCACCAAGGCGCCCCTGCGCGAGGAGGTGCGCGCCGGGCGCTTCCGCGAGGACCTTTTCTATCGGATCCAGGTGGTGCCGCTGAAGCTGCCGCCGCTGCGCGACCGGAGCGGGGACGTGCCGCTTCTGGCGGCGGCCCTGATCGAGCGCCATTTCGTGCCCCAGCTCCCAGGGGAGCCGGCGCCGACGATCCCCCGCCTCACCCTGGAGGCCATGGAGCGCTACCCCTGGCCCGGCAACGTGCGCGAGCTCGAAAACGCCATCCAGCGCGCCCTGGCCCTGCGCGGCTCGGCACGCGAGCTGCGCCGCGAAGACCTTTTGCCGCTCGATCCCCGCTGGCGCGGGGCCACCGAGGTGGCCGAGCCCCTGCCGGCCCTGCGCGAGGTGCTGCGGCTGGCCGAGGCGGCCCACATCGCCAAGGCGCTCGAACAGACCGGCGGACACCGCAGCCAGACGGCCGAGCTGCTGGGCATCTCCCGCAAGGTGCTCTGGGAGAAGATCAAGGAACACGGCCTGTCGAGCGGCGGCGAGGAGGAGTGACGTGCCGGCGCACCTGCCGCCCTTCGCTTCCGGAGCCTCGGCGGACTGGGCCGTGAACGCCGCGGCGCGGTTCGAGCGGCCCGAGTTGTCCCTGCCCGACGGGACCGCCTTCGTGGGCGATCTGCACCTCGATCTCGACGATCCGGTCGCGCTGCAGGCCTTCGAGCGCTTCTGGGCGGCGCGCCGGCCCGGAGAGCGCTGGGTGTTCCTGGGGGACCTGTTCGAGTACTGGGTCGGGGCGGCGCACGAACGCTCTCCGGCGGGGCAGCGCGCCCTGCGGGCCCTGCGCGGGGCCAGCGAGCGCGGCGTGGGGGTGGACCTGGTGGTCGGCAACCGCGACTTCCTGTGCGGCGCGCGCTTCGCCGCCCAGGCGGGCCTGAACGTGCACCCCGCAGGCTTCCTGGCGCGCTTTCCCGACGGCAGCCGTTGCCTGGTGCTGCACGGGGACGAGCTCTGCAGCCTGGACATCGGCTATCAGCGCCTCAAGCGCGTGCTGCGGTCGCCGGCCCTGCTGTGGGTTTCCGAGCGGGCCCCGGGCTGGTTCGGCCGGGCCGTAGCCCGGCGGCTGCGCGGCGCCTCCCGCCAGGCCCTGGCCCACAAGCCCGCGCCCGTGGCCGAACAGCAGGCCGCCGCCGCTTTCTACCTGTGCCGATCCGCGGGGGCGTCCGCCTTGGTCTGCGGGCACGCCCACCGCTTCCGGCGCGAGGCCTTGGAGCCCGGCTGCACCTGGTGGGTGGTCGATGCGCTCGGCGGGCCGCGGGACCTGCTCCGGCGCACGGCGGGGGGCTTCGAGCCCGAGGCCAGCGGCTACCCGGGCGGGGTCTGACGGCGGGCGATCGCGTATCCTGGCCGCAAACTTATGCAGAGCGAGCTGACCATCGTGGCCATCGACGGTCCGGCGGGGGCCGGCAAGAGCACCGTGGCGCGGCTGGTCGCCGGTCGCCTGGGGCTGTGCTTCCTGGACACCGGCGCGATGTACCGCGCCTTGACCTTCGTGGCCCTCGAGCGCGGCATCCGGGCCGATGATCGCGCGCGCTTGGAGGCCCTGGCGGGCGAGATCGAGCTCGATTTCGACGACAAGGGCCGTATCCGCATCGACGGCCGCCCTGGCGAGCCCATGATCCGTCGGCCGGACGTCGAGGCCTTGGTCAGCGACGTTTCGATGCATCCCGGACTGCGCCAGCGGGTGGTCGAGCGCCAGCGCGAATTGGCGCGGCGCTGGCGGGGGGCCGTGGCCGAGGGGCGCGACACCACCACGACCGTGTTCCCGGATGCGGAGTTCAAGTTCTATCTGCACGCCAGCCCCGAGATCCGCGCGCGGCGCCGGGCCCAGCAGCTGGGCAGCCCCGAGCGCGAAGGCGAGATCTTGGCCCGGATCCTCGAGCGCGACCTCAAGGACCGCCAGCGGCCGGTCTCGCCGTTGACCGAAGCCCACGACGCCGTGCGCATCGAAGCCGATACCCCCGATGCGGACGCGGTGGCCACGCGCATCGTGACCCTGGTGAAGGCGCGTCGGCCGCAGCTCGGGCCGCGCGCCAATCCCTGCGGCAGCCCGGAGCGCTCCGAGTGAGCAGCCGGCCGGACTCTCCTGCCGCCGAGCAGGCGCCTCCGCTCGCGGCGGCCCGCCAAACGCCCGCAAGGCCCGAGCCCGCCGGCTGGGTGTATCGGTCCCTGTGGGTCTTGACCCGCCTGACCCTCTGGCTGTGCTTCCGGCCGCGCCGCCGCGGCTTCGAAGGCCTGCCGCGCCGGGGCGGAGCCCTGCTCTGCGCCAACCACCAGTCGTGGCTCGATATCCCCTTGATCGGCACGAGCCTGTGGCGCCCGGTGCGGTTCGTGGCACGTCACACGCTCGGCAAGCAGCCCCTGCTGGCGCTGATCATGCGCCGCTGCGGAGCGATTCTGATCCAGCGCGGTGCCGCGGACAAGGCGGCCCTCAAGGCGATCGAAGCGGCCCTATCGCGGGGCGAATTGGTCGCCATCTTCCCCGAGGGCACCCGCACCCGGGACGGCAGCGTGGGCCCGTTCCGCGGGGGGGCGCTGGTGGCGGCACGGCGGGCGGGAGTGCCCTTGGTGCCGATCGGAATCCGCGGTTCCCACCGGGCCTGGCCCCGCGGACAGCGCCTCCCGCGCCCCCTCTGCATCGAGGCCTGGGTCGGGCCACCCCGCCCCCCGGATGCGGCGGATCTCGAGGCCCTGCGCGGCGAGGTGGCGCGCCTGGCCAACGCGCCCCTGGCGGAGCCGCCCCCGGCGCCGGCCCTGCCCGCAGGCTGACGGGCTGAGAAAAAGTCGACTCGGGCTGCGCCCGAGCGGTCAGACCAGCCTGTCCGCATGCCTTTGGGCCGCCATCCGGCGGCCCTAGGGGCTGGAACGGCGCGGAGCGCCGACCCGGGGCCCTGGCGGTCCGGCCGGGCCGCCGGATTCGGACGGGGGGGCGGCGCTCGCCCGGGGAGCGCAGGGGCGTCCCGCTGCGGGGCCCGCTCGGCGCCGGGCCGGGCCGAGGCCCCGGGGGCCCGCCCGGAAATCCCGGCGCCCCCTGGCCAGCGGCGGCGCCGCTCGTCAAACTGCGCGGCTCGCCGGCCCACGTCGGGCGGCGGCGCCAGGCCCCGGGCCGGCGTTCCTCCGGTCGTTTCCCCGTCCCCTAGACCCTCAGTTCATGTCCATCGCCTCCCGCCGCATCAAGCAGTTCGAGCTCGACCCGACCGAGCTCGACAGCCAGATCACCCAGATGTTCGGCACGATCGCTGAAGCCGATCTGACCGCCGCCCTGGGACGCTCCGTGAAGGAGCTCGTGCCCGAAACGATCGTGGAGGCGCGCGTCGAATCGGTCGACGAACGCACCGGGCAGGTGGTGATGGACATCGGCAGCAAGGCCGAGGGCAACATCCCCCTGTCGGAGTTCGGCGAGACCCTGCCGGTGGCGGGTCAGACCTTCATGGTCTATTACGCCGGCCTCAACGAGGACGACACCGCCAACCTCTCCAAGCGCCGCGCGGATCGCCAGCGCGCCTGGGAGGCCTTGATGCTGAACCACAAGGAAGGCGACGAGGTCCATGGCGTCGTCCAGCGCAAGATCAAGGGCGGTCTGCTCGTGGACGTGGAAGGCGTGCAGGTGTTCCTGCCGGCCAGCCAGGTCAACCTGCGCCGCACCCACGACATCAACGACTTCCTGGGCGAGCCGATCCGTGCGCGCATCATCAAGATCGATGCGGAGCGCATGAACGTGGTCATCTCCCGGCGCAAGCTGCTCGAAGAAGAGCGCCAGAAGCAGAAGGAAACCCTGCTCAAGGACATCCAGGACGGCCAGGTCCGCATGGGCGTGGTCAAGAACATCGCCGAGTTCGGTGTGTTCGTCGACCTGGGCGGCATCGACGGCCTGCTGCACATCACCGACATGTCCTGGGGCCGCATCAGCCATCCCACCCAGATGGTCCAGATCGGGCAGGAGATCGAGGTCAAGGTGCTGCGCGTCGACTTCGAGCGCGAGCGCATCGCCCTGGGCCTCAAGCAGAAGCAACAAAGCCCCTGGGAGGGCATCGAAGGCCGCTACCCGGTGGGTTCCAAGCACGTCGGCGAGGTCGTCAACCTCATGTCCTACGGCGCCTTCGTCAAACTCGAGGACGGCGTCGAGGGCCTGGTGCACATCTCCGAGATGTCCTGGACCCGCCGCGTCAACCATCCTTCCGAGCTGGTCAAGTCCGGCGACAAGGTCGAGGTGGTCGTGCTCGAGATCGACAAGGAGAAGCAGGAGATCTCGCTCGGCATGAAGCAGGCCGAGACCAACCCCTGGGACATGGCCGCGGCCAAGTATCCCCCGGGCACGGTCATCGAAGGCGTGGTCCGCAACCTGACCAGCTACGGCGCCTTCGTCGAGATCGAAGAGGGCATCGACGGCCTCCTGCACGTGTCCGACATGAGCTGGACCAAGAAGGTCAGCCACCCCTCGGAAGTGGTGCGCAAGGGCGATCGCCTGCAGTGCGTGGTGCTCTCGGTCGATACGCAGAAGAAGCGCATCGCCCTGGGCCTCAAGCAGCTCAGCACCGACCCCTGGATCGACGACATCCCCAACAACTACCACGTCGGGGACCTGCTCTCGGGTTTCGTCACCAAGATCACCAACTTCGGCGTCTTCGTGAAGCTCGAGAACGATCTCGAGGGCCTGCTGCACATCTCCGAGCTGTCCGACACCAAGATCGGCAGCCCCGAGGAGATCGTGCAGCCGGGCATGAAGATCGAGGTGCGCGTGATCCGCGTCGACATCGACGAGCGCAAGATCGGCCTGTCCTTCGTGCACTCCGATTTCGAGGAGAACAAGAACCTCGAAGCGAACCGCAAGGCCCTGCGCCTCGATCAGCCGCCGATCGAAGACGACGACGTGGTCGAAGGCCGCTGATCGCGGTCGGTTGATCGCGGTCTGCTGGCAGCCTCCAGGAGCGCCGACTCGGGGTTCGCCCGGGCCAAGAAACCAGGCTGCCAGCCTGCCTCTGGGCCGCCATCCGGCGGCTCAGAGGCTTGAATCACGGCTCTGCTCCGTCTTCTTTCAGCCTCTGACGCTGCCCTTTTGCGGCCTGGGTCGCCCTCGGGCCGCGAGAGCGGATCGGACCCCGGGCCGAGGCCCGATCGGACGGGCGCGAGGGTGCTCGTTCGTGGGGCCATCGAGGCGGTCATCGGAGCCTGCCGTCCGCAAAGCGGGGGCGGGCCGGCGGAATGATCGGTGCGGGGGGGCGAGCCTGGATCCAGCGCCCCAGCTCGGGTGCGACTGGAACCGGGCCCAGACCAGAGCCCAGACCAGAGCGCTGGACGAGCGCGTCCCTGCGCGGCCCCCGCTGGCGCGCTCGATCGCTGGCGGGGCTGGAAACTGCACGAGTGCCCGGGGATAGTCTCCCGGCCATGCCCCCCTCCGCCCCGGCTTCCTCCCTCTGGCCGCTCCTGGCGCTGCTGGCCCTGCCCAGCGGGCTGATCGCCTGCCGAGCGAGCGCGCCCGCCGCAGCGCCCGAGACCACCCTCGTCGGGCCCGACCTGTCCAGGGCCGTCGACGCGCGCGATCGCAGCATCGATCCAACGCTGGTGCCGTTGTTCTCGGCGCTGGACGAGGCCCTGGCCAGCGACAATCGCCCGCTGGCCAAGCATCTGCTCGGCCAGCTCGAGGCCCTGCCCCTGGGCGCCACGGAGCGCGCGGCGGTCGAGCGGGTCGAGCTGGTGATCGACGGACGCGAGCTGCAGGACCTCCTGGCCCTGGAGGTGGTCAGCCGGCCGATCTCCAGCGAGGGTCAGGAGCGCGAGGCGCTGCTCCTCGCCAGCCACGGGCTCCAGGAGGCGGTCCTCCTCGATCTGCCGCCGGGCCTGCTGGTCCGCTTCCATCGGGCCATCAGCCCGACCGGCCAGGAATTCATCGACTCCGATCAGGTGCAGACCGAAGCGGCCCTGCGCTTCGAGATCCCCGCCGGCGAGCGGGTCGAGTTGGCCCTGGCCCGCTACCCGATCCAATTCGCGGGCGCCCTGGCGATCCAAGAGCGCCTGGCCCTCTCGACCTTGGACGGGGTCGCGCGGCAGGGGGAGCGCACGCTGCCCCTGCACGACCTCAAGGTCAAATCCAGCGCGCGTACGCTGTTGTTCGGCGAGCTGCCCAAGCAGGCCCTGGACGAGCGGCCGTTGCTCGACCTGCTGGCGCGACCGGGACTGCTCGAGCGGCCCAGCGAGGACGTCTTGCCGCCGCTGCTCGAGCGCACCGTGCGCATCGCGCCCGCCCGCCGGGATGCGGCCTTGCTGGGCCTGTGCCGGTTCGCCCAGGGGCTCGACGATGGGCAGCTCCTGAAGATCACGCCCTTGCTGCGCTGGCTGGGCGGTGTCGAGGACGAGGTGCCCTCGCCGATGCGCTGGCGCAGCCTGCTGGCCGAGTTCATCGCCGCGGGCGAGAAGGCCGCCGCCGAGCCCAAGCCCCGCGAGCCCGAGCCGGGGCTAGTGCTGCCAGCGGAGCCGAAGCCGGGCTGATCGGCGCCCTTCGGGCAGGGAGGCGACCCACTCGCCCGCGCCGCTTCAGAGCAGCCAACCGGCCTCGAGGGCCGCTGGGGGGCCGTTGGACCGAGCCCCCGGGCC
>JBILNK010000319.1:0-2829 GCA_044375105.1 Planctomycetota bacterium
TGATCGACGCGCGCCTGGGCGCCGAAGTGATCTCGGTGGAGCTCTCCGGCTTCGACACGCACAACGGCCAGCTCGCGCGCCACGCCACCCAGCTCGAGCGCCTCGACGGGGCCCTGGGCGCCTTCCTGGACGACCTGGAAGGCCATCCGGGCGCGCAGAACCTGCTGGTCGTGGCCTTTTCCGAGTTTGGGCGCCGCGCGGCCGAAAACGGCTCCGGGGGCACCGACCACGGCACCGCCGGGCCGGTGCTGTTGGCGGGGCCGCGCGCCAAACCGGGTCTGCACGGAACCTACCCGAGCCTGGACGAGCTCGATGAGCGCGGCGACCTGCTGTTCAGCACGGATTTCCGTCGCCTCTACGGGGCCATCGCGCAGGACCTGTTCGGCGCTCGCCCGGATGCCGTGGTCGGCCCGGGTTTCGCACCTCTGCGCTGCGTGAAGGCCTGAAGCCGGCATCCCGGCAGGCGCGCGGGGCGCCGACAGGGCCGGCGGGCGGCCGAGCCCACGGCCTGCGCCGCCAGCGCACTCGCTTGGCCGGCGGGGAAGGCGCTGCCCCAACGCCCGCGAACCGTCCAGCGGGCGCAGCTTGCACGTCCGGGTCCGGGATCCAAGGACCCCGCCGCTCGGAGCAGGCCCGCTCTGCTTCAATGGCGCTGGGTCGCCTGCGGCGGCGCTGCACGGTCGCGTCGCTGGGGGGCCGGTCGCCCTGCCAAGCCGCCGCCATCGCCCCGGATGAGACCGGCGGCATCGCCGTTGAGCAAACCAGTTTTCGGCAGGTCTTCGGGCAGCTCGGCTCGGGTCCCGGCGACTTGCTCGATTCCGTTGCGCAACCTTCGAAAGACATTCCGGTTCCAGCTGCAGTCCGGCCCGTGTCGGATCCCTGCACTGCCTCCATCTCCATCGGCTCCGAATACACCCCATCCGATGTTCCACCAACCTGATAGCCGGCTTCCCGGCACCCTGGCCGCCACCCTGCTCCTCTCCTTCACCTGCGGCGCGAGCTTCGGGCAGGTCCTGCCCTACGGCGGCGGCGCCAACCCGCCGGGCAGCCTGACCGTGCTCGGCGGGGTGCCCCAGGTCGGCGCGTCCCTGACCGTGGGTCTCTCGAATACCGCCACGCCGAGCGCGCCGCCGTCCCTGGCGCTGCTGTTCGTCTCCACCGCCCTGGCTCCCGGTTATCCGAACGCCCCAGCCCTCCCGGGCCTCGGTCTGCTGGGCCCCGGCGCCCCGGGCGAGCTGCTGGTCAGCCTGGTCCCCGGCGAGCTGCTCGCCACCTTCGGGCCCGCCGCTTGGCTCGGCGGCCTGAGCGCCCCCGCGTCGATCCAGCTCGATCTGCCCCTCGTGCCGGCCTGGATCGGCCGCACGCTGTACCTGCAAGGCGCGCTGATCACGGCCACGCCGTTGATCTCGATCGGACTGACCAACGGCCTGTCGACGACCCTCTCCGCGCCGCTCTACCCCGGGCTGGCGCTGATCCCCGCGGGCACCTTCGACATGGGATCGGATGCGCCGGGCGGGGCTCCGTACTTCAACGGCGCGCCCAGCAAGCCGGTGCATGCCGTGACCATCAGCCGCCCCTTCTGGATGGGCCGCACCGAGGTCACCCAGGCCCAGTACCAGGCCCTGATGGGCACCAATCCGTCCCTGTATCTCGGCGCCGATCGTCCCGTCGAGCGCGTCAGCTGGTTCGATGCCCAGGCCTACTGCGCGGCCCTCAATGCGCAGCAGTCGGCCCTCGGCCAGCTGCCTGACGGCTACCACTACCGCCTGCCGACCGAGGCCGAGTGGGAGTACGCCTGCCGGGCGGGCGTCGAGCGCGAGTTCCACTTCGGACCGGACCTCTTCTGCGACCAGGCGCGTTTCTGGTTCAGCTACCACGCCCAGGGCTCGTGCCTGCTGTCGAGTAACCCGGCTCTGCCGAACGGCGGCACGGCGACGGTCGCGAGCTATCCGCCCAACGCCTTCGGCCTGCACGACATGCACGGCAACGTCTGGGAGTGGTGCCAGGACGGCTTCGCGCAGTACACCGCCACGCCGAAGGTGGACCCCTTCAACCCCGGCGGTCCGTTCCGCCAGCAGCGCGGCGGCGCCTGGAATTCCCCCTCGTTCCTGTGCCGCTCGGCCTCGCGCTCCAGCGGCAACCCCGGCGTCGAATCCACCAACCTGGGCTTCCGCGTGGTCCTGGCCCCGATCCTGCCCTGAGTCCGGGCACACCTCCGCCCTCGGACCCGGCTGCGAGCTCGCCTGCGACGAGCCCGGCCGGGCCTCGACGGCCCTGCGGATCCCCTGCTCGGTTCTGGGCCGGATCGCTCCGCGGATGCTTCTCGAATCTCCCCCGTCAGCGAGCATCCGAGCTCGACCCAGGACCTAGGGAGCGGCGGCGCGCATCGGCCGCAGCAGCTAGAGGGCGATCTTCGGGCTCGCGGGGGGCGAGCTGGGGGCTGGGGCTCGTGTGGGGGCCTGCCGGCGGCGGAAGAGCTGGCCTAGGTCGTCGAAGTAGCTGTAGGCGATCGGGGTGACCAGCAGGGTCAGCAGCAGGGAGAGGGTCTGGCCGCCGATCACGACGATGGCCACGGCGCGGCGCTCTTCGGCGCCGGGGCCGTTGCCGAGGGCCAGGGGCAGCATGCCGGCCACCAGGGCCAGGGTCGTCATCAGGATCGGGCGCAGGCGATCGCGGTTGGCCTGCAGGATCGCCTCGTGGCGGGGCAGGCCGCGGCGGCGCAGCACGTTGGTGTGGTCGACCTGCAGGATGGCGTTCTTCTTGACAACGCCGAACAGGACCAGGATGCCCAGGGCCGAATACAGGTTGAGGGTCGAGTCGGTGATCTCT
>JBILNK010000320.1:0-2828 GCA_044375105.1 Planctomycetota bacterium
GGGCCCATCCATCCCGACCGGCGATCGCATGGGAGGTCGTGCAGAGCGATGCGCAGACCGATGCGCAAGTCGACGCGCATGTCGATTCGCAGGCCCACTCGCAGCCCCAATCTAAAGCCGCCGCGCAAACTCACGCGCGCACCCCCGCCGCACCGCCGCGTGCACCGCTCCTGCCGCGCCTGCAATTCGCGCTGGCCGCGCTGATCCTGGCTTTCGCCCGCCCGTCCGCAGCCGCCGCCCAGGGCGCGCCCGAGGCGCCCGCCGCCCCGCGCCCCAACGTCTTGCTGATCGTGGTCGATGACCTCGGCTTCGGCGACCTGGGCTGCTTCGGGCGCGAGAGCGCGCGCACGCCGCGCATCGACGGCTTGGCGCAACAGGGCACCCGTTTCGCGCAGTTCTACGCCGGCGGGCCGGAATGCTCGCCCAGCCGCGCGGCGCTCTTGACCGGGCGCTTCCCCGCCGAGATCGCCATCCACCGGGCCTTCGTGGACCCCGCGGCCAACCAGGCCCGCGGCATGCCGAACTGGCTCGATCCACAGCTGCCGACCCTGGCGCGCGGACTCGCCGCGCGCGGTTATTCCTGCCGCATGTTCGGCAAGTGGCACCTCGGCTCCCAAGAGGCCCCCGGCCTGCCCGGCCCGGAGGCCTACGGCTTCGAGCGCGCCCTGACCAGCGCCGAGATGGCCAGCGCCAATGCGGGCCGCGCCGAGCGCTCCTCCGCCAGCCAGCGCCTGGTGGACGCGGTGCTCGAGGACCTGCGCGGCGATCCTGAGGGCCCCTGGTTCCTGTGGGTGGCCCTGCCGGACATGCACCACCCGCTGCTGCCCAGCGAAGAGCAGCTCGCGCCCTTCCGGCGCTTCGATCCCCGCCAGGTGCCCTGGCCCGGCCCGGAGGAGATCTTCCTGGCCGCCCTGGCCGAGATGGACCGCCAGGTGGGCCGCCTGCTGGACGGTCTCGAGGCCCTGGGCCAGAGCGCCGACACGCTGGTGCTCCTGACCAGCGACAACGGCCCCGAGAACTCCGACACCCCCCTGGCCAGCCACGCCGCCGCCGGCTCCACCGGCCCCCTGCGCGGCCGCAAGACCAGCCTGTACGAAGGCGGCATCCGCATGCCCCTGATCGCGCGCTGGCCAGGCCGCGTGCCCGCCGGCCGCGTGGACGAGCGCTCGCTGCTCTCCGCCATCGACCTGCTGCCGACCCTGCTGGCCCTCGCCGGCGCCCCCCCGAGCCCCGCCGAGCGCGGCGCGGGCCGCGGCGAAGACATCTCCCCGGCCCTGTTCGCCCAGCCCTTCGAGCGCCAAGGCCCGCTGCTCTGGGAATGGCGCTTAGCCACCCGCGGCCACCCCACCGACGCGAGCCCCCGCCTGGCCCTGCGCCGCGGCCCCTGGAAGCTGCTCGCCAACCCCTCCGGCAACCGCCTGGAACTCTTCGACATCCTCCAGGACCCCTCCGAACTCGAAAACCGCGCCGCCCTGGAACCCGAACGCGCCCAAAAACTCCTCGCCGAACTCCGCCGCTGGCACGCCACCCTGCCCCCCGGCACCGCCGCCCCCGAAGCCGGCAAACGCCCCAAACCCTGGCCCCGCGAATCCAGCCCCCCGGCCCAGGGCGGCTGATCTCCGGTCCCCGAACTCGGTCCGCTCGACGAGGCCGGTCCCGCTTGCAGCGCATTCTCCGCGCTCGGCAGGGACTGGTATCTGACGCCTGAAGGCCAAGCACACCGAGAACGGGCAAGGAGCCCCGCCAGGCCTTCGAGCCCCCTGGGGCCTACCAACCTGGCGGGGCAGCGACGATCTTCGGTGCGGGCAGGACCCGCACCAGGACGCCCACCCGGGTCCGTCCGCGGGCCTCCGGCCGGCGGGGGGAGCTGGGGGCCAACACAGGGCGGAAGCCGAGGTTGTCGTTGGCGTTGGACGGGTCGTTCGCGTTGCGGTTCGCGGACCGGCAGTTCGCGGGCGAGTTGTTCCAGCTGCCGCCGCGGTTCACGCGCTGCGGGCCGCTTCGGGCGAGCCTCCGCGGATATCCGATCAAGCCCGCGCTTCCCCGTCCAGCGGCCAGCGCACCAGCAGGCTACGCCGCAGTCCCAGGGTCCCGGGGTGCTCGAGATGGGCGAACAGCGACCCGGCCCGACGGGCCAATGCCGCAGTCCCGATCCCGCCCCGTCGATGCAGACGGTCGAGGGAAGCGATCCGCGCCCGCACGCGCCGCTTGCGCGCCGCGGAGAGCCGCCGCCCGCCGGGCAGCAGCCGCCACCCGAGGAACGGCACCCCCTGTCCGACCGAAGCGATCTTGCCCGGCTTGAACTCGAGCCCGAGGTCCGCCGCCTGACCGCGCAGGGCCTCTTCCGCCGCGCGCAAACGGTCCCGACTCTCCCCGAACACCCTCAGGTCGTCCATGTAACGCACGTACCCGGCCGCCCGCAGCCCCTGCTTCACCAGCCGGTCCACGGGCGCCAGGTACAGGTTGCCGAAGTGCTGGGAAGTCAGGGCCCCGATCGGCACCCCGCGTCCTGGCGCCGTTTCGTAGGACCCCACGATGCGCGCCAGCAGCGCCAGAAGATTCGGGTCCTTGAACAACCTGGACAGCGATCCGAGCAGGGTCCGGTGCTCGATCGAATCAAAATACCGGCGCACATCCAGGCACAGGACGAACGGAGCCCTGCGCACCCAGCGCTCCGCCTCCCGCAGGGCCGCGGACGTCCCGAGCCCCTCTCGGCAGGCAAAGCTCTGCCCGATCAGACAGCGTTCGATCCGCGGCCCGATCACGTTCAGGATCGCATGGTGCAGCACGCGCTCCTCGTACACGGGCGCATGGATCAGCCTGCGCTT
>JBILNK010000150.1:0-10972 GCA_044375105.1 Planctomycetota bacterium
GTCTGCGGGGCGGAAATGGGATCGGGGTACGGCGGGCTGGTGTTGGGGCGTTGGTTGTGCCAACCTGTTGTGGGTTCGGGGGGTAGGTCAGCTCGGCAGTCGATCGCGGGGCCTCAGGGTTCCGTGCGCGTGGGTCTGCTCGCTTCGGCGGGCGGGTCTTCGGCGGCAGGCCTCGTCGCGGGGCGCCTCAGGCGTCGGCGGTGGGCTGGTCGATGACCGGGGGGCGTCGGTGCTCGCCTTGCGCGGGTCGCCGGACGCCGAAACCTTCGCGGGGCGGGCGCGGCCGGCGCGCCTGGACCCGGCGGCCCCCGGCGTCGAGGACGCCCTCCCGCTCCCTCCGGCGGTCTGCACTGGCTCCGCGGCCGTGCGGCGCCCGCCCAGCCCCATCCGGGGCCGGAACGGGGACCGGCCGGCTCCCGAGGAGCGGGCTGCCCTGTGGGCCCCACGGCCACCCCCGAGAGGCGGCTGCTTGCCTTAAGCGGCGCCTCGGATCGGGCGTGGCGACAGCCGCCCGCCGCCCTCGGCGCTCGCGGTCACGCGGTTGCCAGGGTCACCCCCCGCAGGCTCCAGAGCTTCGTGCTCATGGGCCTCGCAGGGAGGAGCCCGCCGCGCACCGGAGCTCATCGGGGCTCGCCGGATCCCCCGGGCCGAGACCCAGCGGCTCCCGCGACTCCGGCCAGCCACCGGAGCGCCCTGCCTCTGCCTGCTCCCCCCACGGGGCCGCTCGCCGGACCCGTTGCTCTGCCGGTCGCCGAGGTCGCTGCCGCCAGCCCGGGCCTCGATCCCGAGGCCTCCGCCTCGGATGGCTCCGGTTCCAGGGGCGCGCGTTGCGCAGCGCCCAGCCAGCCCCGTTTCGGCGGGGGCCTTCGGCCGGGCGGAGTGCCGCGTCCGCGCGGCCCCTCCGAGCCCGTCCCGACGGACGAGCCGAGCCTGGAGCGAGGCGGGCCCTCGCTGGCCGTTCGCCTCTGCGTTCCGAGCGGGGCGCAGAGCCCCAGGCGAGCGCCTTCAAAGCCGGCGGCCAACCGATCGCAGCTCGACGGACGAGCCCCAGGCGCGGCCTCTCGCCGGCGCCGACCCCGCCCTTCCCTGCCGGTTCCCGCGCCCCCGCGGGACCCAGCGCAGGTCCTCGCCGCAGGCCCATCCGCTCGCCCTCCCGACTCAGTCCACCCGCCGGGTTCCCCCCGGCACCCATTCCCTAGACACCCCCAGTGACCGATCCGAAGCGCTCCTCTCCGAAGGGCCGAGCCTCCGCCGCCCGCGCTGGCTCGAAGGCCAAACCCGCGCCCAAGCCCAGCGCCAAGGCGACGCCGGCCCGCCGCGGTGCACGGGCCGCTTCCGAACCGGAAGAGCCAGAGCCCAAGAAACCCGCCCGCCGGACGGCCGCCGCCGACGAGGCGCCCAAGGTCCCGGTGCGTCGCCGCGCCGCCGCGCGCTCCAGCGATGAGGAGCCGGAAGCGCTCGCCAAGCCCCGGCGTGCCACCGGCAAGGCCAAGCCGGCGCCCGAGCCCGAAGCCGAGCCGGAGGCGCCTGCCGCCCGCCCGCGCCGCGCAAAGAGCGAGCGCCCGGCGCCGGAGGAGCCGGAGCTCGCCGGGGCCGCCGTTGCGCCCAGCGCCGACTCCGCTGCCGAGCCCGCGGCGCGCCGCCGCTCGCGTACGGCGGCACCGACCGAGGCGCAGGCACCCGAGCCGGTCCAACCGGTTTCCGCAGGCGCGCGCCCTGAACCTGTCCCCGCGGAACCGGGCCCGCGCGCGGCCAGCGCTCGGGCTGCCGAGCCGTCCGGCGCGAGCCCTGAGCCCGCGCCCTCCTCGGGCTGGCGCGCTGCACGGGCCGCGCGACCGACCGAGCCGCGCCCCTCGTCCGCTTCGGCGACCCCGCTCGCCCGCCGCGCCGCCGACAACGGAACCGACAGCCCGGTGCAGGTCGACCTGCCCTTCGACTCGGACGACGAGGATTTCGGCCGGGAAGCCGCGCGCACCGCGGGGCCCGGCCCGGCGGCCCGCGAGCGCGGCCCCGCGCCCTATCCCTCCGACGATCGCCGGCCCGCGGGCCCGCCCGCCACGGACGCCGCGGACGCCGAGCGGCCCCAGGCCGGCGGCTGGCGTGCGAACCGCGGCGAAGATCGCCCCAAGCGGCGCTGGCGCGAACAATTCGCGCCGCAGCCGCCGGCTGCTCCGAGCGCGCCCGCTCGCCCGCCGACGCCGCCCCCCGAGCCCGCCGCGCCGCGGCCCGCCTGGCGCCAGGGCGAAAGCGAGCCGCCCGCGCCGGAGGCCGCCGCCGCGCCCGAGCCCAGCGCTCCCCAGGCCGAACTGGACCGCCGCGCCAAGGCGCGCTTGGCGGCCGCTTCCCTGGGTGCCGGTCGCCCGGTCAAGGGCGCCTGGAAGCCCAAGCACGCGGCCGCGCAGACGCGGCCCGCCGAAGCGGTCCCGCCGGGCGCCAAGCCGCGCGGCGCCCAGGAGTGCGAAGGCCTGCTGGTGATCGATCAGGGGGGCCACGGCAAGCTGCGCTCGCGGCACAACCAATTCCTGCCCAGCCCCCAGGACGACGTGCACGTCACGCCCAAGCTGATCCAGCGCTGCCACCTGCGCCAGGGCGCGATCGTGCGCGGCCGGCCGGTCAAGGGCATGGGCAAGCACAAGTGGGACCTGGCCGAGGTCCTCGACGTGGACGGGCTGTCGGTGGAGGAAGCCAACAAGCTGCCCGACTTCCGGCGTCTGACCAGCATCGACCCGGACTTCCACTACGCCCTCGGCGACCAGACCGGCGACGTGTCCCTCAGGGTCGTCGACCTGATCTGCCCGATCGGCCGTGGCAGCCGTGGCTTGATCGTGGCCCCACCGCGCACCGGCAAGACGATCTTGATGCAGAAGATCGCCAAGGGCATCGAACAGCACTATCCCGAGGTCGCGCTGATGGTGCTGCTCGTCGACGAGCGCCCCGAGGAAGCCACCGAGTGGAAGCGCAGCACCAAGGGCGATGTTTTCGTCAGCACCAACGACGAGCTGCCGCGCGTGCACGTCGAGCTGGCCGAGTCGGTCTGGGCGCGCTGCACGCGCCTGGTCGAATTGGGCAAGGACGTGGTCCTGTTGCTCGACTCGATCACGCGCCTGGCGCGGGCCTACAACCACGTGGCGGGCAACTCGGGCAAGACCATGTCGGGCGGCCTCGACAGCCGCGCCATGGAGCGCCCCAAGCAGTTCTTCGGATCCGCGCGCAACACCGAGGCCGCCGGCAGCCTGACGATCCTGGGCACGACCCTGATCGAGACCGGCAGCCTGATGGACAAGCTGATCTTCGAGGAGTTCAAGGGCACCGGCAACATGGAGCTGGTGCTCTCGCGCAAGCTCTCCGACCGGCGCATCTTCCCGGCCATCGACGTCGAGCGCTCCGGCACCCGCAAGGAAGAAAAGCTGATGAGCGCCCAGCGCCTCAAACGCGTCACCACCCTGCGCCGCGTCCTGGCCCGCATGCACTTCGCCGAAGCCATGGAGCTCCTGATCACGCGCCTCGAAGACGTCGAAAAAAACGACGACTTCCTCAAGCGCTTCGACGTCGACCCCGAGGCCTGAAACCCCCGCCCGAGGCCCCCGCACCCCGCTCACCCCGCACCCGCCTGCCACCCGGGGACCCGCCTGCCACCCGGGGACCCGCCTGCCACCCGGGACCCGACCAGCCCACGCCTCCCCAACCGTCCCGTCGGATCGAGACCGCCGAGCAGCGGGGCGGCGCCTCGGCGCCGCCCCGCTGCGGGCCCCGCCCCGCACCAGTTGACTCACAGCAGCCTGAGCCGCCCCGGCCGACCCAAGCAGCGCCCCGCGCCCCAGCTCGACTGGCCAACAAACCAGCCCCGAGCCTCCGCCCCCGCACCCCACATCCCGTGGGGCTTCACCCCCGCAACCACCTCTCGGCAGGCTCCGCGTGGACCCACCCGTCCGGTAGGGCCAGCAGCCCAAGGAACCCTGAGTCGGCAACGACACTGACACCGGGGGGGACCGAAGCCCTCGAGCTGCGGGGTGCTGGGCCAAGCTGACCGGCCTGGGGCTCTCACCGGCCGTCGAGGCGCCGATCCGCGATCGCTGGGAAGGTCAGTTTCAGGACCTGCTCCGGAGGGGCAGTAGCAGGGGGAGGCCCCGTGACGGCAGCCCCCAAAGGGAGGTTGGCAAGTTTTACACAGTTCTTACGCAAACGTGCCCAATAGCAAGGTTTCTTATGCTACGATATCTATGTAATCGCTCTTTTCCACGCGCCTGCTGCACTTGGGTGAGCCCCAGCGCGAACCGCTCTAGACCGAATGACCTTGCCCTATGGCCCGGAGGGGCATTCATTCTCAGGACCTCTTCCAGAGTTCCTGGTCACACCCGGCGCTTCAGCCGCCCCGCTTAGCGGCGGGCGATCTCGCTCGCACTCCGGACGTGTGGACTACTCAAGAAGCACCGAGGGCCCTCTCAAGACCCTCTCAACCTCTCACAAAGAACGGAAATGTCCCTGAAGACCCTCACAGCATTCGCCTTCGTCGCCCTCTCCCTTTCAGGAGGTATGCAAGCCGAGACTCAGCCGGTTCTTGCCTGTGGCGGTGCCGACTTTCTTAGGGTCAGCACCGGTATGACTGCTTTCGGATATGGCGATGATGCCGGAGATGCTCAAGACGCCGCCTTGGCTGCACTGAAAGTCCTGCTAATAGCGGATTGGGGCGGACAACCCCAGTGCGTTCCGGTTTGTCCACCTGAAAAACCAAAGCCCTGTAGCCCCGAAATCCAGGTTACATTTCAGGCGGGCACTCAGGTTACCACGCCCGGTGTAAAGATCTCTAGCAATCCGGATGTGTGGCAGTCCACGGCATCAGTTGCGGCCCATTCGGAGGTGGCATTGGGCTGTCGCCAATGCCGAGATTAGAGGCTAACGAAGAACCACCCTATAAAGCGGAACTTAGCGGCGCCTCCGGGCATGGCGCTCGGAGCTCATGAAGTGGGCGGCTGCGGGTTGGCTTCTAATGCCAGCAGGATAGGTGTCTTAGTACGTGTCTAGCCACTGATCACGCTGTCAGAATAACCGAATATGAGAGTTCTTCGATTCCTGGCCGGCTTCATGATTGCGGTCAGTTTTATAGTTCTTGTTGTCGCAATTGTCAACAAAAGCGAGAACGATTCGCTCTTGAGAAGGCCCGGACGTGCATCGCAACCCGATACATTCATTTTCGGCGAGGGTGGAGCTGCGAAGGGGGGGTCTTATCAGGATCATCGAAGCGAACCGACTTCACGTGTTACTCAGATATTGGGGACAGCGATCGTGGGTGCTTCAACAGGTGGTGGCCTGATTGGAACAAAGAAACGGATTTACTTTCGAGATGCTTCATCTCCCGCACTTTCTAGTTTTCACTGCGCCACGGTGCTTGATGATGGCTCGTGGTCAGTGCAACTTAATGGAATTGAAGGCTATACAGCAATCAGGGTTGGAGGCTGCGCTATTGGCGACCAGTTCTATGTTCCAGAAGAGTCGCTTGTCACTATTGATCGCGATGGTAAATTTCCAATACGCCTTCGCCCAATCCCTGGTATCGCAATTCTGCCGTATAGCCGTTTGCTTCCCTCTGGTATTGAAGGGTGCCGCTTGTGCCTGGTCGACAATGAAATTGAAGGGCCTAGTACTAACTCACCCCGCTCGGGAGAAGGTTTTTCACAAATTATCGGCGAGGGATATTTGGAGGCAAGGCACGCTCGTCGCAAGGTTGTTGTTATTGCTGACGGTTATTGTCCTTTGGAGCTGGAGCTCGCCAATTCCAGCTCTTGCATCATTGAGCCATTCTTGGTCCCTGCATCGCACCTCTATGTCGCCCTGGTGGATCCGCTAGGCTCTGCAACAGGGAGCAGATTCGCTGTTTCAATACGCTCTCGTGCTAGGGGGGCAGTGCAGACTACTCTTGGATTGGCAGTTGGGCAGATCGCGGAATTTAATTCTATCGAGCCAGGTAAGTACGTAGTGTCAGTCTTCGAACAAGACGGCGAAATAGCAGGAAATTCCTGCGTGATCGATCTAGGGACTATTCTCGTGGAGCCTGGAGAGCCTATGTTTGTCGAGGCAAATTTTTCCAGTCCAACTAGGGG
The DNA here is from genome assembly GCA_044375105.1 of Planctomycetota bacterium. Taxonomy (GTDB): domain Bacteria; phylum Planctomycetota; class UBA1135; order UBA1135; genus JBIKLM01. The sequence continues at coordinate 6,099 of JBILNK010000150.1, forward strand.
GCGAGCGCTCCTGGCTGGCAGGGTGATCCTCCCCTACCCTGGTCTGGATATACAACGAATTGGTTTTGTGCGTTCTAGAGGCCCGATCTATGCCAAGCCTGTTGACGCCTGGTTCTTTTCTTACATCCAGCCCAAGCTTAATGCTGAAGGAACGCTCGCAACCTGGGGCCCCATTTCGGTGCCTGCAGGCGAGCTCGATCTGCGTCTTCCTGGGGGTAGTTCTGGCTTCCTTACGCTCAGTCCCGGTGAGTCTCGGGAGATCGTTGAAGAGTTGGGGCAACCGCAATCTGTTCGAGTGGTTTGCACCTTAAATGGCGTGGGAGCGGAATTGATACCGGAGAAGGTCTTCTATTCCCGTGCTGGGCTTGGAAGCTTTGAGGGCGGCGGTTTTGCCGGATTCTATGAGTTATCGGTCGATCAAAATGGATGCGTGATCATTCCAGCAGGTGATGTATGGCTGAGCGCTATTGTAGATGGTAGAAGTTCAGAATGGAAGCGAGTCTCTGTTGAATCGAACTGCGATCAAGTTGCTCTTCCTCTGATGGAGATTGTTCAGATCCATGTCTTGCTTTCTGGGTTGCCCAATGTCGGATCTGAGTCGCTTGGGGCAGGCGAAAATTATCCACAAATAGGGTCTGGATCGTTTGGTGAAATGTGGGTTTTGGCCAGTGTGCCTCATGAAGTCATTGAGGAGGTGGACGTTTAGGCTTGTTTACGAAGTGCCTGTAATGGAGAGATATGTCTTGATGCCGAAGGCGATTGATGGCGTGCTACCGATGCCCAATCGACTCTTCTCTGCCGACCGCTCTCCGCATATAGAGCGACTAGATTACATTGCCGAATGAGATCCTGCATCTACTTCCCTCCCGGCTTGCCCGAGAATCTCACCAGGAATAGCTAGCAAATCTCCCTTTCGACCATAGGGGCTCGAACCTGACACACATCCGCTAAAGTCGTGAGGAACGGCTCGAGGATGGAGTTCAATTCATATGCGTCCGGTCAAACCAGTCGCTGAACCGGGTCTGAGTGTTGCAGCCTTGGGTGCAGGAGCCCCCGGTCTCCCCCGGCCCGCCGCGCTGCGCCTTGCCTGTCTTGCGGCAGGCTCCGCGCGGCTCCCCCCCACTGGGTAAGGGAGACCCTTCCCCAGACCCCTTCCCCGCAACTGCAGACCCCACAACCCAGGTGTCCGGAATTCCCAGCAGGGTCACTGGACCTGACCGAGACCGCGCTGCGGGAATGGGTCAGGCAAGCGACCGAAGGAGGGGCGCCCGCTACGGCGCCAGCCCTGAACGCAGCCGAGCGCAAGGAGCTCGAGCAGCTCCGCCGGGACAAGCAGCGCCTCGAGACCGAGCGCGACTTCCTAAAAAAAGCCGCAGCCTTCTTTGCCAGAGACGAGAATCGCTCTTCGGGCTGATTCTGGCAGAGAAGGCCAACTACCCCGTCGCGCTGATGTGTCGCTGCGTCTCGGTCTCGCGCAGCGCCTTCTCTGCTTGGGCGAGCAAGCAGCGGCCAACCGCCAAGGAGGTCGCGGACGCTGCTCTGGTCAAGCAGGTGCGTGAGGCACATGCCCAGAGCCGCCGCACCTACGTTAGCCCTCGCATCCAAGCCGCGCTGCGTCGCCAGGGAACCTTGGTGGGCCGTCACCGGATCGCCAGGCTCCTGCGCGCAAACGGCCTGAGGGGGTGCGTGCGACGCCGCTATCGCGTCACGACCGATAGCAACCACAGTGCGCCGATCGCCCCCAATCGGCTCCGAAAAGCCTTCCAGGCCAGTTTGAGCGATCAGAAGTGGTGTGCGGACATCACCTACATCCCCGTCGAGGGCGGCTTCATCTACCTAGCCGCGGTGCTCGACATCCGCACCCGACTGGTGGTCGGCTGGAGTCTCGCCGACCCCATGGAGGCTTCCTTGGTCGAAGACGCCCTGCGTCAGGCGCTCGCCTGGCGTCGGCCAGCTCCCGGTCTAATCCATCACTCGGACCGGGGCAGCCAGTACGCCAGCACCGATTTCCAGGAACTGCTGAAGGCGCATGGCATTCACTGCAGCATGAGCCGCAAAGGCGAGTGCTGGGACAACGCTTTGATGGAGAGCTTCTTTGGTACCCTCAAGCAGGAATTGGTCCACGATGCGCGCTGGTCAGGTCTGCAGGATGCTCGCCCCGCCCTGCACGAGTCCATCGAGGTCTTCTACAACCGCACCCGGCTTCATTCCGCGATCGGCTGCTTGACCCCGATCGAGTTGGACTCGGAGCCTGCCGGAGCCCTCGCGGAGGTTACCCACAAGTTTTGAGTCTCCTCCCCTGGACCCCACCTCCCGGGGGCTTCGCCCCCGGACCGCCGCGGTGCGCCTTGCCTGCCTTGCGGCAGGCTTCGCGCGGCTCCCCCACTGGGGAAGGGAGACCCTTCCTCGAGACCCCTGCCCCGCAACTGCAGACCCCACAACCCAGGTGTCCGGAATTCCCAGCAGGGTCAACCCGCTTGAGTCGCAGCAGAAACTAGCCGGGCAACGACTGCTCCGGTACGCACCGTCGCGGAAACGAACGACTGGTGTACGGCACCGTATGGCCCGGCACTGTATGGCCGGTCAGCGGCGGCGCTCGACCTTGAGCGGTCGTTTGCCCTGGGTCTGGGGCGTGTAGCGCAGGGGCAGCAGCTCGACCCCCAGCGGGCGGGCGAGCTCGTGGAGCTCGGCTTCGGCCTCGGCCGGCGTGGCCTGGCCCGCCAGCAGCGCGGCCACCAGGCGCCCGTCCGCCAGGCGCGCCAGGGCGCGCACCGAGCGGCCCCCGTGGCGCCCGACCTCGGCCGCTTCGCTGCCGAACAGCTCGCCGCACTTCGTGCGCAGGTGCTCGAGCAGGCACTCCACCAGGCCCTCGGCGTAGAGCCGCGGCAGGTCCGGTGCGATGTGCTCGCGATAGATCCGGCGCCCCTGACCGGTCTGGATCAGCGAGAGGTGCGGCTGCACGTGGCGGAAGTGAAAGGCCAGGAAGCGGTCGCCGATGCGATAGACGCCCTTGCGGCTCCGCAGGGGATCCGGATCGGTCAGGGGCACCTGGCGCTCCACCAGGCCGAGCTCGCGCAGCACGTGCAGGTACTTGTTGGCGGTGGTCGAATCGATGCCGACCGAAAGGGCCACGTCGCCGACCTTCTCGGCGCCGCGGGCCACGGCGTGCAGGATCGAGTTGTAGGTGGCCGGGGTGTTGAGCTCGGTGCGCAGCAGGAAAGACACCTCGTCGAACAGGTAGCCCTCCGGGCGCAGCACCTCGCGCTGCAGGTTCTTCTCGAGGTCGAGATCGGTGTCGAAGCGCTGCAGATAAGCCGGCATGCCGCCCAGGATCCCGTAGGCCTGCACCCGTTCGGTCAGGCTCCAATCGGCGAAGAACTGCAGCGCCGAGCTGGGCGCCAGGGGCTCGAGGCGCCGCTGGGCCGTGCGCCGGCCGAACAGGGGCGAGCGCTCCGCCAGCACCTCGCGCTCCATGAACGAAACCTGGCTGCCGCACAGCACCAGCATCAGCTGGCCGTGTTTGCCCTGGGTGTCCCAGAAGCGCTGCAGCAGCGAGGGCACGCCCGGGTTGGCCTCGCACAGGTAGGGGAACTCGTCGAGCACCACCACCAGGCGCTCTTCGCGCGCGCGCTGCGCCGCGTAGCCCAGGGCCGCGCTCCAATCGGCGAACTCGACGCCGTCGAGCAGCGGGTCGTCCAGGGCCTCGCGCAGCGTGCGCCGGAACGCGGCCAGGTTGTCCTTGTCGCGCACCTGGGCGGCCAGGAAATACACCGCCCGCCGCCGCTGGCAGAAGCGCTGCAAGAGCTCGGTCTTGCCGACCCGCCGGCGGCCATAGAGCACGAAGAACTCGGGCCGGCCGGAGTCGGCCAGTTCCTCGAGCACGGACAATTCCCGGTCGCGGCCGATGAAGGAGCGCATGCCAGTAATATACGGATGGGTATATTACCGGAGGGTATGCAATCGGCGCGGCGTATCTGCCCTGGGACGCTGGAGCCTTCGCCGCGGGTCGGCGCGGGTCGCCTCGGCGGCCAGCGGCCGGGTTGCACGGGGGCTCGGGGGGACTGGGGGACGGCCGCTGGGGGCCGAGGGGGGGGCTGCGCAGGGGGGCGAGGGAGCCCCGGGGCCCTCCGGCCGTCCGAGGCCGGGCCCGGTCCTCGGTCAGGGCCCGAAGGGCCAGGGCACCGGGCCGGCGGGCAGCTCCAGGCGCTGCCCCGGGGCGGGCCAGGGCACGGGCTCGGCGCCCGCGGATCCATGGGCGATCAGCAGCGGGCGCGGGCCGTCGAGGGCTAGTTCGAGGCGCACGACGCCGGGGTCGCCGGTCCCCGGCGCGAGCTCGGAGAGGGTCCAGCGCTGGTCCCCGCGGTGGATGGTGGCCCCGGCAGCGAAGCGCGCGCCCGGGGAACGGAAGACCTGCTCCATGGGCGAGCTGCCGAAGGGCTGGCCCCGGCTGAGGATCGCCAGGCCGCCGCCCTCCAGGCCGATCAGCGTCAGCGGGCGGGCGCCGAGCTGGAGCACGTTGGCCCGTGGGCCCGCAGGGCGCTCGAGGGCCAGCTCGGCGCTGGGCACCAGGCCGGCCAGCGGGTTGGGTACGCCCAGCAGCAAGACCTGGTCGGCGCCGGCCGCGCGCGCCAGGGCGGCCGTCCGCTCGGCAAAGGCGCGGCTTTCCCGCGCGAAGTTCGCCAGCAAGAGGCCCTGTGCGGCGGTCGAAGCGGCGCTGAGCGGCAGGGCCAAGAACAGCGCCAGGCGCGTGCCAACGGTGGCCGGGCCGCCGGTCAGCCAGGCGGCCAGCAGGGGCGCGAGGGCCGCGGCGGGCAGCAGCAGCAGGCGGTTGCTGGGGGGCGCCGCGATCTGCGGCGCGAGGGTGGCGAGGGCCA
>JBILNK010000321.1:0-2802 GCA_044375105.1 Planctomycetota bacterium
GGCCGCCCTGCGCGGGGTCGAGGTCGTGCACCTCGCGGAGATCCCCGAAGCGGGCCTGGGCGTCGGCGGCTGCGGCTGCGCGACGATGAGCCGCAACGACCCGCCCCACCTGGTCGGCCTGCTCGATCTCCTGCGCCGCGGCCAAGCGCCGGAGATCAACTGCGTCTATGCAGGCGACATGGTCGACGAGCGCACCATGCGCCGCGAGCGCCTCGTGCCCCGCGAACGGCAGGGCTTGATCGCCGAGGCGCGCCTGGCCATGGAGCGCATGATCGCCGTGGTCGAGGCCCAGGGCGGCCGCGATTCCGGCTGAAGCCAGCCTTGGCCGAGGCCGGGACTAAAACCCGAGCAAACGTGCCCACGGTCGGCCGAGCCTCCGCGGTCCGGCCCGGCTCCCTGCCGAAGCCCTAGCGTGGCTTCAGTCCTGGCGCTCCACGGCGCCGCGGTCCGAGAAGCCGTAGCCGGGCAGGGTCAGCCCCGAATTCGGAGCCCCGGGCAGATCCACGAAGCGCGCCTTGCCCAGCAGGTCGAATGGCAAGCGTTCGAGCACGTCTCCGTCGCGGTCTAGGTCGTACACGTCGAAGGGCACCTCCGCGGTACTGCCCCCGTCGAGGGCCGGCGAGCCGCTGGCCAGGGCCGGATTTTCATCTCCGCTCCAGGCCAGGCCGTCGGGCCCGAGCCCATCCACGAACAGCGGATGCAGGGCGTCCACGTTCGTGCCCGGCAGGCCGGGGATCCAGCCAGCGACCGTGCAGTGCCCCAAGGTCAAGGCGGCGCCGGCGGTCAGGTTGGCCGCGAAACCCTGGCCGCTCTGGTCGCCGTTGTCCCACAGGATCGAATTGTGGATGCGCGGCTTGGCGAGGGGGCTGGCCCAGACCCCCCCGGCGACCTGCACGCTGCTGTTGCCCACCACGGTGCAGTGGCCGAGCGTGATGCCGACATCCAAGGCCAAGACCGCGCCGCCGAGCACGGTGGCCTGGTTGCCGGAGAGCAGGCAACCCTGCAGGGTCACGCCGTCGGAGCTGGCCCCCCGCGAATAGAGCCCGCCACCTTCCAAGGCGGAGTTGCCGATCAAGCGGCAGCGCAGGAACTCGGGAGCTGCGCCGATGTCCCCGTACAGGGCTCCGCCCTGCAAGGCGAAGTTGTCCTCGAACAGGCAGTCGATGAACAGCGGCGCAGCGGTGGTGTAGACGGCCCCGCCATGGTGCCCGCCGAAGTTCTCCACGAAACGGCAGCGGCGGATGGTCGGGCTGCCCATCGTGTAGACGGCCCCCCCCTCGCAGGCCGCGAAGTAGACCGCCCACTTGGCGCAGCCCGCCAGCCCCGAGGAGTTGCCGCCGCGCAGGGTGAATCCGTCCAGGACCGCATCGCGTTGCACCTTTGTGCCGACCACCAGGACCGACCAGTTGTTCTCCTCGAAGCCCTGGAAGCCGGGCGCATCGTTGCCGAGCAAGTCGGCGTCGAGCACCGTCGGATGGGCCGCGATGTTGCGCTGGTAGATCGATGTCTCGCCGCCCGCGAAGCCGCCGTAGAGCCCGACCCGATCGCCCAGGACGAAGGCTGGGCTGCCCGCGAACGGCGCGCTGTTGGTGGTGTAGCGGCCTTCGCGAACCCACACCTGGGTGTAGGGCGTGGCCGTGTCCAGCACGGCCCGCAGGTCCACGAAAGCGTTGGTCCAGCTGCTGCCGTCGTTCGCGCCGGTGGCGGCCCGGTCGACGAAGACCACGTGCTGGCATTCGTCGGGAAGATGGTCTTGGTCCAGATCCAGGCTCGTGCCGCTGGCGAGATCGCACTCGTCGGGAAGTCCGTTGCCGTTGCAGTCGTAGCTGGTGCCCTGGGCCAGATCGCAGCTGTCCTTGATGCCGTTGCGGTTGCAGTCCTGGGCCAGGGAGGTGGCCGAGCACTGGTTCTCGACGAAGCCCAGCGGCACGGTGTTCGAGAACTGGCTGAGCGGCAAGCCCGGGGCCGTGATGTCGAGGCCAACCCAGGCATAGGTCAGGGAAAGCTGGGTCAGCACGGAGCTCGATCCGGGTGGCAATTCGACCCGTGCTTGGGCCCGGCCGGTGCTGTCGAGCACGCCGTTGAACGTGATCAGCTCGCTCGAGCCCCCCAGGGTGTAGTAGGTGTACCAGTCGAGGTTGAGGGGCACCGTGCCCGCGCCGGTCGGGGTCCCCGGGGCGCTGCCGGAGGCCGACCCCAACACGAAGTAGACGAGCCCCGCATTGGCGGGCCCGGCATCGAGGCTGAACAGGCTCTGACCACCGGAGTCGACGGCGATCAGGTGCGCGCTGGCCGCCAGGCGCAACGCCTGGCCCGAAAGCAGACTGGCCCGGCCTTCCGCGGCGGCGCCCTCGTAGGGCACGCCGATCAAGAGGTCGGCGCTGCCATCGCCGTTCACATCGCCAGCCAGATCGAGCCCGAGCCCGAAACGGCCCGCCGCGGAGGGGCCCAGGTAGGCCCCCAGGGCGAGGCCGCCCTGGCCGGACCAGAGGGCAACCCGCGCCTGGGATCCGGTCAAGCCGAACCACAGGCTGGCGGCCGCCAGATCGCCGATGCCGTCGCCGTTCAGGTCGCCGCCGCCGGAGAGTGCAGCGCCCAAGCCCTCGCCCACGGAATCGCCCTGCCGGCTCCACAGCTCCAGCGCGGCCCCGCCTCCGCCCTGGGCCAGTTGAGCCAGGGCCTGCCCGCGCAGCACGGCCACCCGGCCGCGCCGACCGAGGGCCCCCGGGGCACCGACCGCCAGCTCCGCCCGCCCGTCGCCGTCCAGGTCCCCGGGGCCGGCCAGGCTCTCGCCGAAGCGGT
>JBILNK010000322.1:0-2799 GCA_044375105.1 Planctomycetota bacterium
CCAGGTAGTCCTCGTCCCCGCTGCCCGGGGAGAGCGCACTGCCCACCGCCCAGCCCACCAGGCAGCCCTCCGGGGTCCAGGCCACCGAAGGCCGGCGGTAGGTGAACAAGGACGATGCCGAGGCCAGCACGCGGGGAGCCAACACGGTCTGCAAGCCGCCGGTGGCCGCATCGAAGCGGTAGGTGGCCACGCCGATGCGGCTCTCGCCGATGCGCCAGGCGCACACGAAGCGCTCCCCATCGGAGTCGATGGCTGGCTCGCTGAAGACGCCCAGGCCGGGGAAATCGCTGCCGTCCGAGAGGGTCAGCACCGGCGTCAGGGTCTGGCAGTTGCGATCGAGCACGCGCAGCAGCAGGTCGTTGACGAAGATTGCATCGGTGCGCAGGAAGGCGAAGCGCCCCGCCGGGCCGCCCTGGGTCGAGAGCGCCATGGATTTTTCGGCCGCACCGGCGGTGTTGATGCCTGGGACCAGGGTGTTGCCCGTGAAGGCCGGCACACCGCTCACCGGCACGGTCACCTGGCGCAGGCTGCTGGAGCCCGAACCGTTGTCGAACAGCAGCAGCAGCTCGTCATCGGCCGTGCTGGTCTCGTTGCTGAGCGCCACGGGGACTTCCGAGAGCGTCGTCGTGAACAGGAGCGCACCGCCGCTGCCGAGGGCGCCGTTGCTGGCGTCGATCGTGCGACCGATCAGGTCGGTCTGGTCGGCCAGGTCCGCTTGGGACCACACCGCCAGGTAACGGTTGTTGAGCCGGCTCCAGCCGAGGCGCGCCACCTGGGCGCGCCCGGTCGTATCCAGGGCGATCTGCCCGCCGACCAGGGCTCCGCTCAAACTCAAGCGCTGGGCCACCAGGTTGCCCTGGGTCGCCGCGGCGCTGGCCTTGTCGACCCAGGCCACCAGGTAGCCGTTCGATGTGCCGCTGTGGACCACGCATTGGCCCTGATAGTTGCCGCTGTCGAGGGTCAGCGGCGAGCCGATCAGCGGGTCGAGCAGCACCGGCCAGGCGGCTTCATCCAGAAAGGCATCCGGCAGCACGTAGTGCAGCTCGCCGTCGGCGAGGCGCAGCTCGCCCGCGACCGTGCGCCCCTGCGCGTCGATGCCGGTCAGCGCGCCGATCGAAAGCTGCCGGCCCCCCTCGCCTTCGAGCCGCAGGCCGGCCCCGTCCGCGCGCGGCCGCAGTTCGCTCTCCAAAGCGAAACGCACCACCAGCTCTCCGTCCCCCGCCGGACGGCTCGCCAGCCACAGGCTGTGTTCCACGCCGAGCGGGGTCGCTTCGAAGCGCTCGCGGACCCCGGCCGCCAAAGCGCGGCTGCCCCGCCGCGGCTCCGAGGGGTCGAGCTCGAGCCCGGCCTCCGCCGCGGCCAGTTCGAGGCTCATCCCGCCCTGTTCGAGGGCCATGGGCCGCAGGGCCAGCCGCGCCCCGCCGGCCTCGAATTCAAAGCCGCCCGCCGCGATGCGCCCGCGATACCCGGGCCCCGTGGCCCAGAACCCGCCGCCCTCCGCGGTCAACCCCGCCGAGCGCGCCCGCAGGCTGCCGAGGTCCACGGAGTGCAGCGCCCCGGCGCCTTCACGCCCCGCTCCGCCCGACTCCGCCGGCTGGGCCAAGGCCCCCGACTGGGCCGGAATGACCGGCGCAAAGGGCAGCATCTGCTGTGCAAAGGCTAGGCAAAGGAGTGCGTGCAGCATGGTGGGAAGGCTTTGTCCAGGAGGCGACCAAGACCGAATCCAATCTCACCGGGCGGCGTCTCGCTGGCGAGACGCCACCCGACGGCAAACCAAAGCGCCGATTCGACCCGAAACCAAGCTCCGCCAAGCACTTCGGCGCCTGGCAAGGGCCCCTCCCTCGGTGCCAGGGATCCGCGCCCAGCGCTGCCCCGCAGCCCGCGCGCCCCTGGCCAGCGCGCCCCAGGCCGCGCCCACCGGGCCCCCGCCCCGAACCCCGGCTCGGCCCTCTGCCCGCGGCCCTGACTCCCCTCGAGCCCATAGAACCGGGCGGGCCAGAGGCCCCTCCGCTTTCCACTCCCCCACCCTGTCCCCGATGACCGGCAACCTCGAACTCGAGCAGGCCAGCGACAACAGGCAGCACTTCGTTCTCCAGGCCTCGAATGCGACCCCCTTCTGGGCCGATGGTGAAGTGGGTGCCGTCGACCCAGGACATCGACCTAGCGCTTGCCGGCCGGGCTGCACTGGTTCAGGGGCCCGAGGCGTCCTTCCAGGCCTTCTTGAGCCGCACGATCGTTGGGGCGGACGGGTCACCCTGCCGCTCGAGGGGCCTTCGCGCTGTCCGAAAGCTCACCTCGGGCCGGCCGAGGGCGAGCCGCGAGCTGTCACGGGCCGATCAGGAGCGGGGTGGGGTTGCTGGCGAGTTCGATGGCGAGGGTGGTTCGGTCGAGGACCAGGTAGGCGTGGTGGAGGGTGCTGCCGATGAAGTTGGGGACGCTTTGGGGCGGCAGGGTGAAGCTGGTGGTGGCGCGGCCCCAGGGGTCGAAGGTGCCCAGGGAGGCCGGCAGGAGGGGGGAATTAGGGTATTGCAGGCCGAAGAGGGTGTAGGCATCGACCACCAGGGGCAAGTCCGCGGCCCACAAGGGCAAGGCGGGCGTCGTGCCGCTGACCGAGCCCAGGATCAGGTAGTAGTCCACGGCGTGCTCCGGGCAGGCCCCGAGCTGCAAGGGCTGGCTGCCCCCGGCGGAAGAGGACACCAGGGAGGTGTTGCCCTCCAGGTGCGCCCCGCCGGCGATGGAGAAGAGGTGCACATAGCCAGGCTGAGGCACCGGGCTGGAATTGGCGGCGATGGCCAGGAG
>JBILNK010000323.1:0-2786 GCA_044375105.1 Planctomycetota bacterium
CTCGCGGGGATCCGGCAACGACGGCGCGCTGCGGTTGCGCTCCGCCTCCACCCTGGCGAGGCCCTCCAGGAACTCCCCCATCAAGGCGTAGCGGTCCTCGAGCAGCGGCGCCGTCGCGCGTCGCACCAGCTCCACCAGGGGCCCCGGGGCCGCCGGCAGTTCGGCCTGCAGGTCGAAGCCGCCCAGCTCGAGCTTGCTGCTCTGCTCCTCGGGGGTCTCGGCGGGGTGCTTGCCGGTGAACAGCAGGTAGGCCAGGCAGCCCAAAGAAAAGACGTCCAGGCAGGGGTCCTTCGAGGCCGGCTTGAGCCGCAGTTCGGGCGCCAGATAGAGCGCCAGGCGCGGATCGACGAAGGCCTCCGGGTGCTCGGTGGCGCTGATCAGGGTCTCGAAGCGCGAGCCGCTCTCGCGGACCTGGGCGCCGAGGCTCCAGTTCATCACCTTGACCTCCTGCACCAGCTCGGGCTGCTCGCTGGACTTGGGCAGGATCAGCACGTTGGCCGGGTTGAGACCGCGGTGCACCACCCCCTGGGACCAAGCGAACTGCAGGGCCTCGCCGATGCGGCGCAGGATGCGCAGGCGCTGCTCGAAGGCCAAACGCCCGTGGTACTCCTGCACATAGCGGTCGAAGCGCAGGGACGGCTCGGGATGCTCGAAAACCAAGGAATCCCCGCCCTCGTCCGCCACGAAGCCCCGCTCCTGCAGGATGCTCGGGTGCGCCAGCCGCGCCAGCAGGCGCTGTTCGCGCTGGATCGCCTCGCGCAGCTGCTTGCGACCGACCTGGTCTCCGGGCGGGACGAAGAACCGGCGCACCCGGTAGCGCAGATCCTGGGAGCCCTCGCGCTCCCCCAGCAGGTCCTTGAAGACCGGTCCCTCCCCCAGCACCTCCAGCAGACGGAAGTCCCCGATGCGCTGATCGCTGCGCCGCCGTGCGATCCCGAGGGCATCCAAGGCGCTGCTGATGCGCTTGCGCACCTCTTTGTTGAGCGGCTCGCGCATGCGGCGCTCGAGCCCCCCACCGGGGATCTTGCCCTCCACCAGGGCCTCCCGAATGGTCGGCAACGCCCCGGCGCCACAGTTCAGGTCCTCTGAGAAAACCACCGCTGCCGCCGCCGGCCCCTGCAGGGTCGAGCCGCTGACATGGGACAGATAGACCAACTCCTGCAAGAACGGAATCCCGCCCCCCCTCCTGGCCACCTCCGTGTCCCGCAGGAGCCCCACCAGGGCCCGAGCCTTCATGCCCGCCCCGTGCCGGGGATGGTCGATCGCCTTGGCCCGCCCCTCCCCCCGGAAGGTCAACGTGCCCTGGTCGCCCCCGACGACGCCCTGGTGCCCCTTGATCTCCACCAAGAAGAACCCCGTCGGCGAAAGAACCAGCGCATCGACCTCATGCACCCGCCCGTCCTGACTCGTAAATGTGAAGTTGCTCCACACCATCCAGGGCTCGTGGGCCGGCACGAACGCCCGAATGTGCTCCAGCGCCGCCCGCTCCCAGGGATACCTGGACTCGGTGACCGTCCGCCAGTTGGAGGATCCTTCCGCCATGGTCTCAGGATACCCTCGTCAGTCGAAGACCAGGGGCTCGATCGACCCGCGCTTGTCGATGTAGTCGATGACCCGCTGCATCAGCACCGGGGCATTGATCCGGCCACCGATGGGTTCAATGGAGCCGCGCTCGACCCCCTGAAGGCCGAGCTGCAGCACCCGCTTGGCTTCCATAGCCACCTGGCTGTCCGGCGCAAAGAAGTCTTCGTCGAAGATTCTCCGACGCATCAGGAAGGCCACGATCGCGATGGCGTTCCGCTCGAGGAACTTGAGCCTACTTTTTCGAAAAGAAGCTTCCAGGCTCTGAATCAACTCAGTCACCAATTTCGCGGCCCCATCCGAGGTGATGCCGTTCGTGATGTCTTCTTGGTATTGAATGATTTCTGCGAAGCTGCCCATGATAAAGTTATTGTTGTCGAGCCCGGTCATTTCCAATCGCTGATGCAAGACCCTGGCAAGCTGATTGAATGATTTCTCCTCGCGGAGGCAGCCTCCCATCAGTGTACATGATTCCCTGTCGTACGCTTGGCTCTGGATCAGGGCCTTGATGATCGTATCGGCATCAGCATTCTTGAGCGCAGCAAGACCCAGAGCGTTCATAGCGTTCGAGGACAACCGATAAACGGGCAGCGCTGCGCAGTGCCTGGCAAGTTCCCTCATCAGTAATTGGAACTGCTGACCCGACTCGCCCGCAGTCCCCGGCGGATTGCCATCCTGATCGGTCGCGGCTGTGACGGCGATACCGCTCTTGCCAGCGCCACCTTCTGCAATGCCCTTCTTAAGCAGGCCGCTCAGTTGAGTACACAGGCTTTCGAGCGCCTGCGAGCGCGCAAAGGCCTGCGGCAACCGATCGAGAGGCCGTTCCAGCTTCATCCAGGCTTCGACCTGCCGCCAAAGTTCGATGGAGGCGGTCCGCTTGATCGTGGCCGGGCAGGGAACCTCGGCTTCCGCGACCAAATCCTGCTTGGTCTTTGGCTCGACCTGGGCCCGTTTCCAGTCGAGCAACAGGTTGGCTCGCCCGAACGACTCAAGCTGCTCTGGCACGGCCTTCACCCGCGCGTTGCCGCCGGCTGGCTTGATGCGCACTTCGAGCATGACCCGGCGCCTGTGGGGGGCCGGTGGCACCGGAATCTGAACCTTCTTGACGCGATCCTCTGAGCCGAGCCACAGCAGCAGATCGAGCTGCTTGGCGTTGGGTTTGATGTACAGGGGACCATAGTCGGGGTCGCGCACCCACTCCCGAT
>JBILNK010000324.1:0-2783 GCA_044375105.1 Planctomycetota bacterium
CGCCAGGAAGGCGGTGCGCGGCTTGATCCGCAGGAAGGCCAGGAGCTCGTAGGCCCGATCCGTGGCGTGCAGCTTGGAGACCTCGCTGTTCGCATCGGCCAGATTGCCGAAGCGGATCGCGTCGCTCGGGCAGGTCTGCTGGCAGGCGGTCTTGATCTCGCCGTCCAGGATCGCGCGCTTCTCCACCTTGGCTTGGATCTTGACGGCCTGGATGCGCTGCACGCAGTAGGTGCACTTCTCCATCACACCGCGGGCCCGGATGGTGACCTCGGGGTTGTAGCCGAGCTTGCGCACGTCGTTCTCCTCGCGCTTCAACTCCTTGTGGTAGTTGAAGAAGTTGAAGCGGCGCACCTTGACCGGGCAGTTGTTGCTGCAATAGCGGGTGCCGATGCAGCGGTTGTAGACCATGTCGTTGAGGCCCTCGGTGGAGTGCACCGTGGCGGCCACCGGACAGACCTGCTCGCAGGGCGCGTTTTCGCACTGGATGCAGGCCATCGGCTGGCTGCGCACTTCCGGGGCGTCCTCCTGGCCGGCGAAGTAGCGGTCGATGCGGATCCAGGACATCTCCCGGCCGCGCCGGACCTGGTCCTTGCCCACCACCGGGATGTTGTTCTCGGCCTGGCAGGCGACCACGCAGGCGTTGCAGCCCGTGCAGGCGGAGAGGTCGATGGCCAAGCCCCACTTGTTGCCCTCTTGGGAGCGCTCGGTCCACAGGGGCAGCAGCTCGGGCCCGGGCACGCGCTTGAAGGGATTGGGCTCCACGTAGTGCCCGCCCGCGTGGCTCTCCTCGGGGTGCTCGGCTTGCTTCTGGCGCAGGGTCGCGAGATCCGTCTGGATGCCCGCGTACTGCCCCACGGTCGCTTCGCGGATCAGCTCGCTGACCCGGCTGGGCTTCCCGAAAGCGAACTTGGGCGCGGCCTTTTCGGCGTGGGTGTGCCCATCGTCCGCGTGGTCGTGGTCGTGATCGTGATCGTGATCGCCGGCGTGGTCGTGGTCGTGATCGCCGTGCGCGGCTCCGCCCTCCTCGTGGTGCCACTTGGCGGGGTCCTCCACGGTCATCGCCACCTTTGGGTCGGCCTCGCCGCCGTCGCGCTCCAGGCGGCCGTTGGTTTCGATCTGGTGGTGCTCCTGGGTGCAAGCCAGGGCGTAAGTCCCGCCCAACTTGCGCACAGAAGCGCCGCTGAAGACCCCGGTCGCGATCTGATCGCTGAGCTGGTAGGCGTCGAAGCCCACCGTGGGGGTCGCATCGCGGAACAATCCGCCCACGTGTCCGGCCGCAGAGCGGCCGTAGCCCAGGGCGATCGACAGCGCTCCGGCGCTCTGCCCGGGCATCACATAGGCAGCGGCCTCCAGCGTGCGCCCGCCCAGGCTGACCTCGACCAGGTCGCCCGTGGTGATCCCCAGGGAGCGGGCCGTCGCCGGGGAGAGCAGCAGCGGGTTGTCCCAGGTGACTTTGGTGAGGAAATCCGGCAGCTCCTGCAGCCAGCCGTTGTTGGCGAAGCGGCCATCGTGAAGCTTGATGTCACGATGCAGGGTGAGCTCGAAGGAGCCGTTCGAGGGCAGGGCCGTGGACAGGGCCGCAGGATCGATCGCAAGCGGGGCCAGCGCGCGCGGGTTGGGGTTGACGGGCCGCAGCTCGCTGCCAGCGTGCCAGCCATCGTGCAGGCAACGTGCCCAGGCGCCCTCGGCGGCGCCATCGCCGGCGAGCCCGGCGAAGGCCTGAGCCACGAGTTCGCGGCCGCTTTGCCATTGGCCGTTGGCCAGGAACCCGAGGAACTCGAGGGTCGACTTGCCGCCGTACAGCGGCTGGATGATCGGCTGGGTGACGCAATAGCTGCCGTCCCAGGCGCGGCCGTCGCCCCAGCTCTCGAGGAAGTTGGCGGCGGGCACGTGCCAGGTGGAAGCCGTCGCGGTTTCGTCGACGTACAGGCCCAGGTGGATGCGGTTCTGCGCTTTGGCGTAGGCAGCAGCAAAACCGAGGCCGCGCGGCGCGTCGTAGACCGGATTGCCTTCGAGCACCACCAGGGTCTCGACCTGGCCCGCGTTCAGCGATTGCACCAGACCCGCCAGAGCGGCCGGGCCGCTCTGATCCAGGCTGGCCCCGAGGGGCTCCTCGGTCAGCAGAACCGTTCGGCCCAGGTTGCCCAGCGCCGCGTTCAGCCGCAGCACCAGCGCGTGCAGTTCGGGGGCGTGCTCGGGGCCGATCGCCAGAGCGCTCTGGTTGCGCCGGCTCATCAGTTCGTCGGCCAGCGCATCCAGGAAGCGCGCAACGCGGGGTTCGGCAATCAGCTCGCCGCTGGGCAGCGGGTTGGCCGACCCAAAACCCGAGACCTGCGGCAGCCCGCGCTGGGTCAGCTTGGCCTCCAGCGCGCACAACAGCGCGCCGATCTGGGAACTGCGCACGGGCAGCCGGTGATCGGCGCTCGACCCGGTGGTCGTGAAGCGCGCTTCGACCGCATACAGCCGGCTCATCTCGAGGCCGCTTTCCGGCTTGCGTCGTTTGGCGAAATCGCGAGCATGCCGCAGCGCGCCCGGGTGGCCGTCGAGCAGATCCGAATCGAAGCCCACGACGGTCAGCGCATCCGCCAAGCGGTAGTGGATGCGCAGCGGCCGGCCGTAGGCCAGACGGGTGCCTTCGGCTTCGTTGTGCCGCGCTACCGCGTCGTAGCGCACGAAGCGCGCCTGGGGCAGGGCCTCCGCCAGGCGGGCCACCTGAGATTCGATGGCCGGCGAGCTGGTGGGTCGCAGCAGCACGGCCAGGCCGGCGCCGCCGTTTTCCAGAT
>JBILNK010000325.1:0-2781 GCA_044375105.1 Planctomycetota bacterium
AGCCGCACGAAGCGCTGCCCGGCGGCCTCGAACAGCACTTCGAAGGGAAACTCGGGGCCTGCCGGTCCGCTCTCGGGCGCCCCGAAGCGGCCCTCCTGGGCACGCTCCCCGCTCCACACCCGCACGCCGCGCGGCGCGCCCTGGGCCGACCCGGCCGCCAGCCGCGCACGGCCGCTGAGGCGCCAGCCCCGCTCGCGGCGCTCGAGCCCGAAGGCCTGGCCATCCACCGCCAGGCTGCCGCCGGGCCGGGCGGCGAAGAGCGCCTCGTCGGCGGCGCCGAGGCGCTGCTCCAGCCCGCGCGCGAGCCGCGGCGCCAGCTCGGCCGAGAGCCGCCCTTCGAGGGCCTCGCTCTCGGTCGCCAGCAGGTGGCTCGGGATCAGCAAGGCCTTCCAATAGGGCGTCGAGCCGGCGCGTCGCTGATTGAACGACAGGGCGCTCGGCGCGAACTCCCCGTCCAGCTGCGCCAGCCGCGCCCGCGGATCGCCGAGCGGCACGCCCGACTCGAGCCGCGCGACCTCGTAGAGCTCCGCCTTGAGGCGCAGGCCGCTGCCGTACTCCCAATCTTCGAGATTGGTAACGAAGGGCCCGCCGAGCGCGAACAGCAGCCAGGAAACGGCCGTGGAAGCGCTGCGCCGGCGCCACAGGCTCGGATCGCCGGAGAGCTCGCTGGTCAGGATCAGATCGGCGCGGCGCTGGCGCGCTTCGCGCAGGGGATCGCCGCCCGGCGCGGCCCGGCTGACGCGCGCGAAGCCCACGCTCTGCAGCTCCGCGGCCAGCTTGGCGGCCAGCTCCGGGTCCGGCGCGAGCCGCATCGAAGTCGCCCGCGCCCCGGGCGGCAAGGTGACCGGGCCGATCGCGGCGGTCGGCTCGACCAGCAGCACGTGGAAGGGCAGGGGCTGATCCAGGGCTGGCCTGGGCTCCGACCGGCAAGCGCTCAGCGCGAGCAGCCAAGCCGCCGCCAACGCCGCCGCCCGCGGTGCCTTCACGGACCGGCCTCCTCGGCCAGGGCGGCCAGGCGCGCGCCGGCCCGCTGGCGGAAGTTCCGCAGGTCCAAGGCGCAGCGCAGCCCCACGCGCGGATCGCCGCGGCCGCGCTCGAGGCGCAGGGCGGCGCTGAAGTCGACGGTCGCTTCCCCGCCCTCGCCGCCGGCGGCCCAGAATTCGCCCACGCCGGGGCGCGTCAAGGCCCAGGCGGGCTCGAGGGCCGCCTCGAGGTGCGCGGCCAGCGCGATGCGATGGCTGGCCGGGCGCTGGGCCGGCGTCAGCTCGAACCACACCGGCGTGGCGGTCCATTCGGCCACGCCGCTCGACAGGCCGCGCCAGGGCGAATCGGGTCCGTCCGGCCGCGCGGCGCGGTACTCGAGCCCGGCGCGCTGCGCGTGCTCGAGCTCGATCCAGGTCGGCAAGCGCTTGCCGCTCCAGGCCGCGAAGGCCGCCGCTTCGTCAAAGCTCATGCCCACCGCCGGCGCCTCCGGATCGCGCGCCGCGAGCTCGGCCTCCAAGGCCGTGCGCCGCGCGGCGTCGCTGGGCGCCACGCCCGCGGGCCACCAGCCTGCCGTCGGCCAGCCGTCGCTGGCGCGCAGGAAGGCCAGGAATTCGCGCGCCGCCACCTCGCGCTCGTCCAGCAGGTAGTCGCCCGGTTGCCCCGCGGGCAACTCGAGGCCCCACGCGCGCGGCAGGGCGCGCTCTGAATCGCTTTGGAACGGCGCCAGACCGGATTCCGCGAAGCGCAGGTTCTCGAGCTCATCGGAGCGCCCGCCGAAGCGATAGGGCTCGGCCGGGGCCGGGATCAGGCGCATCGGCGGGCAGGGCCGCGGCTCCCTGGCGAAACCCTCGCCTTCGGCCGCGAGCTGCGGCACGCCGAGCACCCGCTCCGGCGCGAAGCCGGGCACCAAACCGACGCGCAGGGGCTCGACCCACACGCGGTTCGACACGCCGAAGCGATCCTGCGCCACCAGCTCGAGGCGCGCCGCCAGCAGGCTGTCGCCCGGTTCGAAGCGCAGGGCGGCCGAGCCCTCGCTGCTCGGCCCGAGGAAGCGCAGCTCGCGCTTTTGCCCGTTTTCGAGCCACAGGGACCCCGAAACCTCCGCCACGCCGTTGTCGTCATGGGCGTAGATGCCCAGCAGGAAGCTCCGATCAGGGCCCGGACGCAGCAGCCCGCCCGCCGGTCGCTCCCAGGCCAAGCGCGGCCCGTCGAGGGCCACCTCGAAGGGCCGCAGCAAGCGCGCCATCGGCGCCGCGAATTCGGCGGTTTCGAAGGCTTGCAGGGCCAGAGCGAAGCTGCCGTCGCCCGCGCCGGTTTCTCCGTCCGCCGGTCGCCAGGGGCTCGGCAGGGTCAGCTCGCTGCGCCAGCCCGCGCCCTCGCTGCGGAAGGCCTCCGGCGTCAGCTGGCCAGCGATCAGCGGCGTCGGCAGCTCGGCGCGGTAGAGCTCGACCCGCGCCCAGGGCGGCGCGGTCGGGCCCTCGATCCACACGGAGACCAGCAGCTTGGGCTTCGAATCGGGCCCGAGCACCTCGCCCGCCGCGAGCCCGTCGAGGGCCAGTTTCCAGGGCGTCGGCGCGGCGGGCTGTGCGCCCTCCGGGGGCGGCGCGGCGCCGTTGTCGCTTTGCTCCGCGGCGGCGGCCTCCGGCGCTGCAGCCTCCGTGGCCGGCGCTTCGCCTGCAGCACCCTGCGTTTCGCCTGCGACGGCTTGCGCTTCGCCTGGCATTTCGGTTTTTGATTTGGCTATCGCTGCGCCTTGCGAGGACGGCGTTTTTTGCTCGGTCCCCGGGACTTCCGGCG
>JBILNK010000151.1:0-10842 GCA_044375105.1 Planctomycetota bacterium
CTGGCCTACGCCTTGCCCGCCAACATCGTGCAGGCGCTCTACGGCACGATCCAGAAGAGCCAGAGCTTCCGCTCGCCCTGGCTGGGCTGGGCGGTGATGAGCAGCGCCGAGCTGTTCCGCGAGCGGAGCGCCGAGGCCATGGCGAAGCTGAGCCTGCCGCGGGTCGGCATCTACATCGAAAACGTCTTCGCGGGCAGCCCCGCGGACCAGGCCGGCATCCAGCCCGGCGACTTCCTGGTGCGCCTGGGCGACGCCTACCTGGCCGAGCCCCTCGACTTCCAAAAAGCGCTCTACCTGGCCGGCATCGGCCGCGAGGTCGAGTGCGAATTCTTCCGCGCCGGAGAGGTCTTCAAACGCACCCTGCGCATCGAGGAACGCCCCGCCGAAGCGATCACGCGCTGACTGCCGGGGACAAAGAATCGTTTCCTCGAAGCTCTCATTCCTGGCAGATGTATTCCTCCTGGGAATTCCGGACTCCTGAGTTGTGGGGTCTGCAGCCGCGCGCAAGGGGTTAGGGGAAATCTCCCGAAGCCTGCCCCAAGGCAGGCAAGCCGCGCACGGCGGATCCTACCCGGCTTACGGCCGGGCAGGGACCCCGCGGCTCCCCGAACCAGGCGGCAACTACCCTGACACCGAGGGCCCCACCGGTGTCCTACACGCCAAAGCCGTGCTCGCCGACAACCGCTGGGTCTTTATCACCTCCGCCAACCTGACCGCCGCCGCCTGGGACCAAAACATCGAACTCGGCCTTCTGACCGAAGATCCGCCCCTGGCCGCCCAGATCACCCGCCACTTCGAGACCCTGATCGCCCGCCAGCTGCTCGTGCGCCTGCCATGAAGCAGGCAAGAATCGGTGCAGGCCAGCTCTAGGCCGAGCCAGGGTTTAACCGAAAGCTTGGGGGATACTGTCCCCAAGCGCTCAAGTTCAACCTCCCCTGACATGCGGCGTCGAACCCTCAGCGCCGCCTCCCAACACCGTGGTCTGGGTGCCGAGGGTGGTTCTCACCTCGGCGAGCACTCGAACGCGACTCACCTGGACCCCAGGGGGGACCTGCAGGCCGCTGACTTCGATGAAAGAGGATGGAAGTTCAGTTGTTCCGTAGCAGTAGTCCAGTCGGCGATCGCCATCGTTGAACTGCTCATTCCCGTCGACATCTTCGAACAGCGTCGCACTGAACGCCGAAATGATGCGCAATTTGTCAAGCGCCACTTCCTGCGCACGCAACCACGCGATATGGCCTGTCTGACTGATGGGTGGTGCGACAATCTCGACCGAGCTCGGCTGCCCCGCACCAACAAAGGACATCAAGGCCTGAGGTCTTCCCTTTGCGCTCGCGCAACTCGCCACAAGCAGGGCACCAATCAAGACCATCGGCATCGTGACGTCCATACACTTCATGGTACAGTCCTCGTCTAGAAAGGGTTGATGATTGGTGGGTCGCTCAGGATTGATCTGAGAGGCATGTCCAGGCAGACCGAATCATTGTATGCGATCTACATGCCGCATACGCGTCTAATTTCAAGGAAGAGTCCAATAAAAGGGCCTTCACAAACTAGATGCATGAGATTGTACATTCTTGCAACCAGATCCTAAACCCAGCAGGAGGCTGCAAGCTTGGTCTGCGGAATACTCACGGTTGCATAGAAGTAGAAAGAGCGGCTGGCGATGGCGACCATTGTTGCCGCCGGTCACTATCGCCAGCCAAAGCGCTACTGCAAGTAGGCGTCGGTCGACCAGCCAACGAAGCGCTTACCGGTCGGGGCGCCGCTCGCCGTCGGCGGGCCGTCGTAGACCTCGACGCTCAGGGAGTTGCCGCCGAACCAGTTAATAGCAGACTGCGGGATCGTGGCCTTCAGGGTGGCGTCCGCCTGCGGCGTCAGGTTGATGATTGTGCCGTTCACGTCGAGGTAGCCCGAGCGTGGCGTCCGGTTGTCGGTGACGCCTCCCACCAGCTTAGGCAGGCTCGGATCGAGGTCGACCACGATTACGTCGCGGTTGCCGATGGTCGAAGAGCCGTTCTTGCGGATCCGGAACTCGACCCCCACGGTGCCGTTGAAGTAGGTGACCTCCGCGATTGGCTTGATCAGCCGGGACTGGGCCGAGAGGGCGGCCTGCTGAATGACCGGGGTCCGGGCGAAGGCTGTGGCCACGAGGGCGGTGCAGCCCAACGCTAGGATGGCGACATTGGTACGCTTCTTCATGACTGATGAATTGTTAGCAGTTGGTTTTGGTGCAAAGTGAGTGCACGCGTGCAGTGACTGAGCCGACTGAGAGCGGTCGTTGCAATTTGCTGAACCCGCTTGAGAAGACTTGCTAGGAACGGAGTCCAGAGGGTTTAGAAGGTCCCTCCGTGGGACGTCTTACCGCCGTTCTCGTTGGTAATCGTGGCGTGCCAGGTCGTGCCGCCCGACTGGGTGTTCTTGCCGCCCGAGAGGGAACCCGTGGTGACGGAGGTCGACGGAGGATCGGCCAGGCCTTCGGAGAATGCGTAGCGCTTCTCACCCTGGTCCCAGATTCCGTTGCCGTTCGCGTCGTCGAAGACGTCGACGTGGACGGAGGTGATCTTTGGACAGTTGGTGTCGGCAGTGGCGCGCATGCCACTCGCCGAGAAGGTGCTCTTGCCGATATCGGCGTTGAGCGCCGTGAACGAGTAGCAGTCCGTGTCGCCACGCATGACCTCCACTGGAACGGAGGCACACGCAGCCACACAGGCCACCAAGGCGAGACTCCACATAAGGCTCCGCTTGTTCATCGTCGTAGTTGTGGCTTCGGTTCGCGCGTCGTGTTGCGAAAGCACGGGCTAAGGCCACGCGAGCCTCTGCTAGCCCGATGCTACTACATGTCAGGCTGATGGATGTGAAGGTAGTTGCAGCCTCCAGGTTGCCTATCAGCCAGCAGCGCCAATTTCCTGGCCTAGCGCTAGACTCAGGATGGCCGTGGCGATCCCGGTCCAATGCGTTGTGCACGGCCAGGACTTCACAGTCAATTGGAAGCGAGGACGAAGTCCCCGGATCCGCCCACCAGGGGCTTGTTGTGGCAGCCCGCGCAGGAGTTGGCGTCCGGGCCGCTGACCCGATTCATGTCCCTGGGGAAAACCAGCGGATCCTGCATGTCGCTGAGGGGCGCCCCTGTCCCTTTGGTGAGGGGGCGACCTTGTCCCTCAGCAAGGGTCAAATCGCCAGCGAAGACACGCTTGCCGTGATCCATCAGGGCCCGAAGGCTGAGACCAAACTCTGGGCCGGGAGCAAGCTGGTGCGGCAAGCCGAGCTCCTGGCCGACGGTGCCAGGCGTTTGCGGGCTCTGGGCCGCGGGCAAGGCCAGGAAGCAGGTGAGCAATGTGGCAAGCATATCTCTGGGGCTCAACGGGTTCGCTTCTCAGGAAGCAGTCGAGCGCACCTCTCTTGCGGAGTCTCCATGCGCCCTGGGGAGTCCGCAAGAATCATTTTGAATAAATTTCAGGAGAACGTTCACCGTCAGCCCTAACGTCCGAAGTTTTTACTTTTCATTTTTCTGCAGGGATTCTTTTTGAACTCTCAACGTTCAAGCAGGCCAGCCTGCCGCTGACCGAGGGCGCCTTCGGCGGCGCGCTGCTCGATCGCCAAGGGCGCTGGATCGGGCTGCTCTCGCACCTGCCGACCAGCGGCGAAACGGGGCGCGAGTTCGCCGGGCGCGGGCTGGCCTACGCCTTGCCCGCCAACATCGTGCAGGCGCTCTACGGCACGATCCAGAAGAGCCAGAGCTTCCGCTCGCCCTGGCTGGGCTGGGCGGTGATGAGCAACGCCGAGCTGTTCCGCGAGCGGGGCGCCGAGGCCATGGCGAAGCTGGCCCTGCCGCGGGTCGGCATCTACATCGAAAACGTCTTCGCGGGCAGCCCCGCGGACCGGGCCGGCATCCAGCCCGGCGACTTCCTCGTGCGCCTCGGCGACGCCTACCTGGCCGAGCCCCTCGACTTCCAAAAGGCGCTCTACCTGGCCGGCATCGGCCGCGAGGTCGAGTGCGAATTCTTCCGCGCCGGCGCGGTCTTCAAACAAACCCTGCGCATCGAAGAACGCCCCACCGAAGCGATCACGCGCTGACTGCGCGATCGCTCGCGGCCTGGAACGCAGGCCGACCCGGTCTGCGCCCGCGCGGCCACAGCCGCCTGTCCGCAGGCCTGCGGGCCCGCCATCCAGCGGGCGCCGAGGCCGGCGCCGGATTCAGAGCGAGCTCAGGAAGCGGATCAGGGCCGCGCGGGTGTCCGCATCGGCGCAGCGGAAGGCTTCGCGGGCGGCGTGCGCTTCGCCGCCGTGCCACAGGATCGCCTCGGCGAAGTCCCGGGCCCGACCGTCGTGCAGCAGGGCCATGGGGCCGTTGACCACCGGCACGAGCCCGAGGCCCCACAGGGGCGGCGTGCGCCATTCGGAGGGCGCCGCGTCGCCGTCCTGCTTCTGGTCGGCCAAGCCGGGGCCGAGGTCGTGGAGCAGCAGGTCCGTGTAGGGGCGGAAGCGCTGCCCGGAGAGGCCCGGGGCGTGGTCGGAGGGGCCGCTCGATTGCAGCGGCGTGTGGCAAGCGGCGCAGCCCAGGGCTTCGAACAGCCGCGCGCCCTCGAGCAGGGTCTCGGGCTCGCCCCGCTGGGCGGGCACGGCCAGCAGGCGGCTGTAGAGCACGACGCGCTCGAAGGTCTGTGGATCGACCTCCGGCTGTCCGCCGGAGCTGAACTGGAGGGCTGCGGCCTGCGGGCCGGAGAGGGCTTCGTCGGGCGCGAGCGCCGAGGTGATGCCGATGTCGTTCAGGAAGGCGGCGGCGATCTGCCCCTCCAGGTCCGCTTGGGTGGCTTTCCAGCCGAAGCGGCCGGCCCGGCGCTGGCCCGCTTCCCCCGGCAGCCAATGCACGCGGCCCGAGATGCCGTCGCCGTCGCGGTCCTCGGGATCCGCGCGGGCCAGCAGGGCCTCGAGCGGGATCGCTTCGAGCAGCCCCAGACCAATCAGCTGGGGCGCCAGCCGGGCGCCGATACGCAGGTCCCTGTCGAAGGGACCGTAGGCCGGCTGCTCGAGGTCGAAGCGCGGCGCGCGCAGATGGAACTCCTGGCCGTCGGCATACACCCCACGCTGTTCGATCCAGCGGATCCGGGGCAGCGCTTCCGGTGGGATGCCGGGCAAGGCCTGGTCCTGGAGCTGGCCTCCGTAGCGCGGCTCAGGCAGGTCTCCGCTCGGCCCGGGAATGCCCAAGCGCAGCAGCAGGCCCTGACCATCGGGCGTGCCGTCGCCCTCGGGCACGAGCCCGCGCCCGTCGAGTCCGTGGCAGGCGCCGCAGGAGCGGGCGTTGAACAGGGGCCCGAGCCCGTCGCGCCCCGCGGCGCTGGCCGGAGCCGCGATCCAGTTGCCGCGAAAAAAGGAATTGCCCACCTGGAAAGCGCGGCGCTGCAGGTCGTCGAGCCCGGGCACAGGGAAGCCGAAGGCGTTTTGGCTTTGGTCCTCGATCGTGATGGCGCCGCCCAGGGGCAGATCGAGTCCGAAGCGCGCGATCGCGCCCGGCTCGCCCGGCGCTCGCTGCGAATCCGCGCTGGAATCGGCCGCGCTCGCCTCGGCTGCGGCCGAACCGCTGGGCCGCGTCGCTTGGGCGCCCGCGCCGCCGGGCGCCGAGCGCGCCACGGCCTCCTGCGCTGCAGGGATCGACGCCCGCGCCGCGGGAACGGCGGCGGCGCTCGGCGCCGGAGTCTGCGCCGCGGCGATCGGCGCGATCGCGCCGCGGGGCGCAGCTCCCGGCTCCCCCGCTGCGGCACCCAGCAACTCAGCGACCTGGGGCGCCCCCAAGGGCGCGCTGGCTGCGCCCGCGCGGGGCTCCGCTCCGATCGACAGCAACCACAGGCCGGCCAGCAGCCCGGCGCGCGCCGGGGCCCGGCCGAGCCGCGGCGCCCGCTCCGGTCGGGTCCGTTCGACCGCGCTCATCCGCCGGGGACCAATTGGATGCTGAAGCCGAGCCGGCCCGCCAGGGCGGAGAGCAGGCGGGTTTGCTGCTCGAAGGCCACCACCGCGGCCCAGACCGCGCGCCGCCCCGGGTCCTCGTCCGCGCCCAGGATGGCCTGGTCGAAGGGCGCGGGGATGGCTTCGACGGCGCGCAGCGTCGCCTCGAGCTGCGCTTCGATGGCCCTCGCGAGGGCCGGATCGAGGGCCTCCACGAGCTCGGCGAGACCGATCCCGGCCGCCGAGGTCGGCCCGTGCAGCGCTTCGCACAGACGCCCGTGCCAGACCTCCAGGATGCCGCGCTGATCGGCGATCAGGTCGGCGTGGGTCGTGTCGCTGAAACAGCTGTGCTCCTGCTCCTGGTCGCGGGTTTCGAGGGCCACCACCAGCCGCTCGCCCGCCAGTTCGAAGCCCGAGAGCACCACCAGACCCGCGAGGGCGTGGCGCAGGGAGCGGCCGTCCGCATCCGCCACGAATCCCTGGCGATAGGCGCCCGGCTCCTCGGACCAGGCGCGCTGCACCTGCTCGAGGTGCTCGACCAGCAGCAGGCCCAGCACGCGCAGCAGCTCGGCGCGGCGCTCGGCGTGGGGAGCGGCGCCGGGCACGAAGTCCGTGTGCGAGCGCTGGCCGGGCCCGCTTGGATCCTGGTCGCTGCCCCAGAGCAAGAATTCGATCGCGTGCCAGCCGGTGGTCACGTGGGTCTCGCCCCCGCGCTGATTGAGCAGCTCGAGCGCGCGGGGATCGATGTGCGGCAACAGCCGCGCGTCGCCGACCAGACCGGTGCCGGGGGCCGAGGGATAACCGTCCAGGTGGAGCTCGTCGAGGGGCCAGGCGTTCAGCAGGGCTTCGACCCCGGTGCGCGGATCGTCGATCGGGCCGCCGTAGAAGCGCAGCGCCTCGCTGGTGCCATACAGCTCGCGGGCCCGGCACCACGCTTGACGCGCGGCCTCGAGCCTCGCGTCGCTCGGTTCGGCGGCCAGCCCCGTCAGCGCTTCGGCCAGCTTCACGGCCGCCCCGTGGATCGCGTCGTACCGGGCGCGCGCCAGCTCGGCATAGCTCGACAGGAAGCGCGTCTCGAGGACCGGGTCCAGGGGGTCCTCGATCCGCGGCGGCGTTGGCTCGGACGGGGCCCCCTGCGGAGCCCAACCACTGAGGGCGGCCAGCGAGCACAAGGCGAGCGCACGATGCATGAGCCTAGCCTGGCGCGGGATGGTTAAGGCACGATCAGGACAGCGGAGATCCCGTCGGGGTCGCCGGCCCAGCGGCCATCGCTCGCGCCGCCCGGAGAACCGTGGCATCCGGGGAGCCGCGGCCTCCTGGTCACCACGGCCTCCTGGTCACCACGGCCTCCGGGAAACCACCGGGTCCAGGGCGCGCGGGCAGCCGGGAGCGCCCGCCAGCCGCCGGCCGGGTGAACCCGCGGGGCCGCCGGGCGCGGGGCGTGGATCCGGGGGCGTGGATCCGGGGGCGATGGCTCACGGCGCGATGGATCCCGCGCCGTGGCTCACAGCTCGATCGTCTCCCCCAGGGCCGGCGCGCTCACGCGGGCGCCGTGGCGCTCCTCCAGCAGCCGGCCGAAGGCCTCCAGGGCCGGGGGCTCGCCGTGGACCAGGGCGATGCGCTGGCCCGGGCGCAGGGCCGGCTGGACCCACTCGAGCAGGTCTTGCTGGTCGCCGTGGGCCGAGAAGCCGTTCAGCACGTGGATCTTGGCCCGCACGGCGATGCGCTCGCCGAGCAGGCGCACCGCCCGGGCGTGCTCGACCAGCTGACGTCCGATCGAGCCCTCGGCCTGATAGCCGACGATCACCACCTGGGCCTCGGGGCGCCACAGATTGTGCTTCAAGTGGTGCTGGATGCGGCCGGCGTCGCACATGCCCGAAGCCGCCAGGATGATCGCGTTCTGTTCCCGGTTGAGCGCGATGGATTGCTCCGGCTCGCGCACGAATTCGAGCCGCTGCGGGGCCGGCAAGCGGCCGCCCGCTTTGGCCAGGGCCTCGGGCTTCAGGAAATCGGGGCAGCGCCGGTACAGCTCGGTCACGTCGGCGCCCATCGGTGTGTCCAGCACCACCCGTCCGAGGCGCGCCCCCTGGCGCTCGAAATGGGCCAGGTAGGCCAGCATGGCCTGGGCGCGCCCCACGGCGAACACCGGGATCAGCACGTTGCCGTGTTCGCGCTCGGCGAAGGCCACGATCTCGGCCAGTTCCGCCAGAGTCGACTCGGCATCGGGGTGGCGCCGATCGCCGTAGGTGGCCTCCATCACGATCAGGTCGGCGGGCTCGGCCGGCTCCGGCTCGGCGATCAGCGGCATGCCATCGCGGCCCAGGTCGCCCGAGAACAGCAGCCGCCGCAGGCCCTGCGGGGTCGCGATGCGCAGGTCCACCTGGGCGGCCCCGAGGATGTGCCCGGCCAGGCGCAGCCGGGCTTCGACTCCCGGAGCCAGCGCGAACCAGCGCGCCAGGGGCGCGGCTTCGAACCGGTGCAGGCAAGCCTCGGCCTCCTCGCTCGTGTAGAGCGGCTCGATGCTGGCTTTGCGGCCGCGGCGCAACAGGCGTTTGTTGCGATAGGCGGCGTCGCTCTGCTGGATCTTGGCGGAATCGAGCAGCATGATGCGCGCCAGCTGGCAGGTGGCTTCGGTGGCGTGGATCGGCGCCCGCAGACCCCGTTTGTGGAGCAGAGGCAGACGCCCGCAATGGTCGATGTGGGCGTGGGTCAGCACCACGGCATCGAGGCTGCGCGGATCGAAATCGAAAGGCAGCGCGTTGTGGGCCCGCTCCTGGGCCCCGCCCTGGAAGAGCCCGCAATCGATCAAGACGCGCGCCGCGGGCGTCTCGATCAGAAAGCAGGAGCCGGTGACCCCCTGGGAGGCTCCCAGGAAGCGCAGGCGGATGTCGGCGGGCGGGGTCGGGGGATTCGCGCTGGAGGCCATCGAGGGAGCGGGTCTCGGAAAGGGGCCCGGGGAGCGTACGAGAGGTCGGGCCGGGGCGGCCGTGTCGACGAGCGCCGGGGCAGGTCCTAGGATGGACCCTGCGAGGAATTGCCGATGTCCGAAAACGATCCCGATTGGATGTGGCGGCGCGCCCGCGCGATGCTCGAGCAGAGCGAGCGCTTGAGCCAGCGCCTCGCGGGCGCCCAGCGCGCCGCCGGGCACCCGACCGCCCAGCCGGCGGCCTGGGAGCCCCCGGTCGACATCTTCGAGACGGCAACCGAGTTCTGGGTGCTGACCGCCCTGCCGGGCCTCGAAGCCCGCCACGTGCAGATCCTGCTGCGCGGCCACGAGCTCAGCATCACCGGCCAGCGCCCCCTGCCGGAGGTGCTGCGCACGGCCCAGGTGCATCGCCTGGAAATCCCCTACGGCCGCTTCCAACGCCTGCTGGCCCTGCCGCCCGGCTGCTACGAACTGGGCCTCAGCCAGATGGTCCAGGGCCTGGTCGTCCTCCAAGTGCACAAGCGCGGGCCGCTCCCGCGGCAACCATGAGCAAACCCAAGAACAAGCCCGCGCCCGCGGCCCCGGAGGATTCCGCGCCCCGACGCAAGCGCCCCGCCGCGCCGGACCAGCCGCGTGAACCGGCCTCTGAACAGGCCCCGCCCCCGCCCGGGCGCGGCCAGGCCGAACGGCCGCAGGAGCCCCGCGGCCCGGCGGATCGGGCGCCGTCCGAAGCCCCGCCGTCCGACTCGCCCGGCGCGGAGCGCCAGCCCAGCGAGCGCCCGAGCTCCGAGCCGAAGCCCCCCATGGCGCCGGCCTCCGAAGCGCCGGCCTCCGAAGCTCCGGCCTCCGAAGCTCCGGCCTCCGAGGCGCCGGCCTCCGAGCCGTTGCCGGTGATGCCCGCCAACGTCCCGGTCGAGCTCTCGCAGCTGTTCCGCGGGATCGCCAAGCCCGGGGCCGAGTCCCCCGCCGCCCCGGAGCTCGGGCAGGACGAGGTCATCGTGGTGGCGGTGCGCGGCATGGTGCTGTACCCCGGTGTGGTGCTGCCGGTGGTCGCGGGCCGCCCGCGCTCCCTGCGCGCGATCCAAGCCGCCGTGGCCAAGGAGGCGCCCCTGGCGCTGCTCCTGCAGAAGGATCCCGAGCAGACCGAGCCGGATCCCAAGGACCTGCACACCCTCGGCACCCTGGCGGAGATCCTGCGCTATGTGACCGCGCCGGATGGCAGCCATCACGTGATCGTGCAGGGCAAGCAGCGCCTGCGCGTCAAGGCCTTCGTGCGCACGGATCCCTATCTGGTGGCCAAGATCGAGCGCATCGACGAAGAGAAGCCGAAACGCGCCCTCTCCAAGCAGATCGAAGCGCGCCTGCACCATCTGCGCTTCCAGGCCGCCCAAGCCCTGCAGCTCTTGCCCGAGCCGCCCGAGGAGCTGCAGAACGCGGTCCAGAACGCTCCGACGCCCGAGGCGCTGACCTACCTGGTGGCGACCTTCATGGAGATGCCCGCCGAGGAGAAGCAGGACATCCTGGCCACCCTGCCGCTGCTCGAGCGCATGGAGAAGGTCTCGGCCAAGCTGAACCACCTGATCGAGGTGCTCTCGCTCAGCAAGGAGCTGCGCCAGCGCACGCGCGGGTCCATGGAGAAGACCCAGCGCGAGTACTTCCTGCGCGAGCAGCTCAAGACCATCCAGGCCGAGCTGGGCGAAGGCGCCGCGCCGGAATTGGCCGAGCTGACCGCGGCCCTCGATCGCGCCGGCCTGCCGGCCGAGGTCGACAAGGAGGTGCGCCGCGAGCTCAAGCGCCTCGAGCGCATGTCCGAGCAGTCGGTCGAGTACGGCATGCTGCGCACCTACCTGGAGACGGTCGCCGAGCTGCCCTGGTCCAAGTCGACCGCGGACCAGATCGACCTCGAGCGCGCCCGGCGCATCCTGGACGAGGACCACTTCGGCCTCGAAAAGGTCAAGGCGCGCATCCTCGAG
>JBILNK010000326.1:0-2766 GCA_044375105.1 Planctomycetota bacterium
CTCTGCAGGGCGATGCGAGCCGCCCGCGAACCGCTTCCGGGCGACCGCGGCGATCGCGGGGGCGCCGGCTGTTGGCCTGCCTGGCTGCGTGCTTGCCTGCCTGGCTGCGCCCCGGTTTAGCCGCTGCACCGCAGCGCAAAGCCGATCCGCGGGGAAGCGCGCCCCCGATGCGGGCGGCGTGCAGAGACGAAAAAAGCCGCTGGGCGGCTTTTTCGGGGCCGGTCGGCCGGGGTCGGCGGCCTCCGGCGGCGTGTTGCAGACGGCGAGCGCTGCAGCCGGCTGGCGCCGCAGCTGGCGAGCGCTGCAGCCAGCGGCGCGGGTTCTGGCCCGGGCCGCGCGCGGCTCGCTTCAGCCAGAGGTCAGAGCTTCTTCTCTTTGTGCTCGGTGTGCTTGCGGCAGAACGGGCAGTACTTCTTCTTGGCCAGCTTGTAGGCGGACTTCTGGCGCTTGTGGGTCGTGTAGTTGCGGTTGCTGCAGTCGCCGCACATCATGAACACGAAACGTTCCTTGATCTTCATCGCTCGCGGGGGCCGGGTTGGCGCTGGCGGGGTCGGGCTGGACTAGCCGGGAGGGTCTGGGGGAGGCCGCCGGAGGCCCCCGGAAGCGGGGACCGGGACGCGGGGCCGAAACGGAGGCGTTGGCGGAAGTTCTTGGCGCTCTAGCCTGGAACTCGGCCGGGCGGGGCGCGCCCGGCGCGCGGATCAGGCCTGGGCGGCGGGGGCGTTGCCGCGGCGGGTGGCCTTACGGAGCGGGAAGCGCAGGGTCTTGTCGCCGCGCTTGAGCTCGATCATGCCGGTCTTGATGGCCTTGGTGGACAGGCGCAGGCGCTCGATGCTGCCGTCCGGCATGACCACGCGGATCTTCTGGATGTTGGCCTTGAACGTGCGGGCGGTGATGCCCGTGGTCTTGAGACCGACGCCGCCCTTGCGCTTGGGCAGACCGCGGCGGGTGATCTGTTTGCCGAAAGCGGTGTGCTTGCCGGTGGACTGGCAGACTCGCGACATGGCTCGCTGGGGAAGGCTCGTGCGGGAGGGCGGGGAGGTTCGGGCTGGCCGCCGAGCCGCCGTGAGGGGTCGATCGGGACCGAAAGGGCGGGAAAAGGTAGCAGCGAGGCCCGGCCGAGCCAAGCCCCGGCCCGCGCAGCTGCCCCGCGGGTCCCTCCGCTGGAGCCCGTATCCTCGGGCCATGGCCGCCTCCCCCGCCCGGCAGTCCGCTCGCCACTCCCCTCGGCAGCCCGCGCGCCCCTCCGCTCGAGGGACCCCCGGACGCGGCCCCGGCGCGCACCCCGCCGGGCCCCGGACGAGCGCCTCCCGCTTGCCCACCCTGCTGGCCCTGGCGGCCGCCGCGGGCCTGGGAAGCTGCGGTTTCGCCAGCCTCGGCGCGGCCGGGGCCGCCGCGGGCGGAGGCGGCGGGGGCAGCGGCGGGCCGCCCCCCACCGGCGTGTCGGCCCTGGCGCTGCTGTCGACCCAGAGCCCCCCCGCCGAGATCCGCTTCCTGCTGACCGAGCCCCTGGACCAGCCCTTGGTGCTCGAGCTGCGCCAGCGCTTCACCAACGACCAGGGGGCCACGGTCGACACGCCCCTGCTGGGCCTCGATCAAAATCCCCTGACCCTGCCCGCCAGCGCCCAGGGCCTGCCGCAGAGCTTGGACTGGGACTTCGCGCAGGAGCCCTGGGCGGCCGCAGGCGGCCTGGCCCTGGACATCCTGGTCTGGGCGCGGGTGCCGGGCCTGCAGGAGTCGCCGACCCTGGGCCTGAACGCGGCCCTGGCAGACCTGGGCAACGACCCGCCGACCGTGCTCTCGGCGAGCGTGCCGGCGAGCGGCGCGGGCCCCGTAGCGCTCGGCTTCGTGCTGGCGGACCCAAACGCCGATCCCCTGGCCCTGCGGCTCGAATTCGATCGCCTCGACGACCAGCCCGACGCGGGCTACGCCCTGGCCACGCCGGCGGGCTCCACCGCGCCGCCGCCCTTCGCCGCCGCGGGCCTGCCCTCCAACGCCTTCGGCGTGCCCGGCAGCCTGACCTGGAACAGCGCCGCGGACCTGCCCGGCGTGGATGCCTCCGTGCGCCTGCGGCTGACCGCCTTCGACGGCGCCGCCTTCAGCGCGCCCCTCGAAAGCGCGCCGATCGCGCTCGACAA
Organism: Planctomycetota bacterium; assembly: GCA_044375105.1. Taxonomy (GTDB): domain Bacteria; phylum Planctomycetota; class UBA1135; order UBA1135; genus JBIKLM01. Next base: position 2,139 of record JBILNK010000326.1, read on the forward strand.
CGACGCCCCGCCCAGCCTGACGGTCGACACGGCGGCGCTGCTCGCCAGCGGCGACCGGCGCCGCGGGCTGGTGCTGCCCTTCGCGCTGTCCGACGCCGAAGGCGGCCCGCTGCGCGTGGTGGTGCAGTGGCGCGCCCCGGGACAGTCCTTTCCGCCCTTGCCGGGCACCTGGGACGAGCTGCAGGCGGCCCTGGCTGTGCCCGGCGCCGAAGCGAGCCTGCGCCTGGCCCGGCCCTTCCCGCGCCGCGCCGAGGGCCTCGCCGAGCGCCTCGGCCCCGACGAGCTGCGCCTGGTCGGGATCGTGCAGGGCGCGCCCTGGGCCGTGGCCGAGAGCCTGGTCGGCCGGGAGCTCGAGCTGTGGGCCGGGGACCTGGCCCCGCGCTCCCTGGCGTTGGCCTGGAGCGCCACGCCCGCCCTGCAGCCCGCCGCGGCCCTGCTGGAAGCGGACGGGCTCCACGCGCTGGTGCTCGAAAGCGCCGCCGGCGGCTGGAGCCTTTCGCGGCGGGCCCTGGCGAGCGGCGCCGCAACGGCCCTGGCCAGCGGGCCCGGCGCGCCCGCGGCCCTGGCGCGCGAGCCCGGCAGCGCCGCCCTGTGGATCGCCAGCGAGGTCGCCGGCGAATGGCGCGTG
>JBILNK010000152.1:0-10773 GCA_044375105.1 Planctomycetota bacterium
CCGACAGCAGCCGCCGCGCATCGACGGCCAGCAGCCGCTCGCTGGCCCGCTCGACCAGCGCGCGGCGCGCGCCGCCCTCGGCCGTTCCGGCTTCGATCAGCAGGCGCTGGCCTTCGCGGGCCTCGTACTGCAACAGCCCCGAGTGCAGGCTGAACGCGGGCCAGGCGAGCAGCGGCACGAGCGCCGCGAAGCCCGCCGGCGCCAGGCGGCCGGCGCGCTTCAAGGTCAGGTGTTGGAAGCGCAGCTCGGCGCGCCGCGCCAGCCGCCAGAGCAGCGCCAGGCCCAGGGCGGTCAGGCTGGCCAGGGCCAGGGCCAAGAGGAACGGCACGCGCCCGTAGAGGTTCCTGAAGGCGTACAGGGCGGCGACGAACAGCGCCAGCATGCACAGCTCCTCGGCCAGGCTGAAATCGAAGCGCTTGGGCTCCGCCGCGCGGCGCTGGCTCCGGTCGGGCAGCTTGCCGAAGCCGAAATAGAGCGCTTCCTTGGGGCAGGCGGAGACGCAATCGAGGCACTTCATGCAGCCCGCGTCGACCACCATGCCGAAGCGGCGCACCTCCTGGTGCACGCGCACGTTGCTGCTGCACACCGCCGTGCAATGACCGCAGCCTTCGCAGGCATCCGTGACGCGGATGCGGCCCGGGGCGAAGCGGTCGGCGAAGCCGAACAGGGCGCCGTAGGGGCAGGCGTAGGTGCAAAAACCCTTGTTGCCGAGGGCCCACACGCACACGCCGCCGCACACGGCCAGGGTCAAGAGCGCCACCGCCGGGCCCGGGAAGCGCGCCCAGAAGTCCTCGGTGACGAGGTGCACGCGCAGGCTCGGCCAGGGCTCGCCGCGCCACAGGCGCAGCAGGGCCGGCGCCAGGAACAGCTCGAGGGCGGCCACGGCCGGGATCCAGACCAACAGGCGCGCGCGCAGCGGGCGCGGGCGCAGGCCGAGCCGCGCGAGCAGGGCGCCGCAGGCGTCCTGGAGGGCCACCACATGGCAGCCCCAGCCGCAGAACCAGCGCCCCAGCACCAGCGTCGAGAGGATCAGCAGCAGGAAGAAGAAGAAGCCCGCGGTCAGCAGGCCTTCGCTGGCGGCCAGGCCGGCCTCGGAGGGCTCGAGCGGCGTGATCGCGCTGCCGGTCAGCTTCCAGTGGGCGATGCGCGCGGCGATCGCCACGTGCACCAGGATCAAGACCAGGGCGCGCCAGCGGCCCATGCGCGAGCGCGGTTTGGCCGGCTGGCCCGGCGCCGGCCCACAGCCCGCCCGATGGGGCGCTTCCGCGGGCAGCCAGGCGGGCGGCGTTGCGCTCGTGTTGCCGGCCATCCGGGCCCCTTCAGGCGCCCTTCGGGCGGAAGACCTGCACGACCGCCGGGTTGCCCTCGAGGCGCGGCCCGCCGAGCAGGTCGATGCAGTAGGGGATCGCCGGGAAGACCGCGTCCAGGCACACCCGGATGGCCGCCGGCTTGCCGGGTAGGGTCACGATCAGAGTGCGCCCGAGGGTGCCGGCGGTCTGGCGCGAGAGGATCGCGGTCGGCACCCCGCTCTCCAGAGAGGCCCGGCGCATGGCTTCCCCGAAGCCCGGCAGCAGCTTGTCCGCCACGGCCTCGATCGCCTCGGGGGTCACATCGCGGGCCGCCGGGCCCGTGCCGCCGGTCGAGCAGACCAGCGCGCAGCCCTCCGCCGCGAAGCTCCGGAAGGCCGCTTCGATCAGCGGCTGCTCGTCCGGGATCACCTGGCGGAGGTAGTCGCAGGGGGTCGCCAGATAGTCCCGCAGGGCGGCCTCGATGGCCGGGCCGGAGAGGTCCTCGTAGACCCCGCGGCTGGCGCGGTCGGAGATGGTCAGGACCCCGATCCGGGGCGCAGCAGGGCTCATGGGGCCGAGTCTACCCCGGGGCATTCCCGGGTCCGGGGCGCGTCGTTCCCCGGCGCTCTCCCGGGGGCGCCCCCCCGGCCGATCGGCCATCTCCCGGAGGTCTCCCCCCCCTTGGATCGGCCGACCCAATTCCAGCTCCCGCGCCTCGAGCGCAACCTGGCCGCCCTGGCGCGCCGCCAGCCCCGCTTGGCCGAGCGCCTGTGCTGGCCCGTGGGGGACGGCCATCTGCGCGCCGAGGCCGACGACGCCGTGCTGCTCGAGCATCAGCGCCAATGGCGCCGCCTGGATCTCGCGGGACCGGCGCGCGCCGGCGTCCTGCGCCGCCGTCCGACGCGCGCCGATTCCCCCGGTGTGGTCTTCGGGCTCGGTCTCGGCGAGCCCCTGGCCGCCGCCCTGGCGCGCGAGCCCGAGCGGCGCTGGATCGGCTACGAGCGCGACCCCCTGCTCCTGCGGCATTGCCTGGGGCGCCTCGATCTGGCGGCGGCCCTGGCGGACGGCCGGCTCGAGCTGTGCCTCGGGATCGACCTGCTCGGGCTCTCCAAATCGCCCATCGATGGCCCCCTGGTGGCCCACCCGCTGCTCGGCGCGGTCTACGAGCGCGAACTCTGGCTGCTCGAAAAGGGCGCCGAGGGGCGCACCGCCTTCCTGGTCGAAGGCGCGCTGTTCGTCGATCAGCTCGCCGCCGCCCTGCGCCGCCGCGGCTATTCGATCTACACCCTCGACATCGAGCGCCTCTCGGTCGAGGAGCTGCATTTCGCGGCGCGCAGCGCACGGCCCGCCCTGGTCGCGGCGATCAACTACACCCACGGCCTGGCGGAGTTCTGCGAGGCGCAAGGCGTGCCGCTCTTGTGCTGGGAGGTCGACCCGGCCCTGGATGACCTGCGGCCCCTGGCCCGCCCGGCGCCCGGCGCGCGCATCTTCACCTACCGCCAGGCCCACGTCGAAGCCTTCCGCCGCGCCGGTTTCGAGCACGTCGCGCACCTGCCCCTGGCCGCCGACACCTGCTCGCGGGGTCCGACCAAGGTGATCGGGCCGGAAGCGCTCAAGTACCGCTCGCCGGTCAGTTTCGTGGGGGCCTCGATGGTCGCCACGGCCCGCGAGCAAAAGCGCGTGTTCCTCGACCTGGTGGCCGAGCTGCGCCGGGCGCCGCGCGAGCAGGGCGCTGCCGAGCTGGAGCGCTTGCTGGCCGTGCAGCGCGACGAGCCCGGGCGCTATCGCCTCGGCCAAGACCTGGAGGAGCACTTCTCCGATGTGCTGGCGGCCCTGAGGAAGCGGCGGCCCGGCCTGTCGGCGGACAAGCTGCTGTGCGATCTGGCCGCTTCCGAGAAGCGCATCCTGACCGTTGCGGCCTGCGCGGACTTCGGCATGGACGTGTGGGGCGATGAGGGCTGGAAGGCCACCGCTGAGTTCGGGGTGCGCTGGAAGGGCGGCGCCGGGCACCGCTTCGAGCTCAACAAGGTGTATTCCAATGCCAGCGTCAACCTGGACGTGGGCCGCATCTATCAGCAGGACATCGTCACCATGCGCGTCTTCGACGTGTTGGCCTGCGGCGGCTTCTGCTTGACCGAGGACTCCCCCGAGCTGCGGCGCCTGTTCCAACCGGGCGAAGAGCTCGAGACCTACGCGAGCCTCGAGGAGCTGCGCGACAAGCTCAACTCCTATCTGGCGCGCCCCGATCTGTGCCGCCAGATCGGCGAGCGCGGCCGCCGCGCCGTGCAGGACCGCCACAACCTCGACCTGCGCCTGGACGGCATGCTGCGCGCCGTGCAGGCCGCCTGATCGGCCCCGCGCGGCCCGCTTCCGCCCTGGCCGGCTCCCCGCCGGCCCGCGCGCCTCCAGCGGTCCAGCCTTCACCCGCACCGCTTCCAGCCGCGCAGATTCCGGCCCTGCCGGCGCCCGGCGAGTTTTTCTGGGCGCCTAGGCCCCTCGACAGCAGCCTGGGATCCCCGCGCCGCGGAGATCCCAGGCCTGGCCGCCTCCCGAGGAGGCCTCGAGACTGGGCGCCGGTCGGTCGCGCGACTCGGGCCCAGCCCGCGCTGATCCCCGGTCAGCGCCGCCTGCGCGGCCGCCGGTCACTTCTGGCGCAGCAGCCAGACGGTGCCGGTCACGCGCTCGTCGACGAAGGGGGCGCGGGCCTTGCGGGCCGCGTTGTAGCCTTCGCTCCAGGCCTTGGAGGCCGCGGCCTGCGCGGCTTCATCGGTCGGGTCCAGGTCGGCGAAGATCTCCTGCAGGGCCGCCGTGGCGGTGTTGAACTCCTGCTGGGCGGCCTTGGCGCGCTCCAGGGTGATCCCGGGGGCGGGGATGCGCAGGGTGAACTGGTCGCCGACCAGGAGATCGAGCTTGCCGTCGCCGTCGATGTCGTCGGCCCACACGCGCGTCGAGCTGGCCGGGCGCTGGATGTGGCGGTCGTCGGGCATGACCTCCTCGGGCTTTTGCTTGGGAGCCGGATAGATCTCCGCGAAGGCCTCGAAGCGGGGTTCCCTGGGGTTGCCCCGATTGAGCGCCAGCGAGATCTCGCCGCCGCCGCTGCCGGACACGATGTCCAGGTCGCCGTCCTGGTCCCAATCGACCAGGCAGGGGTCGCCATGGAAGCCGACGGCCAAGCGGGCGCCATCGCTGGACGTGAGCCAGGTGGGCGCGGCGGCGAAGCGGCCCGCAGCGCTGCCGCGCCAGAATGCGAATTGGCCGCGGAAGTTGCCGATCACCAGGTCGAGCTGGCCGTCGCCGTCGAGGTCGGCGGCGCTGGGGCGCGTGCAGATCCGGTCGATGATGTCGCCGCCGTCTTCATCGTCCTCCGCGTCGGCATCCGCGAAGGGCAGGATCAGGGGGTTGCCGTCCGCGCCCTGCAGGGGTTCGGCTTTGGCGAAGCCTTCGGCGCTTCCCTTGAGCACCTGGAACAGGCCGGCCATCGGATCGTGGTCCGAATAGCAGCCGGAGAGCAGATCGATTTTCCCGTCGCCGGTGACATCCACGAACTGTGGAGTCGAGGAGGTGCATCACCAGACGCCGGGCACCTGGGCGACCTCGCCGCCCGCTTGCAGCCAGGTGCCTTCGGCCAAGCGCGGCAGGCCCGTTTCGCCGCGCCCGAGCTGCCGATAGACCTTGAGCTGACCGTTCTTGAATTGGCCCACGATCAGGTCGCGCAGGCCGTCGCCGTCCAGGTCGTACCAGGTCGGAGCCGCGTAGCCGGGGGTCTCGACCGCCAGCGGGCCATCGGCGGCGGAGAGACGCACCGGCGCATGGAACGACATTGCCGCGCGGTTCGCCGCGGGGGTCGACGGCACGCCGCTGTCGGGCGCTGTTTGCAGCGCCGGCAGGCAAACGGCCAGCCAAGGGGACAAGATCAGCATGGGCACTCCTGTGGAAGGTCTCGGAGCCGGCGCGAGCCGGGAGCGGCAGCCCGGGCCATCCCGTGGGGGCCTGGAAGGTGCCGCTCGGATCCGATTCTGCCGCTGCGTCCGAAACCCGCCTCGAAGGAGCGCCGCGGGGACCCATCCCAGGGCCGCCGCGGCCGTCCCGTCTCATTTCTCGGCCGGCCCGGAGCCGACGGGCCGTGCCCGCAGGGCGTCGACGACCACATGGCCGGCGACCGGGCGGCCGCCGACGGTCACGCGCACCCGGCCCGGCGCGGCCAGGCTCACGCGACCCAGGCTGGCCCAATGGAGCTCGCCGCGCGGAGCGCCGCGGCGCTGATCGAGGATCAGCTCCCGCAGCGGGCCTGGCGCGTTGGCAGCCGCGGGGGCCTGGACCTCGATCGGCACGGCGCTGGCCCGATTGGAGGCGGCCGGATAACACAGCTCCAGCTCGAACTCCCCCGCGGGCAGATCGAGCGCGAAGAGCGCGGCGCGGCCGTCGCCGCTGGCGTTGTCGTGGCGATAGCCCTGGCCCACGAAGGGTGTCCCGCTGCGGCTTTCGGCCCAGGGGCCGATCCAGCGGGCCGCGCTGTCGTCCAGCACGTAGCCGTCCAGCCCGGCGGGATCGATCCCGAGCGCCGCGGGCGGCCCCGCGTAATCGAGCGCGGCGCCCTCCGCGAGCAGCAGCGCGCGCAGCTCGGCAGGCTCGACCCGGTGCAGGTCCCCGCCGCCGCGGGCCGCGAGCAGGACCGCCGCGCCGGCCGCATGCCCGAGGCACCAGAACACCGGCTCCATGCGGATCGAGCCATAGGCGATGTGGGTCGCCGAAAGGCACACGGGCACGGCCAGGTTGTGGATCGTCCCGCGGGGCGGCAGGATCGCGCGGTAGCCGATCGGGTAGGGCGGGAAGCCGCCCACCTGCACGTCGCCTTCGTTCCAGACCCGGCCGTCCAGCACCAGGCGCCGCACGTGGTGGCTGTCCATGGTGTAGGCCGCCAGGGCGATCGGCTCGGGGGCCACGGCCAGCCCGCGGCAATGGGCTTCGGTCATCACCAGGTCGCCCACCAGGCGGCGCCCCTCGCGCACGTACAAGCGGTAGGGCCAATTCCCGTTGTCGACGAATTCGTCGCGCGCGTGGCCGAAACTCGCCGCTTCCGCGCGCACCTTGGCCGGCACGCGCGGGTGGCTGACCAGGGTCCAGAGCAGGCCCTCCTGCCAAGCGCGATGGGCCGCGGCGATCGCCTCGCGGCCCTTCGAATCGGCCGCGAGCCAGCCGCGGTTGCCGCCGATCCAGTCGCTCGACAGCGGGCCGTTGTTGTTGGTGTCGGTCTTGCCGCCCGGCAGCTCCACCGGGTGCAGCGGCAGCCAGTCATTGCCCGATTCGAACCAGCGCAGCAAGAGCTCGTAGCGCGCCGGGTCGTAGCCGGGCGGCGCGCGGAAGGGCAGGCGGTTGTCCTCCCGCCGGGTCAGGCACAACCGGAAGCAGAAGGCCTGCAGGTGCCCATCTCCGGCGCCATCCCGCGGGGGCTCGTGGGCTTCGAGCTCCGGCAAGAGCCCGCTCTTTGGATCGCCCGGGACGCGGTAGGGATCCACCGGGCGCTGGAACTGGTGGAAGGCCGCGCGCCCGAGCTGGCTGCCGGCCAGGCTTTCCCCGTATTCGCTGGCGGATTCGCGGCCGATCCGGAAGGGCAGCCCGCACAGGGCCAGCAGATCGCCTTCGTAGGAAGCGTCGACCGCGAAGCGCGGCGCGAGCCGCCGTCCATCGGTCAGCCGCACCTCCGCCAGGCGCTGGCCGAGGGCCGCGCCCCCCGCCAGGACCCCCTGGGCCAGCTCGACGCCCGCCAGCTCGATGCCGCGCCAGACCTCGACATCCGCCTCGGCGAGCCAGGCTTCGATCACGGCTTCGGCCACGCTGGGCTCGAAGCGGAAGGCCGGCTCGAGGCCGGGCTGCTGCCAGGGCGTGCCCGGGCCGGCGTAGCGGGCCGCGAGGCGCAGGTAGAACTCGCGCGCCAAGCCCCCGATGGCGTCTGGATGGCCCACGTCGGTGGCGCCGAGGCCGCTGGTGCTGAGGCCCCCCAGGTGCGGATAGGGGGACAGCACGAGGGCGCGGAGCCCGTGCCGGCGCGCCTCGATGGCCGCCGCCAGCCCCCCCGGGGTCGAGTCGTAGACCAGCAGGTCCACGGGCTCCGGCTCGGCGCCCGGCTGCGCCTCCGCGGGCGCCTGCGCCGGCTCCCGGGCCGGGGCCGGCCCCGGCCGGGCCCCCTGGCAGGCCGGGGTCAGGAGCAGGCTGGCCAGGGCCAGCGGGGCCAGGCAACGTGGGGCGCGGCGCGGGTTCGGCATGCCCTAGAAGCTACGCGGGCGCGCCGGTCTGCCCAGGAGCCCGAGCGCCGGGTACAAGAAGAAGGCCCCCCCCAAGCCCACGCCCCCCATGTCGATCCGCACCCCGCTGCTCTCCCTGCTGGCCCTGGCTGTCCTGGCGCTCGAATCCCAGGCGCAACTGCTCGTGGCCGAGATCGCGCGCCTGGACCTGTCCGTCTACACGGCCCAGGACCCGGGTGGGGTCACGTTCGGACCGTTCAGCGGCGGCGGATTCAACCGGGTGGTGACCAATGAGCACCCGAGCTACATCGGCACCAACCCCTCGGCGGTGGCCTGGAACGGGCTCGACCTGTGGGTGGCCGGCTTCAACGGCAACACGGTCTCCCAGTCCGTCGCCATCGTGCGCGTGCCCAGCGCCTTCCAGCAGACGGCGGGCCTGACCTCCTTGGAACTCGCTTTCGGGCGTCAGAGCACCACGCCGACGCAGCGCGGCTACAGCGGCCTCGACCTGCGCCAGGGCTATCTGTTCGCCGCCTACGACCCGGGCGCGGTGCACCCCCAAGGCATCACGGCCTGGACCCAGGGGGGCAAGCTGCGCTGGGCCAAGTCGGCCCGCGGCTCCTGCGGGGTGGGCTTCGACCCCGGCTTCCTGCCGGGCAGCGGGAGCGGAACGGGCTGCGGATTCTTGGCCTTTGGCGCCAACGGCCGCGCGCTGCAAGACACCGTCACGGGGGCGGACCTGTTCAGCACCGGCTCCGGCATGAGCCTGCTCAACTCCCAGGGCACCTTCTGGCGCGACATCGACTTCGATGCGACCAGCGGCGACGCCTGGGTGCGCGAGGGCAACAACGTGCTGCGCGGGGTGCGCTCGGGCCCCAATTCGATCTCCAGCGTGCAATTGGTCGTCGACGTCCCCGACGCCGACTTCGTCATCGGCCAGAACATCGCCTTCTGCGATCGCAGCGAGGGCAGCGTGGTGGTCTACAACGACCGCGGCTTCAACTTCTCCACCTCCGAGCCCTTCACCCAAGCGATCCAGTTCCGCCGCCCCGACGGCAGCAGCCCCCAGGTGTTCTTCTTCGGCAACCCCCAGCCCGCCGGCTCCGGCTACTACGACTTCGCCTGGGACCGCGCCACCGGCACCCTGGTGATCCTCGACTTCACCAACCGCCAAGCCACCCTCTACGCCCTGGGCGGCACGCCCTGATACGCGGTCGGACCGAGCTTCGAGGGCCAGCAGGGAGGGGCGGCGGGATCCGGCGAACTGGGGTGTGGCGGGGTTGGCCCGCGCCCCGGGATCCAGGTTCCCCCGGCGCATGGGCCCCCGGTGGGAAGCCGCTGCCAGGGTCCTCGGCGTTCCAGGCCGGGCCCGGGGGGCTGCTCGCGCCTGCGGTTTTCCGTAGCCAGCGCGTTTTCGGCAAACCCCTGCCGGCTGGGGTCCGGGGGGGTCTACCTGGGCCGCGCCCGTCGCGGGACCTCTGCGTTGATTTGCGGGTCGGTTTCTTGCGTTGAGTCGACCTTGCGGGGGGGGCAAAGCTCGAAAAGAGGCCGTCCGGCCCGACCGGGGCCGTTTGTCGGGGGCTCCGGGGCCTTTCGGGTCGCAAGTTGGTGCGGCGCGCAGGTTTATCGTTTCTTTGCAAAATTCCCCCGTGCGCGGAGGGGGCGCACGACACTGGAAGGTGTGGCGGGACATGCCGTTCCGCCTGCGACTTCCCCGGCTTTGAACCCCTTCCTCCCCATGCGCTCCCTCCTGCTGCCGCTGGCGGGCCTGTTGGCCCTCGAAGCCGGCGTGAAGGCCCAGGGCCTGTGCTTCGGCCCCGACCTGCTGACCGGTCCGTGCTGCACCAACACGCCCCTCAACGTGCCGCCGCTCGGCCCGATCAGCATGCAGGCCCAGTCGGTGCTCTGGAACAGCTGCTCCCTGGCCGGCCAGGACTGCATCCAGCTGAGCACCTCGGCGCCCCTGCCCAGTCCGGTCTGCGGGCAGTGGACGGTTTCCATCAAGGTCGGGGACTGCGCCGGCAACACCCAGCTGTTCGGCAGCGGCGTGCTCGATTACTCGCGCACCTGGCGCGAGCAGGGCAACACGGTCGATCCGACCGGCACGATCAGCGGCACGACCTTCCAGGTCTGGCGCTTCCTGGCCAAGTTCGACCTGACCCAGGTGGTCGGTTCGATTCCGCCCCCGCCGACCCTGATCCCCGGCGACCTGGCGATCAACCCGTCGGTCTTCTACTACGGCTACGTGGACTACGTGCTCGACTGCACCTTCGGCAGCTTCAAGAACGTGATCGTGCTCTACCACGCCAGCGACTGGCTGATCAATTTTCCTGGCATCTCGGGCAACCTGAGCGGCGCCAACCCGGTCGGCAGCCACGCGCTGGTCGGACCGGACAATCCGATCAACCCCTTCGTGCCGGTGGACTTTTTGATCCCGCCCGGCACCCTGCCCTTCGATTCCCTGCGCGCCGTGGGCGACATCAACCTGCCCGGCACACCGGCGGCCTGCAACGCGGAGCAGAACACCACCCAGGGCACCTATGTCCCGCTGCTGTTCGGTTGCCTCAATCCACCCAGTCTGGGGCCGATCCAGTCCGCGGCCGTGCAGATCAACGGGGCTGCCAACTGTGCTTCCAGCTACCAGAGCGTCAACCTGTTCGGCACGGTCCCCTGGTTCGAGATGATCTCCAGCTCGATCGGCGCCTGGACCACCAACAACGAGTACCCCGGCCCCGAGCGCGTGCGGGCAAACGAGGGTCTGTTCGTCTATCGCGACGGCTGCCAGCTGGGCACGACGGGCTTCCAAGCCTTAGAGATCTTCTACGGGGCCGAGACCCGCGGCGGCTTCACCGCCACGATCCAGAGCGGCAGCACGCCGGCGGTCAGCGTGGTCAATTTCCTCGACATGGTCAGCAACTGGCGGCGCCCGGCGGGCACCCCGCTGATGCTGCCGGCCATCGGGCGCGTGATGAACAGCTACCACGTGATCTCGCTGAATCCCCAGTGATCCCGCGGGAGCCCCTGGACCCGGGCGCCATGCGCGCCGCCTGAAGGCGGCGCGCATGGCGCCCCGCTCGCTCTCGCCCGCACGCCGCAGGGCCTTGGATCGACGCCGCTGGTCGCTCCAGGATCCTGCGGCGTCGTCTTTGCTGCGCCTGGATCTCGAGCCCCCCTGGTCCGGGCTCCGCCCGGCGCGGGCCCCAAGCTCAATCGAGGCTCAAGCGGCGCAGCTCCGCCAGGCT
>JBILNK010000153.1:0-10717 GCA_044375105.1 Planctomycetota bacterium
GCAGCGCCGGGTCGCTGCCGTGGCCCGGGGGCAGCAGCAGGGTCCCGTCGAGGGCCAGCCCGTCGCGGGCCGGGATCGACAAGCGCAGGGGATCGACCATCGACAGTGCCGGCGCTTGGCCGCGGTCGGCCTGGCCGAAATCGAACACGGTCTTGCCGGTCGCACCCTCGATCAGACGCCGGCGCGGGGGCTGGTCCAGGGCCGACCAGGTATCGATCGCCAGGCGCCCGTCCGGCGAGAACTCGAGCTCGTGGCTGCCAGCCTCGAGGGTGATACGCTCGGGCGCGCCGCCCTCCAGGGAGACCCGATAGACGTGGCGGTCGATGGCCCCGTCGCGGGTGCCCTCGAACCACAGGCAGCCGGCCGCCTCGTCCAAGCGCAGCAGGCTGCGCACCTGCCACTCGCCCTCGGTCAGGGCCCGGCAGCCGGAGCCGTCGGCGGCGTAGCGGTACAGGTGGTTGTAGCCGCTGCGCTCCGAGAACCACAGGAAGCCCCCATCGGCGAGGAAGCGTGGGGACTCCGGCCGATTGACCCAGGTGGGCGAGGTCTCTTCGATCAGCCGGCGCACCGCGCCCGTCGCCGGATCGCCGACGCACAGGGTGGCGCCGGTCTGGATGCGATCCTGCACCGAGAACCAGACCGCCGAGCTATCCGGAGCCCAGTCGACGCGCACGATCAGGCGATCCTGGGGAAAACTCTCCAGGTCGAACCAGCGCACCGTCTGGTCCGCGAAGCGATAGACCGCCAGGCTGGCGGTCGGGTTGGGCTCGCCGACCTTGGGGTAGCGCGTGGTTTCGACGAGCACGCCACGGTTGGTCTCGCGGGCCCCGGGCGGCACGTGATCGACGACGGTGAAGCTCGGAACCGCCTGCTCGTCGAGGCGCAGCCAGCAGATCGCCGAGCCGTCGGGAGCCCACCAATAGCCGCGGAAGTCGCCGCGCCCGTAGAGCTCCTCCTGATAGACCCAATCGAGGATTCCGTCGAGCAGCTCGGGCTCGCCGTCCCCGGAGAGGTTCTTGGGCGCTTCGCCCGCGGCCAGACCCGCGACCCACAGATCGCCGCCGAGCACGAAGGCCAGGCGCTGGCCGGCGCTGTCGGCGGCCACCTCGGCGACCTCCCCGGCGGGCACGTCGAGGGGCAGGTAGCGCACGCGGCCCTGATCGCCGGCGCGCGCCACCTCGAGGCGCCCCTCGCGCACCCGCCAGGGCCGCGCCGGCTCGGCGTCCGGGTCGGCCGGAACTTCGCCCGCCGGCGCCGCGGCCCCCGCCTCGTCGGCCGCGAGCGACACGAGCACGCCGCGCTCGAGATCCAAGCGCTGCTGCTCGCTGCCCTTGCTGACGCGCACCGAGCCATCGGCCTCGAAGCGCACGCGCGGCAGCGCGCCCGCTTGGCCCGCCCCCGAAAGCACGTCCTCGAGGGTCAGGAGCCGCGGGGCGATCGCGGCCTGGGCTGCCTCTTGAGGCCCGGGCGCAGAGGCGGTCAGCGCCGGGGAAGCGCCCGCGGGCAGGCCGGAGATCAGCAGCAACAGGGCGGCGCGCAGGGAGCAGGCGGAGGGGCTCGGCATGGTCGTTGGAGCGGGGTGGGCGACCCTTGTACGCCGGGCGGCAGCCGCTGGGAACGGTCCGCTGCCAGCCAGCGGGCCCGCGGCGGGCGGCAACCCCGGCGCGAGGGGGCAGCGGCGCCAGGGCGCGACGCGACGGCGGCCGCGCGGCGAGGCCGCCCCGCGCGCCGATCGGCCCGCGAAGCCTGGCGCGCCGCGCCCGCCCCGTTGCGCTCGCCCGGCAGGCCCGCTCCCGCCGCCCGCCCAACACGCCCAACACGCCCAACCCGCGCTGCGCCGGCTCCGAGCGACCAAGCGCGCCGCCCCGGCGCCCAGGGGCTTCCCGCACACGACCCCGCTGCCCAGTGGGCCCGCGCCGCGCTCGGCCGCTCGCCGAGCCAGCGCTACCTTGTGCGGCCCTCGCAGCGCGCCTCCGTGTCCAGCCGAAGCCCCCTCCTGCGCCGCGACCTCCGGCTGATCACGGTCGACGGCCTGGTCTTCAGCGCCATGGTGGGCCTGGGCGAGACCTGGATCGCGGCCTTCGTGCTGGCCTGCGGACTGGGAGCGCAGGTCTCGGGCCTGGTCGCGGTCGTGCCGATGGTGGCCGGGGCCCTGCTCGGACTGGCCTCGACCCGCGCCGTGCGCCGCCTGCGCTCGCGGCGCGCCTGGGTGGTCCTGTGCGCGGCCCTGCAGGCCCTGGCCCTGTTCGGGCTGGCGGCGGCGGCCTGGTCCGAACGCACGCCGGCCGCCGTGGCCTTCGCCCTGGCAGCCGTGTATTGGGCCGGCGGCCTGGCCACCGGCCCGGCCTGGAACGCCTGGATCGAAACCCGCGTGCCGCAGCGCATCCGGCCGCGCTATTTCGGCCGGCGCACGCGCCTGACCCAGGCGGCCGTCTTCGCCGGCCTGCTGTGCGGCGGGCTGTTCCTGCAAGAGGCGCGCCCGGCCGGCGTCGGCACCTGGCCCTATGCGGTGCTGTTCGGCTTGGCGGGCCTGCTGCGCAGCCTCTCCTGCGTGCTGTTGGCGCGCACCGGCGAGCAGCCGCCGCTGCCCGCGGAACTCGAGCCCCTCGGCGCGCGGCGCGTGGTCTCGCACCTGCTGAAAGCCTCCGACGCGCGCTTCCTGCTGTACCTGATGGCCATGCAGGTCGCGGTGCAGCTCTCGGGGCCCTACTTCACGGCCTACATGCTCGCAGAGCTCGAGCTGTCCTACGCCACCTACATGGGGCTGATGGGCACGGCCTATCTCTCGCGCGTGGCCATGAGCCCGCACCTCGGCGAATACGCCCGCCGCCATGGCGTCTGGCGGCTCCTGTGGCTCGGCGCCCTGGGCATCGTGCCGACCGCCTCCCTGTGGATCGTCAGCGACGAGCTGCCCTGGCTGTTCGCCACCCAGCTCTACACCGGCATGGCCTGGGGTGCCTTGGAGCTGGCCCAGATGCTGCTGTTGTTCGAGGCCATCCCGCGCCGCGAGCGCACGGCGGTGCTGGCCCTGTTCAACGTGGCCCACGCCGGCTCCCAGGCCAGCGGCGCCCTGCTGGGCGGCTGGATCCTGGCCACGCGGGGCGCGCAGGTCGAGACGTACTTCCTGCTGTTCGGCCTGTCGAGCGCCCTGCGCCTCTTGTGCCTCGGCATCCTGCTGGCAGCGCGCCGCCGCGAGGTGCCTGTGCCGGCCGCGCCCGAGGGCCTGGGCTCGCGCGTGGTCGCGGTGCGGCCCGCCGCCGGGGCCCTCGAGCGGCCGATCCTGGCCAGCCTCGAGACCACGCCCGAGGCCGAGGCCGCCGGCGATCCGCCCGCGCGCCCCTGAAGCGGGGGGCTGGCGCCGGAAGGGCCGATGGGCCAGGCTCTGGGCCATGCTCCTGACCGCCGTGCTGCTGTGCCTCGCCCAGGGCGAGCTGGCCCCCGAGCAGGCCCTGATCGACGCCGCTCGCGACCGGCACGGGGAGCTCGGCGAGCGCGCCGCGCGCTTCCTGGTGGAGCACATGCCGCCCGGCGACCGGGGGGCCCTGCCGGCGGCCTTCCTGATCGAGAACCTCGAATTGGCCTTCGCCGCCCGGGCCGAGTTCCCCTGGGCCGCGGCCCTGCCGGAGGAGCGCTTCTTCGAGGACGTGCTGCCCTACGCGGTGCTGGACGAGCCGCGCCATCCCTGGCGCGCCGAGCTGCTGGAGCTGGCGCGGCCCCTGGTGGCCGAGGCCAAAAGCGCCAGCGAAGCCGCCCAGGCGCTCAACGCGCGCCTGTTCGACCAGTTCGGGCTGCATTACCACACCGGCCGCAAGCGCCCCAACCAGTCCTTCCGCGAATCGCGCGAGCAGGGCAAGGCCACCTGCACCGGGCTTTCGATCGTGCTGGTCGAGGCCTGCCGCGCGGTCGGCATCCCGGCCCGGGCCGTGGGCACGCCCCTGTGGACCAACGGGCGCGGCAACCACACCTGGGTCGAGATCTGGGACGGGCATTGGCGCTTCACCGGGGCCGACGAATACGACCCGGCCGGGCTCGACCGCGGCTGGTTCGTGGGCGATGCGGCCGCGGCGCGCGCCGATCGGCCCGAGCACCGCATCTACGCCAGCGCCTGGCGGCGCGGGGGGCTGTGTTTTCCGCTGGCCTGGAATCCGCGCTCGGAGGCCGTGGCCGCGGTCGACGTGACCAACCGCTACGCGCGGGCCCAGGCGCCCAAGGCCGGCATCGAGCTCGGCCTCTGCGCGCTGGAGAGCGGCCAGCGCATCGAGGCGGACGTGCTGTTGCTCGATCCGACCGGCGCCGAACTCGCCCGCGGTCGCACGCGCGCGGGCCGGGCCGACCTCAACGACCTGCTGCGCTTCGAGCTGCCCCCGGGCCAGACCGGATCCCTGCTGGTCGGCCATGCCGGAGCCTGGCGCAGCGTCGCCTTGGCCCTCGGCTCCGAGGGCCCGGCGACCCTGGAGCTCGACTGGGGCGCGCTGGAGCCCCTGCCTCCGGCCCTCCAGGAAATCGAAAGCTGGCTGTGGAAGCCGGCGGCCGAGCGCGGCCCGGCTCCCGAGACGGCCCTCAGCGCGGCCGAAGCGCGGCGCGCCAAGGCGCGGCTCTGGGACGTGCGGCGCCGCGAGCTGGCCGCCGAGCGCGGCGCGGAGCGCGAAGCGCGCGCGTTGAGCGTCGGCGAGCGCACGCTGCGCTGGAAGGAGCGCCGCTTCGGCGACGCACCGGCCGGGGCCCGCTCCCTGTGGATCTCGATGCACGGCGGCGGCGGCGCGCCCCCGGAGGTCAACGACCAGCAGTGGGAGAACCAGATCCGGCTATACGAGCCGGCCGAGGGCTGGTACGTGGCCCCGCGGGCGCCCGGCGACACCTGGAACCTGTGGCACGAGGCCCACGTGGACGGGCTGCTGACGCGTTTGATCGAGAACTTCGTGGTGCTCGAGGGCGTCGATCCCGAGCGGGTCTACCTGCTCGGCTATTCGGCCGGCGGCGACGGCGTCTGGCAATTGGCCCCGCGTCTGGCCGACCGCTTTGCGGCGGCGGCCATGATGGCCGGGCACCCCAACGAAGCCCAGCTCGACGGGCTCTCGAACCTGCCCTTCGCGCTGCTGATGGGCGCCGAGGACAAAGCCTACGGCCGCGCCGCGGTGGCCAGTGAACGGGCTCAGCAGCTGGCATCCCTGGCCGCCGCGCACCCCGGCGAATACCCGCATTTCGTGCGCATCTATCCGGGCCTCGGCCATTGGATGCAGCGCCAGGACGCCGAGGCCCTGCCTTGGATGGCGGGCTTCACGCGCCGCTCCTGGCCGCGCCGGCTGGTCTGGCTGCAGGACGACGTGACCCACGGCCGGGCCTATTGGCTGGGCCTGCCGGCGGAGCTGGCAGAGCCCGGCCGGCGCGTGGAAGCCGAAGTCGACGGCCAGCGCATTCAGATCCGCTCGCCGGGCCTGACCGCCGTGGAGCTCTGGCTCGACGACGCCCTGCTGGACCTCGACCAGCCCCTCGAGGTCTGGATCGAGGGCCAGCGCCGCTTTTCCGGCACGGTCCAGCGCTCGGCGCGGGTCCTGTGGGATCAGCTCGCGCAGCGGGCCGATCCGCGCCTGCTGGCCGCGGCGCGGCTGGAGCTCGACCGGTGACCCGCGGCGCTGGGCCCGTGGCCCTTCAACTCGTCTGGACGATGCTCAGGTAGATCGGCATGCCCAGGGTGATGTTGAACGGAAAGGTCAGGCCCAGGGCCATCGGGATGTAGAGGCCCGGGTCGGCCTTGGGCGCCGCCAAACGCATGGCGGCCGGCACGGCGATGTAGCTGGCGCTGGCCGCCAGCACCGCGAACATGAAGCGGTCGCCGACCATCGGCGTCACGAAGCCGCTGGTCCAGGCCACCAGGCTGCCGTTCAAGAGCGGCGCCAGGATCGCCACCAAGACGGCGGCGGCCCCGTGGCGCCTGAAAGCCGCGAAACGGCCGGCCGTGACCATGCCCATCTCCAGCAGGAAGATCGCCAGGAAGCCCTTGAAGATGTCGGTGGTGAACGGAGCGATGCCCGCCGCCTGGTGCTCTTCGGCGACCAGGCCGATGCCCAGGCTGCCGAGCAGCATCAGCACCGAGCCGTTGGTCAGGGAATGCACCAGCACGTGGCCCAGGGAGGCCGCCGAACCGCCCGGCTCGCGGCGCTGCAGGAGCAGCATGCCGACCACGATCGCCGGGCTCTCCATCAGGGCCATGATCGCCACCATGTGGCCGCCGAAGGTCAACTCCCGGACCTCCAGGAAACTGGTGGCGGCCACGAAGGTCACCGCGCTGACCGAGCCGTAGGCGGCCGCTACGGCGCCGGCGTTCTGCGGGCCGAGGCGGCGTTCGAGCAGGGCGAACAGATACAGCGGGATCAGCGCCGCCACGGCCATGCCGTAGACCACCGAGAGCAAGATCGTGGTGTCGATCTGGCTGTGGGACAGCTCCCGGCCGCCGTTGAAGCCGATGCTGAACAGCAGGTACAGCGAGATGAACTTGACGCTGTTGGCCGGCACCTCGAGGTCGCTCTTGACCAGCTTGGCGAACACGCCCAGCAGGAAGAACAGCAGGGTCGGGTTGGTGATGCTGTCGGTCAGCAGCCGGAGATCCATGGCACCCTGGGGGGCAGCGGGGAGGCGGAGGGGGCGGCCTGCGACGGCATGGTGGGCCGGGCGGGGAGCGGAGTCTGATGCGCGGCGCCGGCGCGGCACAAGGCCCGGCCCGGGATGGCCGCGGCACACCTCGCCGCGGGCGGCCCATTGGCAGCCGGCCGGCTCCGGGCCATGCTGGCCCCGTTCCGCTCCCCTCCCCAGCTCACCCCGATGCCCCTCGATCGACGCACGCTGCTGACGCTCACCGGAGGCCTGGCGGGCCTCTCGCTGGGCCCCGCCTGCCGCACCCCTGGCTCCCCGGCCTCCGGCCAGGAGCCGCGCCCGGCCACGCCCGACGAGGGCGCCGCCCACCGCGGCGTGTGCGCGATCGCCTCCGGGAACGGCCTGCCCGCCACGGAGCGCGCCATGGAGCTGCTGCGCGCGGGCAGCGATGCCGTGGACGCGATCGTGGCCGGCGTCAGCCTGGTGGAGGACGATCCGAACGACATGACGGTGGGCCTCGGCGGCCTGCCCAACGAAGACGGCGTGGTGCAGCTCGACGCCTCGGTGATGCACGGGCCCAGCCACCGCGCGGGCTCCGTGGCGGCCCTGGAGGGCATCCGCAACCCGGTGCAGGTGGCCTTGGCGGTGCTCAAGCGCACCGACCACGTGATGCTGGTCGGCGCCGGCGCCAAACGCTTCGCCCTGGCGCTCGGCTTCCGCGAGGAGAACCTGCTGACCGAAGCGGCCCGCGAGGCCTGGCTGGCCTGGAAGGCCAACCTCAGCCCGAACGACGACTGGCTCGACGACGGCCAGGTGCTGCATTCCCGCGGCGAGCGCAAGATCCCCTTCACCACCGGCACGATCCACTGCTCGGCGGTCGACGCCCAGGGCGACCTGGCGGCCTGCACCTCGACCAGCGGCATGTCCTACAAGCTGCCGGGCCGGGTCGGCGATTCGCCGATCGTGGGCGCCGGCATGTACTGCGACAACGCCGTCGGCGCCGCCGGTGGCACGGGCCGGGGCGAAGCGATGATCGAGAACTGCGGCGCCCACACCATCGTCAGCGCCATGGAGCGCGGCCTGTCCCCCACCGAGGCCTGCCTGCACCTGCTGGAGCGCGTGGTCGCGCGCACCCGCCGGCCGCACCTGCTCGATGCGCGCGGCCTGCCCAATTTCCAGCTGATCGTGTACGCGCTGCGCAAGGACGGCGCCTACGGGGCCGCCTGCCTGCGCGGCCAGGCGACCTTCGCGCTGCACGACGGCCGAGAAAACCGGCTCTTGTTGGCGCCCGGCCTGCTGCCGGCCTGATCGGCGCGGGCGCCGGGCGCGCCGGATCGCCGGCAGCCCCACTGCAACTCTGGCTGGTCGACGATCGCGCGCTGCGCCCACCGACCGGCTCCGCTGCGCGGAGCAGCGCTCGCTGCGGCCGAGGTCAAAGATCCCGCGGCCGCCGGCCCAGCAACGCTTCGAGGGCCCAGCCCAGGCGGTGCAGGGCCAGGCCACGGCGGTGGCGCCGCTCCACGGCGCGCCAGAGGGGGAACCAGCGGCGCCGAGCGCCGGCCCACGGCTCCGGCGGCGGGCCCCCGAGGTCCGCGAAGCGCGCCGAGGGCGGCGCGGGCTCCAGGGCGCGTTGGGCCGAGCCGGCGGCGAAGGCGCGCAGGAATCGGGCCCGATCGGCCCGCGACAGAGCTGCGCGCAGCCCTGGGCGCCGCGCGATGTGGCGCCACAGCCGCGCCAGCAGGGCCTCGCGGCGCACCGCGGCCAGGGGCTCTTCGAGGCGCGATTTGTCGAGGTCCAGCACCCACAGGGCCCCGTCGCCGACGGGCCCCGGGGCCAGCAGGAAGTTCCGCGGGGTCAGGTCCGCATGCTCGAAACCGGAGGCCATCCAAGCGCCCAGGTTGTGGCCCAGGCGCTCGATCCAGCGACGCTTGCGCTCCGCGCCCGGCGCGCCGCGATCGACGCCCTGCAGCCAGCTCGAAAGATCCACGGCGCCTTCGATGCGGCGCGTGCAAAGTTCGAGCTCGAAACGGCGACCGCGCTGCCGAGCGCGGGCGAAGAGCACCTCGGGGGTCGGGAGGCCGGCGGCGCGCAGACGCTCGGACAGGGCCAGCTCCGCAAAGGGCCGCGCCGGGTCCCGGAAGCCGAGGCCCAGATGGCGCGCCAGGCCGCCGCGGGCGAAGGATCTGAGCAGCGCGCGCTCATCGCCCAGCCGGAAACCCCGCAGGGGCTGGCGACCGGCGATGCCGCTCGCTTCGAGGGGACCGTTGCGAGCGGGCCCGAAGCCGGCCGCGCACAGGGCCGCCCGCGCCGACTCCCGCACCATCCAAGCTCGCCCGGGACCGTCGAGCTCGAAGCGATAGCCGGCGGGCGTGTCGGCGGCCAGGGAGTGGAGCGAGCGCGGCATGGCGTTCGAAGACCGGTCGTGCCGCCCGGCGTGTGGGCCGGGGCCGCGGCTCGGCGCTGGACCGAGACGCTCGGTGCTCAGAAGTTGAGAAAAAAATCGGCGCGCAGCGCCGATCCCAGCCTCCGTGGCCGCCGGATGGCGGCCCAACGGCATGCTGACAGGCTGGTCTCGCAGCTCGGGCGCCGCCCGAGTCGATTTCTTCTTCTTCTCAGCCCGTCACAGGATGCCGGTGCCGAAACCGTCGTCGTCGGCAGGCGGCGGCGGAGCCGGACGGGGCGCCGGGGGACGGGCGGGCGGAGCCTCCGGCTGCACGCGGGGCTGGGCCTTGGGCGGGCCTTGGAAGATGCCCAGACCGAACGAGCCGTCCTCCGCGGGGGCTTCGGGGGCGCGCGGGGTCGCGGGCGGGACCGGGCGCGGTTCGGCGCGCTGGATCCGGGCGGTCACCGGCGGGCGGGCGCCCGGACCTTCCTCGGAGAAACGGCCGCGGGGGCGCTCCTCGCGCGGGCCGCGGTCTTCGCGCAACGGACGATCTTCACGCGGACGATCTTCACGCGGACGATCTTCACGCGGACGATCTTCACGCGGACGATCTTCACGCGGACGATCTTCCCGATAGCCGTGCTCCTCGCGCACCGGCTCTCGGCGCGGAGCGCGCTCGTCGCGGTAGCCACGTTCCTCGCGCACAGGGCGCTCCTCACGGGCGGGCCGTTCATCGCGCAAGGGCCGTTCATCGCGCACGGGGCGTTCATCGCGCACGGGGCGTTCATCGCGCACGGGGCGTTCATCGCGCACGGTGCGCTCGTCGCGCACGGGCCGTTCGTCGCGCACGGGCCGTTCGTCGCGCACCGGCCGGTCGTCGCGGGCGAAGCGGGGTTCGCGCTCCTCGCGGCCGCGGCCGCGGTCCTCGCGCGGGGCCCGGTTTTCGAAGGCTGCGGAGTCCTCGCGGACCGGACGGCCCTCGCGGGGCGCGCCCGCCTGGGGCGCGCGGTCGAAACGACCCCCGCGCCCCCCGAATTCCGCCGCCTCGCCGCGCTCGACACGCTCCGCCTCGCGCGGCCGATCCTCGCGGGCTCCGCGCTCGAAGCGCTCGCCGCGCGCCGCGGCCGGTGCGCGCTCGAAGCCGGCGGACTGCTGCTCGTCGCGCGGGAAGCGCGCGGCGCCCTCGCGCCGCTCGCGCCAATCGGCGCGCTGGCCGCCCTCGCCAGCCAAGCGCCCCGGGGGCGTGCCGCGCGGGGTCTCGGCCGCCTCGCGGACGGGACGGGTTTCGTCGCGGGAGGCCCAGGCGCTGCGTTCGGAGCCGCGGTCACTCAAACGCGGCGCCCCGCGCTCCGGGGGCCGCGCCTGGCGCGCTTCGTCCGCGCGGAAATCGGGCTCCTCCGGGGGTTCTTCCGATTCTTCTGCAGAGACCTCGGAAGACTCGAGGGGCCCTCCATCGCCGAACTCGCGGCGCCCGCGCCGGCCGCGGCGGCGGCGGCGGCGGCGCTGCTCGCCCGCTTCGCCGCCGAGTTCGGCACCCGCGGGCTGGTCTTGACTCGGCCCCTCGATGTCCTCCGCGTCCTCCGCGGGCTCCTCGGCCGACTCCCCGGCGAACTCCTCCACCGGCCGGCTCCAAGCTCCGCGAGCCGGCGCGCCGCGCTCGGGCCGCCGCGGGCCGCCGCGCTCGCTGCGGCCGCGCGGGCCGCCGCCCTGGAAGCCGCGCCGCTCGGGCTCCTCGCCGTCGTC
>JBILNK010000327.1:0-2734 GCA_044375105.1 Planctomycetota bacterium
AGCTCGGCGGCTATGCCTCCCTGCGCCGCGAGGTGCGCTACGGCGTGAACAGCCGCATCGATCTGCTGCTCGAAGGCCCCGGCCGGCCGCCCTGTTACGTCGAGGTCAAGAACACGACCTTGGCGTGGGACCTGGAGGCGCGCTTCCCCGACGCGGTCACGGAGCGCGGCCGCAAGCACCTCAGCGAGTTGACCGAAGTGGTGCGCCAGGGCGGCCGCGCCGTGCAGTTCTTTTTCGTCAGCCGCGGCGACGTGCAGAGCTTCGCCCCCGCCGACGACATCGACCCGGCTTATGGCCGCGCCCTGCGAGACGCGGCGGCGGCCGGCGTCGAGCTCCTGGCCTACGCCGCGCGGGTGACCCCACTGGCCCTCGACGTCGAGCGGCGCCTGCCGATCCGCCTATGACCATGGGCATCCGGCGCCTGGCCCTGTTCGATCTGGACGGCACCCTGTCGCACCGCGACACGGAGCAGGACTGGGCTTACCTGCTGGGCGCCGAAGGGCTGATCGATCCGCGCCCCTTCGACGCCTTCCACGAGGCCTACAAGCAGGGCACCCTGCGCCTCGACGACTACTACGCTTGGTACCTGGACGTCTTCCGGCGCACGCCCCACGCCGAGCTCGAACGCCTGCGCGACCGCCTGGTGGCCGAATGCCTGCTGCCGGCGGTGCCGCCCGAGGCGCGCGCCTGGATCGCCGCCGAACGGCAGCGTTCGGACGCGGTGCTGCTGGTCACCGCCAGCAATTCCTTCCTGACCGAGCCCCTGGGCGCACAGCTCGGCTTCGACCGGACCCTCGGCACGGTGCTCGAGCGGGAGCACGGTCGCTTCACCGGCCGCATCTTCGGCCAAGCCTGCTTCCGCGAGCACAAGCGCACCCACGTCGAAGCCTGGCTGGCCGAACGGGGCACCCGCCTCGCCGACCTCGAACACAGCACCTTCTACTCCGACTCCCACAACGACCTGCCGCTGCTCGAAGCCGTCCACGCCCCCATCGCCGTCGAACCCGACCCGCGCCTCGCAGCCGAAGCCCGCCGCCGCGGCTGGCCCATCCTGCGCCTACCCCCACCCGGCCCCGAGCCCCTGCCCCTGCGCCAGCGCCCCGCGCACCCTTGAGGCTCCCCCCGGCACCCCGTCGCTGCGGCACCGGGGCCTCCATCAGGGGCTGCCCGCCCTCGCTCATATCCCCGGGTAGCGGCAACGCAGGCGCAGAAACGGCCGCCGGGCTGGATCCTTGCGTCCCGAAGAGCCCCCCGCTCTCCGGAGCCTTCTGAGTGGGTCGTTGGCGATGACGCGTGCATCCGTTCGCCTGCTGTTCATGGCAGAATGCCGTCCAGGCCTCACCGTCGAGATCTGGTGCGGCGTCAGTCCAATTCCGTTCTAGCCATCGAGGATTGCATTTTGATCAAGCGCTCCAGCAGGATCGTCGGAGGAGCCCTACTGCTCGCCTCAGTGGGTGCGTTCGTTCTGATCTGGCGCCTTGACTCGGGGAATGTCGACCGCTCTGAAGCTGCCACAGAAAGAGCGGTCCCCACCGAAAGGACCGCGGAGTCGTCGCAGCCGAGTGGAACTGCTCCGCTCGCGGAAGGTCGAGCCGAGGCACGTCCTGTGCAGGCTATCGACAAAGTTGTTTCCTTCACCGGCACGGCGCTCTCGCCGGCGGCTCGGGTGGAGGCCTGGCGGGTCCTCGCCGGGGAGTCGCCGGAATTCGTGCAGCTAGCGCTGGGTGAGGACCTGCTCCTCGAGGAGGACGAACTCTTCGGTGCATGCGACACGGTCATTCTGCGCCGGCTGTTGGACGACGGCGTGTTTTTTGCTGCCCTCCAGCGCCCAGATCCAGCGCTCAGAGCTCCCGCTGGGGATCGATGCGAGCTTGCAGACGCGAGCGAGTCTGTTGACGTACTCGATGCCGGAGGGAAGCTTGGTCCCTTCCGCCGCGCGCTCCCTTCGAGGTAGCGGCCTGCAACCTGACCATCCGCTGCGTGGGGTTTTTCCGTTCCATGAACGGACGGCCTTGGAGCGGCTGCCTGGGATCGGGGAGATCGACGGGGAAAGGACGCTGCTGCCCGAGGGGTTCGAAGGCCAGGCTTTGGTGCTTTCCGCCGAGCGCCACGCTGCGAGGCTGGTCGCGGCTCCGGCGATGGACCAGTCCCCGCGGCTGGTGCTGCTGACCGGGGGCGTTGGGGTTTCGGTGAGCGGCGTGGTGCCAGGGGCCGCGGCTCTGGAGGCGATGGGGAATTCCTCGGCCCGCGGCACGGCCGCGCCTGTCTATCTAGAGCTCGGCTCGCGGGGAGAGGCCTTTGGCCCCCGCTGGAAGCTGCCGGAGGGGCCCTTCCGCTTCGAGCTCCTGGGTCTGGAGCCTGACGCCTACTCGGCCAGCCTGACCCTGGGGCCCGCGGGGACGCCCACGGCGAAGGGTGCTGTGCTCGCTAGTGCACAGACCGAACTGCTCCTGGCCGGCGCTCTCGTGGAACTGCAGCTCTTGCCGGAGGCTGCCGTGGCCGGCGAGGCTTCGGCCTCCCTGACGTTGGTCCTCGAGGATCCGCACGAGCTGGTGCCGCCGGCCTTCGCTCATTCCCTGGAGCTGACCTTGGATCGAGTGGACCTTCCACCGGAGCGCGGACGCCTGAAACCCAGCCGCCGACTGCGGCTGGCCCTGGCGGACCCGGTCGCCGGACAGGCGCGCAGCTTTTCCTCGCACCCCGCCCCTTGGACGGAACTGGAACCTGGGGCCTA
>JBILNK010000022.1:0-34777 GCA_044375105.1 Planctomycetota bacterium
TCTGCCGTCACCAGGCCAACAAGGGCATGGCGATCGCGAAGAGCTACGACCAGATCGACAAGTCGCCCGAGGAGAAGGCCCGGGGCATCACGATCTCGACCACCCACGTGGAATACGAGACCCCGAAGCGCCACTACGCCCACGTCGACTGCCCCGGCCACGCGGACTACATCAAGAACATGATCACCGGCGCCGCCCAGATGGACGGGGCGATCCTGGTGGTCTCCGCGGCCGACGGCCCCATGCCGCAGACCCGCGAGCACATCCTGCTGGC
The DNA here is from genome assembly GCA_044375105.1 of Planctomycetota bacterium. Taxonomy (GTDB): domain Bacteria; phylum Planctomycetota; class UBA1135; order UBA1135; genus JBIKLM01. Next base: position 275 of record JBILNK010000022.1, read on the forward strand.
CCGTCAGGTGAACGTGCCCGCGGTGGTGGTGTTCATGAACAAGGTCGACCAGGTCGACGACGCTGAACTCCTCGACCTGGTCGAGATGGAGATCCGCGACCTGCTCAACAAGTACAACTTCCCGGGCGACGACACCCCGATCGTGCGCGGTTCGGCCCTCAAGGCCTCCGAGGCCCTGGAAGCCGGCAAGAAGGACGATCCCTCCCTCAAGGCAATCGACCAGCTGATGGAGGCGGTTGACAGCTTCATCCCGCAGCCCACCCGCGAGATCGACAAGCCGTTCCTGATGCCCGTCGAGGACGTGTTCTCGATCAAGGGCCGCGGCACCGTGGCCACCGGTCGCGTCGAGCGCGGCCGCGTCAAGGTTGGCGACAACCTGGACATCGTCGGAATGCAGGCCGAGATCGGCGCCACCACCTGCACCGGCGTCGAGATGTTCCAGAAGACCCTCGACGAAGGTCAGGCCGGCGAGAACGTCGGTCTGCTCCTGCGCGGTGTCGAAAAGAACCAGATGCGCCGCGGCATGGTCCTCTCGGCTCCGAAGTCGATCACCCCGCACACCGAGTTCGAGTGCGAGGTGTACATCCTCAAGAAGGAGGAGGGCGGCCGCCACACGCCGTTCTTCAACGGCTACCGCCCGCAGTTCTACTTCCGCACCACCGACGTGACCGGCACCGCCAGCCTGACGGGCGACGCGGAGATGGTCATGCCCGGCGACAACGTGCGCCTGAAGGTCGAGCTGCAGACCCCCGTCGCGATGGACGAGCAACTGCGCTTCGCCATCCGCGAAGGCGGCAAGACGGTCGGCGCCGGCGTGGTGACCAAGATCGTCAAGTGAGCCTCGCTCGCCGGAGCGGGACGGGCGCTCCGCCGCCCGCCCCTCCGGCGGTCGCTAGCCCCCTTCCGACCGGTTCCGGGGGCCTACGGCCCAGCAGCTGGCGGGCCGGGCCCAGAGCCCGGGGCTGAAAGCGCCTCCCCGAGGGGCTCCACCCGGCCTCCAGCAGCCAAACCGGGTGCTGACCCGTCCGGCCTCAGGCAAGCCGTTTGACTCCCTGCCGATCGACCCAGCGAGGGGCGTGCTCTCTCCCGAGCCGCTCGACCCCGCCACGCAGCGCTGCCGAGCGCGCCCCGAGCCTCTCCCCCCGTCCATCCCACAGGACCCTCCGGTCGCTGTCCCCGCGATGACCACCAACCAAGATCAAGGCCGCCTGGCGCGCATGTTCGCGTTCTGGTCCGCCATCTTTCTGCTGATCTTCGGTTGCCACTTCATCTTCCAGCAGCTCTTCGTCCACGTCCCCGGATTCCAGTCGCCCCTGGCGGGCCTCGTCCTGCCGATCATCAACGTCAAGGTCAACTGGGCCTTCCTGGTAGGTCTGGCGCTGTTCGTGGTCGGATTCGTCTGGATCAACCGCTGGCAGAGCCGCCCCCAGGTCGCCGGCTTCCTGGCCGACACCGAATCCGAGCTCCGCAAGGTCACCTGGCCCTCCTGGAGCGAGGTGGTCAACTCCTCGACCGTGGTCGTTGCCTGCGTGCTGATCCTGATGGGCTTCCTGGCCCTGGTCGACATGCTGCTGGCCCGCGTCTTCAGCCGGCTGTTCCTGAGCTGAACCCTCACCCACCCTGCCCCCCAGTCCCCCGAGCCCATGGCCTACAAGTGGTACTTCGTGCGCTGCCAGTCCGGCCGTGAGGACACGGTCCGCAAGCAGCTCGAATCGCGCCTCAAGGTCGCCGGTCTCCAGGACCTGGTTCCCCAGGTGTTGGTGCCCTTCGAGCGGGTCACGGACATGAAGGCCGGCAAGCGCCGCATCGTCTCCAAGAAGCTCTACCCGGGCTATCTGATGGTGCAGGCCGATCTGACCGACCCGGAGGAGACGCGTGTGCTGGCCGCCCGGGCGATCATGCGCGACACGCCGGGATTCGGAGACTTCCTGGGCACGCGCGGCGAAGCGTCGCCCCTGTCGGACCAACAGGTCACCGGCATCCTGGCCCGCATGTCTGATTCCGAACAGCGCCCGCAGGTCTCGATCAGCCTCGCCAAGGGCGACATGGTCAAGATCAAGGCCGGGGCCTTCGATGGCTTCGATGGCCAGGTCGACGAAGTCAACACCGAAAAGGGCACCGTCCGCGTGATCGTGACGATCTTCGGCCGGCCGACCCCCGTCGAACTCGAGTACTGGGAGGTCGAAGCCGTCTGAAGCCCCAGTCGAGCGGTCCGGGCGGCAACCGGACCGATGCGCGAGCCCCGCCGGGCTCCCGGGCCGCCGATCGTCGGCCCAGGACCGCCCGATGCACGGCTCGACCCCGACCCCCAAGCCTCCGGACGTCCCCGACCGCCCCGCATCGCTCCCCGCAACCACCCTCCACCGTCCCCGACCGCTCGAAACGCCCCACCAGCCCCTCGGCGTGAGCCCCAGGCCCACGAATCGGCGCCACCGCGCACCGTCCCGAGGTGTCAAGGCGCCGCCCACGCGGCGAGGACGACCGAGCCCAACCTCCCCCGATCATGGCCAAGGAGATCACAGGCAAGATCAAGCTGCAGTGCAAAGCGGGTCAAGCGACCCCGGCACCGCCGGTCGGCCCCGCGCTGGGCTCGCACGGCGTGAACATCGCGCAGTTCGTGAAGGAGTTCAACGACCGCACGCGCGACCAGATGGGGATGATCATCCCCGTCGAGATCACGGTCTACAAGGACCGCAGCTTTGAGTTCATCCTCAAGTCGCCGCCGGCCGGGGTCCTGCTCAAGAAGGCCGCGGGCATCGACACGGCTGCCGCCCTGGTGGGCCATCAAATCGCCGGCAAGGTGACCAAGAAGCAGGTCCAGGAGATCGCCAAGCTCAAGATGAAGGACCTGAACGCCCGTTCGCTCGATGCGGCCTGCCGCATCATCGAAGGCACCGCCCGTTCGGCTGGCATTCAAGTGGTGGAGGGCTGATCCCATGGCAACCCGCAGCAAGCGCTACGTGTCCGCATCCCAGCGCGTCGACCGCACGAAGACCTACGCCATCGTCGAGGCCCTCGAGCTGATCAAGCAGCTGCCCGCGCCGAAGTTCGACGAGACCTTCGACGTGGTCGTCAAGCTGGGCATCGATCCGCGCAAGTCGGACCAGCTGGTCCGCGGCGCGGTGTCCCTGCCGAAGGGGCTGGGCAAGTCCGTCAAGGTAGTGGTCTTCGCCGAAGGCGACAAGGCCGAGGCCGCCAAGGCCGCCGGTGCCGACGAGGTTGGTTCGGCGGACCTGGCCGAGAAGATCAACGGCGGCTGGACCGACTTCGACGTCGTGATCGCGAGCCCGGACATGATGAAGCACGTGGGCAAGCTGGGCCGTGTGCTCGGCCCCCAAGGCAAGATGCCCAGCCCGAAGAGCGGCACCGTGACGCCGGATGTCGGCACCGCGGTGCGCGAATTCAAGGCGGGCAAGGTGGAGTTCCGCACCGATGCGGGCGGCAACGTGCACGCCCCGTTCGGCAAGCGCTCATTCACCGCTGCCGACCTTGAGCTCAACCTGCGCGCGTTCCTCGACCACCTGGCCGCCATGCGTCCTGCAGCGGTCAAGGGAACCTACATGCGCAAGGTCTCGATCTCGACCACCATGGGCCCGGGCGCGCTGGTCGCCTACGGCTCCTGATCCCTAGGACCGCCCGACTCCGCCCCATCCCCGAGGCGCCCTCTCTCAGAGCCGACCCATGCCCTCGATCGTCAACAAAATGGCCCTGGCACAGCTATCTGAGGCTTTCGGCAGCGCCGAAGCCGCGGTGGTTGTGTCGCTCAACGGCCTGACCGTCGCCGAGACGGAAAAACTGCGCAGGTCCCTGGCACAGCACGGGCTTCGCCTGCGCATGGTGCCCTCCAAACTGGCCATCAAGGCCTTCGAGTCCGCTGGCCACAAGTTCCCCAAGGAGTCCTTCAAGGGCAACACCGGGGTCGCCGCGGGCAGCGCCGAGGCCGCGATCATGGCGGCCAAGCTGTTCACCGAGCCCGAGGTCAAGAAGGCCGGCAAGGTCAGCCTGCGAGCGGGCCTGCTCGAAGGCCAGATCCTCGGCCCCGCGGACGCGGTTGCCATGGCCGGGGTGCCCGACAAGAACACCTTGCGCTCCAAGATCCTCGGCTGCCTTTCGGGCCCCGCCCAGCAGCTGGTTTCCCTGCTGTCCGCCCCGGGCGGATCGGTGGTGCGCGTCGTGCAGGCCAAGGTCGACGCGGCCGGCGGTGCCCCCGCAGAGTCCAACTGAAGCTCCCGCGCGGCGTCCTGAGCAGCGCAACCTTCCTTCCGCGAACGCCGCGCGCCCGGTGATTCGCGGGAACCATTCCCAACGCCTCCCTTCCTTACGAGGAGAACCCCATGTCCCAAGAAACCACTACCCTCGAGCCGGAGCTTCAAGGCCTGGTCGAGAAGCTGGATGGCCTGACCCTTCTGCAGGCCTCCAAGCTGGTCAAGCACCTCGAGTCCCGCTGGGGCGTTAGCGCTGCCGCCCCGGTGGCGGTGGCCGCCGCCGGCGGCGGTGCTGCCGCACCCGCCGCTGAGGAGAAGACCGCCTTCGACGTGATCCTGGAGGACTCCGGTGCCCAGAAGATCAACGTCATCAAGGAAGTCCGCGCCATCACCGGCCTCGGCCTGAAGGAGGCCAAGGACCTGGTCGACAACCCGCCGAAGCCCCTCAAGCAGGGCGTTTCCAAGGACGACGCTGCCGCGATCAAGAAGCAGATCGAGGCCGCCGGCGGAAAGGTCAAGATCGCCTGATCGGACGGCTGACGGGCCGGGCTGCGGATTCTGGCACGCCGGAATCCGCGTCGCTGGCCCGTCCCCGCGGCTGCGCTGTCGCGTCGGGACCAAGCCTCCGTCGCACGCAGGACCCCACGGGCCCGGACTTCCCCCTGGGGAAGCCGGGCCCTGCCTCCGTTTCTGGTCGTCGAGCCTCATCGATGCGCCTGGGGGCCGAGGGGGACCCCGTTCCTTTGACATTTCTTGCCTTCGACGACGACTGTCGCTCCCGCCCAGATCGGAGCGCCCAGCTCCCCCGCTGGGGCCCCGCCGCCCCTTTTCCCCGAGTGCCGCTGCCGGGGGGGGCGGGCCTCCAGGCCTGCCTCCGGGTCCCGAGGCCCAGCGGGTAGGGGACGGGTCTGGCCCTGGGGGCGCTCGCTTCCACCGAGGCCGCACCTCGACCATCCGGGACCGCATCCCTGGATGCGGCGCGGCCCAACCGCCCGCATCCCCGGACCCACCTGCCCCGGGACCCTTCTTCCCCCCCTAGGTCGGCCGTGGAGGCCACGGGCTGGGCCGGGGCGGGCAGGAAATGCTCTCCGAGCCGCCGCTCGAACGGCCTCCCCTCGCCATCCCCAAGCGCCCCTGGCACGAAAGTTGACAGGCCGGCCTTGACAGCCTAGGCCCCGGAATTGCTAGTCTCCCGGGTCCAGGACGGGAGCCCGATCCCCCCTTGACCGCCCCTCGGACCTCGCTCCCTACCCCGCGGCCCGTCTCCAAGGACCCCGTTTCCCTGTCGACCTCCGGGTTCGGCCGGCCGCATCCCGCCTCGGTGGTATCGGCCCCTTTGGCATCGGCGTCCCGCTTCGACGGCTCCGCGGAGTTCGACCTCGGCACCCACCCCATCCAACGGCGAACCGGCGCCCACCGCGCATCGTTCGCCCGTTCACCCCGCGCTCTTTCCAGCCGCTCCCTTCCGAGGAGCCCCAGGCCTCGCGGCCAGGCGCTCCTCGACGACGACGCCCCCCGTCGCCAGAGCGGGCCAGCACCGCTTCTCAACCTTCGAGTCGCCCGATGACTGTGCACAGCTACCCCGTTCGCACCTTCGCCCGCTACCAGGACATCCTCGAGGTCCCGAACCTGGTCGAGATCCAGCGCAAGGCGTACGAGGACTTCCTGCAACTGGAGGTGCCCCAGGGGTCGCGCCCCGACGAGGGCATGGAGGCGCTGCTGCGGGAGGTCTTCCCGATCTACTCGTACGACAAGACGATGTGCCTCGAGTACGTCGGGTACGACCTGGGCCGCCCGCGCTACACGATCGACGAGTGCCGCAAGCTGCGCCTGACCTTCGGCTACCCGCTCAAGGTGCGCCTGCGCTTGGTCAAGCCGGAGCCCATCGAAGAAGAGGTGTATCTGGGCGAGATCCCGCTGATGATCGGCGGGGGCGAGTTCATCATCAACGGCTCCGAGCGCGTCATCGTCAGCCAGCTGCACCGCTCCCCGGGGGTCGACTTCTCGGTCGATGTGTCGACGACCGACAAGAAGCTGCACGACTGCTGGATCATCCCGGAGCGAGGCTCCTGGATCGAGCTGAACGTGACCAAGAAGGACGTCCTGACGGTGCGGATCGACCAGTCCGGCAAGTTCTCGGCCATCACCCTGCTGAGGGCCATGGATGAGAAGCTCTCCACGGACCAGGACATCCTGAGGGCCTTCTACAAGACCAAGGTCGTCAAGAAGACCAAGACGCAGACCGAGACCGCCTTCGCCAAGCTGATCACTGGCCGCTACGTGGTCGGGGACCTGGTCGTGCTCAAGACCGGGGAGGTCCTGGTCCCCTCGGGCAGTCAGATCTCCGAGTCGGCCGCTCTCGAGATCGCAGCGAGCGAATTGGCCCAGGTCGAAATCGTCGACGAGGCCCCCGAGACCCTCGACTCCCTGATCCTCAATTCCCTGGCGGAGGACCCCTGCGCCAGCCATGAGGACGCGCTGATCAAGATCTACAGCCGGCTGCGCCCGGGCAACCCGGCCCAGCTGGAGAAGGCCCGCGAGCTGTTCCACGAGAAATTCTTCGATCCCCAGCGCTATCGCCTGGGCCGCGTGGGCCGTTTCCGGCTGAATCGCAAGTTCAATCAGGACGTCGGCGAGGACACCCAGGTCCTCAAGGCCGAGGACATCGTCAACTCGATCAAGTACATCATCGAGTTGCGCGCCGGCCGAGGCGAGATCGACGACATCGACAACCTGGGCAACCGCCGGGTGCGCACGATCGCCGAGCTGGCTGGCGACGAGTTCCGCAAGGGTCTGCTCAAGCTGCGCCGCACCGCCCAGGAGCGCATGAACCTGGAGAACCCGGAGACGGTGTCTCCGCGCAACCTGATCAACAGCAAGACCTTCTCCAGCGCGGTCGAGTACTTCTTCGGCCGGGGCGAGCTCAGCCAGGTGGTGGACCAGACCAACCCCCTGTCCCAGCTGACCCACGAGCGCCGCCTTTCGGCCCTGGGCCCGGGAGGCTTGAACCGCAAGCGCGCCGGGTTCGATGTGCGCGACGTGCACCTGTCGCACTACGGCCGCCTGTGCCCGATCGAAACCCCCGAAGGCTCGAACATCGGCCTGATCTCGAGCCTCGCCCTGTACTCGAAGATCGACCAGTACGGATTCCTGTGCGCCCCGTATCGCATCGTCGAAAAGGGCCGCCTGACCGAGAAGGTCGTGTACCTGCGAGCCGACGAGGAGAGCGGCAAGGTGATCGCCCCGGCGGACACCGACGTCGACGCCAAAGGGCACCTGGTTGGGCCGCGCGTGCTGGTGCGCCGCGACGGCGACAACTACGAGATCGCTCCGACCGAGGTCAGCTACATCGACGTCAGCCCCAAGCAGATCGTCGGGGTCTCCGCTTCCCTGATCCCTTTCCTCGAGCACGACGACGCCAACCGCGCGCTGATGGGCTCGAACATGCAGCGCCAAGCTGTGCCCCTGCTGATCTCCGAGCCGCCGCTGGTCGGCACCGGCATGGAGAAGATCGTCGCCAAGAACACCGAGATGGCGCTGCGCGCCAAGAAGGACGGCACGGTCGCCTATGTGGACAGCCAGGTGATCCTGGTCGATGACGAGGAGTACCGCCTGACCAAGTTCCGCGGGCTCAACGAGCGCACCTGCCAGAGCCACCGCCCCGTGGTGGTCGAGGGCCAGCAGGTCAAGGCCGGTGAGCTGCTCGCCGACGGCGCCTCCACTTCGATGGGGGAGCTGGCCCTGGGCCGCAACCTGGTCGTGGCCTTCATGACCTGGGACGGCTTCAACTACGAAGACGCCATCCTGGTCAGCGAGCGCTGCGTCCGCGAGGACACGTTCACCTCGATCCACATCGAGGAATACGAGGTCGAGATCCGCGAGACCAAGCTGGGCAAGGAGGAGTTCACCCGCGACATCCCGAACGTGGGTGAGAAGGCGCTGGGCAACCTCGACGAGTCCGGCATCGTCCGCATCGGCACCTACGTCGAGGCGGGCGACATCCTGGTCGGCAAGGTCGCTCCCAAGTCCAAGAGCGAACTGACCCCCGAGGAGAAGCTGCTGCATGCGATCTTCGGCCGGGCCGGCGTGGACGTGAAGAACGCCTCGCTGACCATGCCGCCGGGCACCAACGGGGTGGTCATCGACGCCCAGAAGTTCTCCCGTCGCGTCAACCTCACAGACGCAGAACGCACCAAGGTGCTGGGCCAGATCCGCGACGCCGAGAAGGACTTCCTGAAGGCTTTCCGGGACTACACCGCGGGCATGCTCAAGGAAGTCCAAAAGGCCCTGGGCCACGACGTGCTCGACACCCAGACCGGCAAGTCGGTCAGCTTGGACGACACGGCCACCTTCGACGAGTTGCGCCGCATCAAGCTGCTGTGCGTCTCGGCCGTGGACGAGACCCAGGACAAGGCCAAGAAGGCGGCTGGCAACAAGGTCATCGCCGAATACAACTCGCGCATCGAGAACAAGGAGAGCGACAAGAACAAGATCGTCAACCGGCTCAGCCGGGGCGATGAGCTGCCCACGGGCGTGCTCGAGATGGTCAAGGTCTACGTGGCCACCAAGCGGCAGCTCTCGGTGGGGGACAAGATGGCCGGCCGCCACGGCAACAAGGGCGTGGTCTCCAAGGTCCTGCCCCTCGAGGACATGCCCTACCTCGAGGATGGCACGCCGGTCGACATCGTGCTGAATCCCCTCGGTGTGCCCAGCCGCATGAACGTCGGTCAGATCCTGGAAACGCACCTCGGCCTGGCCGCGCATAAGCTCGGCGTGCGCTTCTACACCCCGCCCTTCGACGGAGCTCGTGAGGAGGACATCGAAGCGGCGCTCGAGGAGGCCGGCCTGCCGCGCAGCGGCAAGTTCACACTCTTCGACGGCCGCACCGGCGCGCCCTTCGAGCAGAAGGTCACGGTGGGGGTGATGTACATGCTGAAGCTGCACCACCTGGTGGACGAGAAAGTCCACGCCCGGGCAACCGGCCCCTACAGCTTGATCACCCAGCAGCCCCTCGGCGGCAAGGCGCGCTTCGGCGGCCAGCGCTTCGGCGAGATGGAGGTCTGGGCCCTCGAAGCCTACGGCGCGGCAGCGATCCTTCAGGAACTCCTGACGGTCAAGTCCGACGACGTCGACGGCCGGACCAAGATCTACGAGTCGATGGTCAAGGGTCTGAACATCCTCGAACCCGGCACGCCGGTCTCCTTCGAGGTGCTCTGCAACGAGATCAAGGGCCTGGGGCTCAACATCGAACTGCAGAAGAAGGCTTCCCTCTGAGACCCTACCCCTGAGCTGGGCCCGGCGGCCGATCCGCCGGGCCGCGCCTCACGCCTGGGGAGTACGGAATCCGCCTGTAAGCCCCGACACAGAACCCATCGCGGTCGAGCGTCTCGAGACTCTCCCGCCCCATCCCGACCTCCAGCCTCCACCAACCCACGCCCGCACGGCGATCTCCATGGTCGAGCAGCTCTACAACCGCATCAACGACTTCGGCAGCGTCAAGATCAGCCTGGCGTCACCCGAGGACATCCGCTCCTGGTCTTACGGCGAGGTCAAGAAGCCGGAAACGATCAATTACCGCACTTACCGCCCGGAGCGGGATGGGCTGTTCTGCGAGCGGATCTTCGGTCCCGAGCGCGACTGGGAATGCGCCTGCGGCAAATACAAGGGCATCAAGCACAAGGGCATCGTCTGCGACAAGTGCGGTGTGATGGTCACCCATAGCCGGGTGCGTCGCAAGCGCATGGGCCACATCAACCTGGCTGCGCCGGTCGCCCACATCTGGTTCTTCAAGGCGATGCCCTCCCGCTTGGGCACCCTGCTCGACATGAAGACCAGCAATCTGGAGCGGGTCATCTACTTCCAGGATTACATCGTGATCGAGCCGGGCGATACGCCGCTCGAAGAAAAGCAGCTCCTGACCGAGGAGGAGTACCGCCAGGCGCGCGCCAAGTACGGCAGCGAGTTTGACGCCGACATGGGTGCCGAGGCGATCAAGAAGATGCTTCGGCGTCTCGACTTGCCTCAGCTGAGCGTGGAATTGCGCGAAGAGCTGCTCTCGACCCGCTCGAAGCAGCGCATGAAGGACGTCATCAAGCGTCTCAAGACCGTCGAGATGCTGCGCGACTCGGGCAACCTGGCCGAGTGGATGATCCTGGACGCCATTCCCGTCATCCCGCCGGATCTGCGCCCACTGGTGCTGCTCGATTCGGGCAACTTCGCCACCAGCGACCTGAACGACCTCTACCGTCGACTGATCAACCGCAACAACCGCCTCAAGAAGCTGCTCGACCTCAATGCTCCCGAGGTCATCATCCGCAACGAGAAGCGGATGCTGCAGCAGTCCGTCGACGCGCTGTTCGACAACGGGCGCTGCCGCCGGCCGGTCCTGGGCTCCTCCAACCGTCCGCTCAAGTCCTTGACCGACATGATCAAGGGCAAGCAGGGCCGCTTCCGCGAGAACCTGCTGGGCAAGCGCGTCGACTACAGCGCCCGTTCCGTGATCGTGGTCGGGCCCGAGCTCCGACTGCACCAGTGCGGTCTGCCCAAAAAGGTGGCCCTGGAGCTGTTCCAACCCTTCATCATCCGACGTCTCAAGGAGCTGGCACTGGCCGACACGATCAAGTCGGCCAAGCGCATGCTCGAGCGCCGGGATGAGGAGGTCTGGGACATCCTCGACGAAGTGATCCGCGACCACCCGGTGCTGTTGAACCGTGCACCGACGCTTCACCGCATGGGCATCCAGGCCTTCGAGCCGGTGCTGATCGAAGGCAACGCTATCCGCCTGCACCCGCTGGTCTGCGGCGGCTTCAACGCCGACTTCGACGGCGACCAGATGGCTGTGCACCTGCCGCTCAGCTTCGAGGCCCAGATCGAGGCCTCCACGCTGATGCTTTCGACCAACAACGTCTTCTCGCCCGCGAACGGCGCGCCGATCATCGCGCCCTCGCAGGACATGGTCTTGGGCATCTTCTACATGACGAAGACGCCGCACTCGAAGAGCGACAAGGCGCGCGTCTTCGCCTCGCTAGGTGAGCTGTTCCTAGCCTTCGGCCACGGATTCACCCATACGCACCGCCCCGTGCGGGTGCGCATGGAGCCGGGCACCCTGGTCAAGTTCGGGCGGGATGAGCTGCCCGTGGCCATCGGTGACGATGGCAAGCTGGTGATGCCCGAGAAGCCGGAGAAGAAGGGCGCCGACAAGGCCGACAAGAAGGACAAGAAGTCCGCCGGTACGGGCCCCAAGCGCGAGTACCTCGAGACCACCGTCGGCCGGGCAATCTTCAACGACATCCTGCCGGCGGGGATGCCCTTCTACAACTACCAGCTCGACAAGAAGGGCATCGCCGGATTGATCAGCGACTGCCACCGCTTGCTGGGTCGGGATGCAACCCTACAGCTCCTGGATGACCTCAAGGATCTGGGGTTCAAGTCGGCCACCCGCGCTGGCCTGTCCTTTGCCAAGGACGACATGCGCGTCCCGACCACCAAGCAGGGCATCCTCGACAGCACTCAAGCGGAGATCGATAAGATCGAGAACGGCTTCCAACGTGGTGTGATCACCGACGGGGAGCGCTACCTCAAGATCATCGACCTGTGGACCGCGGCTCGCGAGCGGGTCGGGATCGACCTGATGGAGGTCCTGGCGGCGGACGTTCGCGAGAACGACGTCTACGTCAACCCGATCTTCTGCATGGTCACCTCGGGCGCGCGGGGCTCTATCGACCAGATCCGCCAGCTGGCGGGTATGCGCGGTCTGATGGCCAAGCCGTCCGGCAAGATCATCGAGACGCCGATCAAAGCCAATTTCCGGGAAGGTCTGCGGGTGCTCGAGTACTTCTCGTCCACCCACGGCGCCCGCAAGGGTCTGGCCGATACGGCGCTCAAGACCGCCGATGCCGGATATCTGACGCGCAAACTGACCGACGTCGCCCAGAACGTGGTCATTTCCAGCGATGACTGCAACACGCCGAATGGGATCTCCAAGGCGCCGGTCTACAAAGGCGAGAAGGTCGTGGTCAGCCTGGCCCAGGCGATCCGCGGCCGGGTGGCCCGTGACACGATCGTCGACCCGACAACCGACGAGGTCGTTGTGCGCGAGAACGAGGTCATCACCGAGGAGGCGGCCCAGCGCATCGAGGCCCTGGGGCACGACAAGATGCGCGTGCGCAGCCCCCTGACCTGCGAGGCGGGGCTGGGTGTCTGCGCCCGCTGCTACGGCATGGACCTCTCGCGGGGCACCATGGCCGAGCGCGGGCTGGCGGTCGGCATCATCGCGGCGCAGTCGATCGGGGAGCCCGGCACCCAGCTGACCATGCGCACGTTCCACATCGGTGGCACGGCCAGTCGCTCCGTGGAGCAGTCCGAAGTCAAGGCCCGCCGCGACGGCACCCTGCGGTTCAGCAACCTGCAGGTGGTCAAGAACATGGACGGCGAAGAGGTCGTCCTGAACCGGACCGGCGAGATCCTGTTGGTCGATGATCGCGGACGCGAGCTCGACCGCTACGTCGTCCCGATCGGCTCGGTGATCCTGGTCGACGATGGCCAGAAGATCACGCAGGGCACCAGCCTGTGCGAATGGGACCCGCACCATGTCCCGATCTTGGCCGAGTTCAAGGGCAAGGTTCGCTATGAGGACCTGATCGAAGGCAAGACCCTCAAGGTCGAGCGCGACGCCCGGCGCGGGATCACTCGCAAGCAGGTGATGGAGCACAAGGGCGATCTCCACCCCCAGCTCGTGCTGGAGGACAAGAACGGGGCCACCCTGGCGATCTACCCGATCCCGGAGCGAGCCTATATCGAGGTCGACGACGGGGCTCAGATCAATCCTGGTGACCTGCTGGCCAAGAGCTCCCGCGAGGTCGGCGGCACCCAGGACATCACCGGCGGTCTGCCGCGGGTGACCGAGCTGTTCGAAGCCCGCCGTCCCAAGGACCCCGCGGTGATCGCAGAGATCGAAGGCATCGTCGAGCTCGGCGACAAAAAGCGCGGCAAGCGCACGATCCTGATCAAGGCCTTCGATGAGGACGGCAAGTCGATCGAGGAGATGGAGCACGCCGTGCCGCAGGGCAAGCACCTGCGGGTGCACAAGGGCAACGAGGTCAAGGCCGGCGACCCGCTGGTCGACGGACCCCTGGTGCCCCAGGACATCCTGCGCATCAGCGGCGAAGACGAGGTCCAGGCCTACCTCCTGGCCGAGATCCAGAACGTCTATCGCAGCCAGGGCGTGCCCATCGACGACAAGCACATCGAGATCATCGTCGGCCAGATGATGCGCAAGGTGCAGGTCAGCGACCCGGGCGACTCCGACTTCCTGCCGGGCGCGGTGGTCGATAAGTTCAGCTTCCGCACGCAGAACGACCGCCTGCGCAAGGAGCGCAAGAAGCCTGCCACGGGCCAGACCCTGCTGCTCGGGGTCACCAAGGCGTCGCTGTCCTCCGAGTCCTTCATCTCCGCCGCCAGCTTCCAGGAGACCACCAAGGTGCTGACGGAAGCGGCGATGGCGGGGCGCCGGGACTTCCTGGTGGGCCTAAAGGAGAACGTGATTCTCGGGCACATGGTGCCGACGGGCACGGGCTTCCGAGACCACTACCGGACGCGGGTCAAGAAGAACATCGACTTCGGCGAGATCGGCAAGGGCTTCGGCCCCGGGCAGATCGGCAGCGACTCCGATATCGAGGCGCTCCTGTCCAGCAACTTCGGCGAGTACCAGGGCCTGGCGGCCATGGCACCCACCGGCACCGACGCCTTGCCGCCCCGCCTGCCGGATCCCCTCGGGGATGGCGGCGAGGATGTGACCGTGCCGGTGCTCGAAGACGACGAGGAGTGACCCTCCGCACCTGCGGCTGGGGACAGGCCTCAGCCGCCGGTGCCGGGCGCAGGCGCCCACGGCGGGCCTTTCGGGGCGCGCCCTTGGGCGCCACCAGGACCGGGTATCCCGGCCTGGTCTCGCCGGCTACGGACCCGGCTTTCCCGGGCAGCGCGGGCGGCCGAGGGGCTGCCCAACCCTTACGGGGCGGACCGGCCCACCACGGGTGCCCGGGAGGGCGGAGCCCCGCCCGCGGTCCTGCCGGCTGACCGCGGTCGGGCGGCGGTCCCTCGAGCGGCTCCGCTTCCAGGCCGGGCCTACAAGGGGCTCCCAGGCCGAAAGCCAGCAAATCAAGTCTCCGACCGTGCCGCGCTGGCCGGCCCACGGCTCCACCGAGCTCCCTGGCCCACGTCCTGCCGCGTTGCCGGGAGGCCCCCCCCGAGCCCGCGTCAGGCAACCTGGCAGGGCGGGTCTTGCCACCAGCCCAGGGTCTGCCGCTGGCGATGGGCATTTGGCCCGGCCGCGGTGCCACTCCTTAGGCCCTGCGCTGGTCCAAAGCGCGGCGTTCCGAGCCTCCCGTTCTGCGGACCGCCGCCGCCACCTCTTGACCGGGCCGGCGCAATCCCTACACTTCCTCCCCCCGCACTCCCAGTTCCGTCCGCGCGCCCCGCGCGCCGTTTCCCGCTCCATGCCCACGATCAACCAGCTGGTCCGCAAGGGCCGCACGCCGGTCAAGCGCCGCTCCAAGTCGCCGGTGCTCGACGCTTGCCCGCAGAAGCGCGGGGTCTGCCTCCAGGTCAAGACCCAGACCCCCAAGAAGCCCAACTCGGCGCTGCGCAAGATCGCCCGGGTCCGGCTTTCGAACGGCAAGGAGATCACCGCGTACATCCCCGGTGAGGGCCACAACCTCCAGGAGCACTCGATCGTGCTGATCCGCGGCGGTCGCGTGCGCGACCTTCCCGGCGTGCGCTATCACATCCTGCGGGGAACCCTGGACGCCTCCGGTGTGGACGGCCGCAAGCGCAGCCGCTCCAAGTACGGCACCAAGCGTCCCAAGCAGTGATCCGCTCGCGCTGAACCGAGGGCGGGTTGCGCTTCCCGCGCGCCTGCCTGGCCAGCCGTCCAGCTCCCGTCCGCCCGCCCCGTCCCTCCGTCCGATCTCCACCGCCCGCTTCCTGGCCCGCCGCAACCCGGGGGTCAGCGCTCCGCGAGACCCTCCGCCGCCCATGCCGCGTAACTACAAGTCGACCGCCGACCTGCAGCTTCCGGACCCGCAGTTCAAGTCGCTGCTGGCCACGAAGATCATCAACAAGCTGATGCTGGACGGCAAGAAGACCACCGCTCAGCAGATCTTCTACGAGGCCATGGACCTGGCCCACAAGAAGCTGCCCGAGGTCGAGAACCGGGAAGAAATCTTCGTGCGAGCCGTGGACAACGTGAGGCCCTCCGTCGAGGTGCGCTCCAAGCGCGTGGGCGGCGCCAACTACCAGGTCCCGCGCGAGGTGCGTCGCAATCGCCAGCAGAGCCTGGCGATCCGCTGGCTGATCGACAACTGCCGCAAGAAGAAGGGCAAGCGCATGGCCCTCAAGCTGGCCGACGAACTGGTCGACGCCTTCAACGGCCAGGGTGCTTCGGTCGCCCAGAAGGAGACCCTGCACAAGATGGCGGAGGCCAACAAGGCCTACAGCCACTTCGCACGTTGAATCCGGCGGCCGCAGAGGCTGGGATCGTCGCTGCGCGCCGATCTCCTCTAGCCTCTGGCCGGCTGAGAGAAAACAATCGACTCGGGCTGCGCCGGAGCCGCCTCACCAGCCCGTCACATGCCTTTGGACCGCCATCCGGCGGCCGCAAAGGCTGGCACTCCTGAATCGGCCGGGATCGGTTGCGCGCCGCGGTGCCTCGGAACCCGCAGCCGCGGTCGCGGCCTTGGGTGTCTGGCGCGCAGCAGCCTGGTTCACAACCCCAGCGGGCCGCCGCCAGCGCGGCCCGCCGGCGTTTTCGGCCGCGCTCTGGGATCGCGGGCGGTGGCCTCGAGCCAGGGGACCCCAAGGCAACCCTGTGCGCAGCTCGGCTTCAGGGCAAGCGCCCCGGCTTGGGTCGCGCCGCTCCTTTTAGCCCTGGCGCTGCCCGCCGCCGCCTAGACTGAGCCGGTCGCTGGGATCGTCAGCGTCCCGTGGGGCCCCACGGATTCCGGAACCCGCTCCGGGGCCCTGGGCCCGGTTCTTCGCTCGCTCGAGGAGCGGCCGATCGGCAGGGGGGGCTGGCAGCTTGGATCCGGCCCGGCGATTGGCGCTCCGCGCCCGGCCCAGCGCGCTCCGATCCCATGCAAGAGGACATCTGGATCCTGCGAGACCCTCGGGAGTCTTGGAAGAAATGCTCGCTGGCGCCGCTGCGGGGCCGCCCCGGCGTGCGGTTCTTCGGTTACCGACTGGGGCTCGAGCTGGATGTCGGCGGACGCCTGCTGCTCGATCCCGCGGCGCCCGAACTGGCCCCCGAGGACGGCGCTCCAGGGCTCTTGTTGCTCGATTCGTCCTGGCGGCGGTTGCCCAAGCTGCGCGCCTGCCTGCGCGGGGGCTTCCTGCCCCGATCGCTGCCCGCCTTCAAGACCGCCTACCCCCGCCGCAGCGAGACCTTTCCCGATCCAGAGCAGGGACTGGCGTCCATAGAAGCCCTATTCGTGGCCACCTGCGCGCTGGGCTGCCCCGATCCGGGTCTGCTTCTCGGGTACCGTTTCGCGCAGCGCTTCCTCGAGCTCAACGCCGGTTTGCCGGGGGGGCCCTTCGAATTGCCCAGGCCACTTGACCCCGCCGATGTCCCCCGTGCCCGCTGAATCCGCCCCGCCCGGGGCCCCGGCGCCGAGCGCGACTTCGGCTCCGATCGGATCGATCCGCAACCTCGGCATCATCGCGCACATCGACGCGGGCAAGACCACCCTCTCCGAGCGGCTGCTGTTCTTTTCGGGGGTCGAACGCCGTATGGGCGAAGTGCACCAGGGCTCGACGGTGCTCGACTGGATGCCGGAGGAGCGCCGCCGAGGCATCTCGATCACGGCTGCGGCCACGCTGGTTCCCTGGCGCGGGCAGCGCTTGTTCTTGATCGATACACCCGGCCACGTGGACTTCACCGTGGAGGTCGAGCGCTGCCTGCGCGTGCTCGATGGGGCCGTGCTGGTGATCAGCGCGCTGAGCGGCGTCGAGGCGCAGTCGGAGGCGGTCTTCGCCCAGGCGCGCCGGTTTCGCGTCCCCACGATCATCTTCGTCAACCAGTGCGACCGAGAGGGCGCCTCCTTCCTGGCTGCCATGGCCGAGATCGAGCGCAGGCTGGAGGTACGCGCGGTGGCGATCCAATATCCCCTGGGGGAGGGGCAGGCCTTCGACGGCTTGGTCGACCTGATCGAGGCCTGCGCCTACCGGTTCCCGGAGGGCAAGCCGCGCGCCGAGGCGATCCCCGAGTCGGTCCGGGATGAGGCGTTGGTGCTGCGCTCGGACCTGATCGAGGCGCTCTCCGATGTGGACGAACGCATCCTCCAGCAGCTGGTCGAAGGGCGCGAACCGGAGCCGGCAGCGATCCGCACGGCGCTGCGCTCCGCGGTCGCCAGCAGCACGCTTTATCCGGTGCTGCTCGGCTCGGCGCTCCAGAATGCGGGCATCCAGCCGCTGTTGGATGGCATCGTCGATCTGTTGCCGAGCCCGCTCGAACGCGGTGCGATCCAGGCCCTGGCCTTGCCTTCGGGCGAGCCGATTCGTCTGAACCCCGACCCCGCTGGCCCGCTGTGCGCCTTCGTCTTCAAGGTCCAGCGCATCGGGGGCCGGGACCTGGCCTTCCTGCGGCTTTATAGCGGCACGCTGACCCGGGGGAGTTCGGTCTATCTGCCGCGCCTGGACAGGTGCGTGGTGGTGGGGGAGCTCTTGTGCGTGCACGCCGATGGGGGTGAAGGCATCGAGAGCGCGAGCGCCGGCGAGATCGCCGCTTGGCGCGGCGCCGAGGGCTGCTTGACCGGCGACACGATCTGTGACCCCGGGCAGCCCTTGGCCCTCGAGCGGCCGGAATTCTCCGAACCCGTGCTCAGCATCACCCTCGAGCCCCTGCGCAGCCAGGATCGCGTCGCCCTGGGGCAGGCCCTCGAGCTGCTCGCTCGTGAGGATCCGACCCTGCGGTTGCGCGAGGACGCGGAGACGGGGCTCTGGTTGCTCTCGGGAATGGGCGAACTGCACCTCGAGATCGTGCAGCGCCGGCTCGAAGACGAGTTTCGGCTCGGTGTGCGCATCGGCGAGCCGCAGGTGGCTTACCGGGAAGCCGTCTTGAACACGGGCCGCGGCACGGGTCTGGTGGAGCGCCAGATCGGCGAGCAGGCGGTCTATGGCCAGGTCGAGGTTGAGGTGTTGCCCGAGCCTGGGACCGGGCGTTGCGAGATCGAGTGGGGCGTGGCTCCGCCGGCCTCTGCGGCGGCCCGCCAGGGAGTCGAAGCCGCTTTGGAGCGGGTTGCGCAGCTCGGGCCGCGGTTCGGTTTTCCGCTGGTCGACGCGCGGGTGCGCGTGCTGGCGATCGACTCGCGCGTCGGGAGGGAGAGCGAGCCGGCCTATGCCCAGGCGGCCGTGATCGCACTGCGGGAAGCCCTGCAGGGCATCAGCATCGAGCTGCACGAGCCCTGGATGGCGCTCGAGGTCTATGCGCCCGAGGCCTTCGCCGGCGGAGTCTTGGGCGAGCTGTTCTCCCGCGGAGCCAAGGTCACCGAGCAGATGCAGGAGGGCGGCCTGCGACGCATCCGCGTGCGCCTACCCTTGGCGGGCCTGGGCGGCTTCAGCAACGCCCTGCGGTCTCTGACCCAAGGTCGTGCCGTCCACAGCGCCCAGCCGGCGGGCTTTGCGCCGGTGCCGCCGGCCGAGCTGGCCCAACGCGGTCTGATCTGGCGCTGACCGGCCTGGCCCGAGAGCTCGGGGCGGCCAGCGAGGCGACTTCCGGTCGGCGGCCCCTCGGCGCTGGGCGGCCACGATCCATCCGTGGGGGGGGCGGATATCCAGCGGGAAGCGATCGGATTCTGGTCGGTGTCGTTGCTGGGCGCCGGTCCTCCTGCGGGAATCGGCAGTCGGCCCGGTCGGCTCGACACCGGC
Organism: Planctomycetota bacterium; assembly: GCA_044375105.1. GTDB lineage: Bacteria > Planctomycetota > UBA1135 > UBA1135 > JBIKLM01. Next base: position 19,396 of record JBILNK010000022.1, read on the forward strand.
CGGCTGGCTGCGCCGCGACCCGGGCGGGCTGGCTCGAACCCCAGTGAGGGGGGGCGCAGGCCCGCCCGGCGGGGGAGGAGCAAAGCCAGCTGGGTCTCGCGATAGTCGCCCGATGGAGCTCTTCGAGGGCTTCTGTATAGGCTCAGGACCGGTCGGACTTGGGGGGGGCCAGCAGATGCCTGCGCCTGGCCGGAGGCCCCCGGGGTCCCGCCCGGACGGCTCAGCGGACACCGAGACGGCCCCGGGGGATCCGTGAGCCAGCCTCTCCGCCGCTCGCTCAACCTCCGCCCGCTATGCCCGGCGCACAGCCGGGTTTTCGCCGGCACCCCCTGATGCGTTCGAGTGGGGGGCCGCCGTATCGGGAGTTCCAAGCTCCGGCAGGGCGGTGGCGGTGTCCCGGTCGGCGTGGGGCGTTAGACCGAGGGGGGACGCCGGTCCTTGGGCCGAACCTCGATCACGGAGTGGTTCACCGCAGAAATCTTTGCGAGAGTCGGGCGTTCGAGTCTTGACGGGGCCTTCAGGCGCTGATATTTTTCTCCCCCCTTCACCCCCAGGAGCGGGCTCCCGGTGCCCCCGCGCAGTGCGCGCGGGTCAGGCCGCGGACAGCTCCCTCCGCTCCGCCCGCGCGGGGCGGCCCTGATCGACACCTCCTCGCCGCCCCGGGCTTTCGCCCGCCCGGCGGCCCACCGATCCGGACGCAGGCGCCACGGCGCCGGCGCTGCGCGCACCCAAGCGGGTGCGACGGTTCCCTTCGGCTGGCGGCCCGCGCGGGTAGCGCGGGCGGGGCTTCGGTGTGTGTCAGCAGGGCCGACTCGTAGCGGGATCGAGCAGTGCCTGGGGGTGAACGCATCGCACACCTCCGGCGGCCCCCTCGAGGCCGTCGGCCCTTGACCGACCGCCGCCCGGCGGCAACCTTCCCCTCACGCAGCCCAGACCCCGCCCGCCGATGGAGAACCGCATCCAGATCCGCATGGAGGCCTACGACCACGAGGCCCTGGATCAGTCGGCAACCGACATCGTCGAGACCGCCAAGCGGACCGGCGCCCGCGTCAACGGACCGATCCCCCTGCCGACCCGCGTGGAGCGCTACACCGTGCTGCGCTCGCCGTTCATCGACAAGAAGTCTCGCGAGCAGTTCGAGATCCGCACGCACAAGCGTCTGATCTACATCTCGGAGCCGACCAGCCAGACCGTCGACGCTCTGTCCAGCCTGAACATGCCCGCCGGCGTCGACATCCGCATCAAGGCCTGAAACGTCTCCTCTGCCCTGGGCTCTCCCAAGAGGGCCAGGCGGAGCAGGATCCGACACCTATCCGACCGCACAAATCCCAGGGGGGCCCGCTCCGGCGCCGCCTCCCGCCGCGTGGCCGAGCGTCGGCCGCGGCGACCGAGGGCTCGGCCCCCGGCGCCCGGTCCTCGGTCGAACCGGCCCCTCCCCATCCCACCCACAACCCAAACAGGTTCAAGAGCTCATGACGCTGATCCTTGGACGCAAGCGCGGAATGACCCAGCTGTTCGCAGAGGACGGCTCGTTCGTTCCCGTGACCGTGCTCGAAGCCGGCCCCTGCGTGGTGACGCAGGTCCGCACCCAGGAGCAGGACCGCTACGACGCGCTCCAGTTGGGCTTCGAAGACAAGCCCGACAAGCGCACAGCGAAGCCCCAGTTGGGCCACTTCAAGGCCGCTGGGATCGCCCCGAAGCGCTTCCTGCGCGAACTGCGCCTGAGCGCGCCCGCCACCCACAAGGTGGGGGACGTGATCAAGGCCAGCGACGTGTTTGCCGCGGGCCAGCTCGTCGATGTGATCGGCGAAAGCAAGGGCCGCGGTTTCGCGGGCACCATCAAGCGCCACGGCTTCAGCCGGGGCAGCGAGACCCACGGCTGCATGAACGTGCGCCAGCCCGGCTCGATCGGCACCAAGCGCATCGGCAAGCTGTTCCCCGGCAAGCGCATGTCGGGTCACTACGGCGCCGAGCGCTCCACGGTCAAGAACCTGACGGTGGTGCGGGTCGATGCGGAGCGAAACCTGATCTTCGTCCGCGGATCGGTGCCCGGTCCGACCGGCGGATTCGTCCAGGTCCAGAAGGCCAAGACCGGCGTGGTCAAGGCTCCGGTGGTCCAGAAGAAGGCTGAGGCCAAGAAGAAGTGACCCGTCTCGGCGCCTAACCGGGCCCGCGCCAGACGCGGCCCGCAGCGCGCCCCGCCCTCGGGCAGACCACCACTTACCAGCGCACACCCCATGCAGCTCAAGAGCTACAAGTCCGGCGCCGCCGGCACGGTGCAATTCGACGAGTCGCCCTTCGGCGGCCGGGTCCTCTATCGCACTCTCAAAGATGCGGTGGTCATGTTCCAGGCCAACCAGCGCCAGGGCACGGTCAAGACCAAGACCCGCGCCGAGGTCGCCGGCTCCCACAAGAAGCCCTGGAAGCAAAAGCACACCGGGCGCGCCCGCGCCGGCGACAGAAAGTCGCCGATCTGGCGGGGTGGGGGCACCGTGTTCGGACCCCTCCCGCGGGACTACAGTTACCACATGCCGGTCCAGGCCAAGCGGGTCGCTTTGCGCTCGGCGATCGCCGCCAAGCTCGCCGACGAAGAAGTGATCGTGGCCGACCTAGGTCAGTTCCAGAGCCCGGACGCAAAGGCTGCCCGCAAGGTCCTCGGGGACCTCGGTCTGGTCAAGGAGCGCGGCGCTCCGCAGCGGGTCCTGGTGGTGCTCGACAAGCCCAGCGAGAACGTGTGGAAGTCCTTCCGCAACTTCCCGGGCGTGAATGTGAAGTGCGCGGTGGACCTGTGTGCCCACGACGTGCTGAACGGCGGCGTCCTGATCGCGGAGTCCGCGGCGCTCAGCGCCCTGGCCAACCGCGTCGGTGTCGGCAAGGTCGCCAAGCACAAGCGCCCCTCCGGCGCCTGACCCTCCGCGCCCTCCTTCAACACCCAGCGGCCACAAACCACGCGGCAACCATGTCTCCTGCCCAGTTCGAAGGCGCCAAGACCGGCCAGATCGCGGTCGACAAGCTCAAGCGCAGCTACCAAGTCCTGCGCGCCCCGCACGTCACGGAGAAGGCGTCCGACGACACCTCCAACCGCAACGCGTACCACTTCCGCGTGCCCGTGGACGCCAACAAGGTCGAGGTCCGCCAGGCCGTGGAGCAGCTCTTCAACGTCAAGGTGAAGAGCGTCAACACCCTGCGGGTTCGCAGCCGGCCGCGGCGCCGCGGCTGGGTCTCCGGTTCCACCCAGGCCTGGAAGAAGGCCATGGTCGTCCTGCAGTCCGGGCAGACGATCGACCTGGTCTGAGGTCCCGCGCCTCGACCGGATCGCCCGACTTGACGACCGCTAGCCCCACCGCTCCTCCACGACCCCCATGGGCATCAAGAGCTATCGCCCCACATCCGCCGGGCGCCGCCACGGCAACGTGCTCGATTTCGCCGAGTTGACCACGTCGACTCCCGAGAAGAGCCTGCTCCGTCCGATCCGCAAGACCGGCGGTCGCAACAACCACGGTCACCAGACCTCCCGTCGCCGCGGCGGCGGCCACAAGCGCCGCTACCGACTGATCGACTGGAAGCGCGACAAGGACGGGGTTCCCGGCGTCGTCAAGACCGTCGAGTACGACCCGAACCGTTCCGCGAACATCGCCCTCGTGGTCTACGCGGACGGCGACAAGCGCTACATCCTGGCGCCCCTGGGCGTGACCGTGGGCCAGCCGATCATGTCCGGCCAGGGTGCCGAGCCCCGCGACGGCAATGCCATGGCGCTCAGCGACATCCCGGTGGGCCTCACGATCCACAACATCGAGATGAGCCCCGGTCGCGGAGGCCAGGTCTGCCGCTCGGCCGGATCCGGCGCGCAGCTGACGGCCCGCGAAGGGGACTACGCCGTGGTCTCGATGCCCTCGGGCGAGCTGCGTCGGATCCACGTGCGCTGCCGCGCCACCATCGGCCGCGTCGGCAACACCGACCACCAGAACGTCAAGCTGGGCAAGGCCGGCCGCAAGCGCCACATGGGCCGCCGCCCCGAGGTGCGCGGCACCGCCCAGAACCCCGTCGACCACCCGATGGGCGGTGGCGAAGGCCGTACGGCGGGGGGCCGCCACCCGTGCTCGCCCCACGGCGTGCTCGCGAAGGGCGGGAAGACCCGCAACAAGAACCACCCGACCGACAAGTTCATCCTGCGCCGGAGGAAGTGATTCATGGGACGTTCCATTCGCAAGGGTCCCTTCGTGGACCCCAAGCTGGCGATCAAGGTCAAGAACGCGCTGGCCAAGCGCGATCGCAACCCGATCAAGACCTGGGCCCGCGCCTCGACGATCACGCCCGACTTCATCCAACTGGTGTTCATGGTGCACAACGGCAAGCAGCACGTGCGCGTCCAGGTCACCGAGGACATGGTCGGGCACAAGCTGGGCGAGTTCGCGCCCACCCGCCAGTTCCGCGGCCACACCAACAAGAAGGAGGCGGCCCGCAAGGCTGGTCCCAAGTGAGTTTTCGGGCCAGAGCGCGCGCGCCAATTCCGCCGCCGCTCGGCCTCGAGCCCGCTAGCCCTTCGCCCCGCCCCCGTCGCCAACCGCTCCCGAGCCAGATCCAGTCGCTCCCATGACCGAGCTCGACGCCCAAACCTCCTTCCGCGCGGTGCACCGCTACGCCCGCCTGACCGCCCGCAAGGCGCGGTTGGTGGCTGACGCCATCCGTGGCCTGCCGGTCAACGACGCCCTCTCCATGCTGGAGTTCGCTCCCCAGCGGGCGGCCTCCTTCTACAAGAAGGTGTTGCAGTCCGCGGTGGCCAACGCCGCGCAGAACGGGGACGTCAACGTCAACCGCCTGTTCATCAGCGAGATCAAGGCCGACGGAGGCCCGCTGCTGAACGATCGCTTGCGCTGGCGACCGGGCCCCCAGGGGCGCGCCATGCCGATCCGCAAGCGCACGGCCCACCTGACGGTGGTGGTCAAAGAACGCGCCTGATCCGAACGCGCCACGCGTCGAGCCACCCCGCCCCGCCCCGCCCGAACACCTCCCATGGGACAGAAAGTTCACCCGACCGGCTACCGCATCGCCGTCATCGAGCCCTGGCGCTCCCGTTGGTACGCCAACAAGCGGGATTTCGGCCGCCTGCTCAAGCAGGACCAGGAGATCCGGCGCTTCATCCAGAAGGAATTCAAGGGCGCCGGAATCCCCCGCATCGAGATCGAGCGAACCAGCGATGCCGTCAACGTCATCGTCCACACGGCGCGCCCGGGCGTGCTGGTGGGCCGCAAGGGCGTGCGCGTCGAGCAGCTCAAGAAGGAACTCCAGGAGATCGCGGGGATCACCTGCCACTTGACCGTTCGCGAGATCAAGCGCCCAGAGCTGGAGTCGAGTCTGGTCGCGGAAGTGGTCGCCGAGGCCCTCGAGAAGCGCATGGCCTTCCGCCGAGCCATGAAAAAAGCACTGCAGACCACCATGCAGGCCGGCGCCAAGGGCGTCAAGATCGAGATGAACGGCCGCCTGGGCGGAGCCGAAATGGCCCGCGAGGCCAAGGAGCGCGAGGGCCGCGTGCCCCTTACCACCCTGCGTTCCTACGTCGACTACGGGACCGCCGAGGCCAAGACCAGCTACGGAGTCATCGGGATCAAGGTCTGGATCTACAAGGGCGACCTGGACCGGGGCCAGAAGCTGGACTACCGCTTCCCTCTGGGCGGCGTCGTCAAGAACGACCGTACCGAGATGCTCCAGTCCGGAGGCGGCCGTGGTCCCGGTCGCCCCCGTGGCGATCGCGGGGATCGTGGTGAGCGCGGCGAGCGCTCCGATCGGGGTGGTGAGCGCGGCGACCGCCGCTCCTGACCCGCCGCCGATCCTTCGCATCCAACGCACCCTCCGCCCAACCCCGCAGCCCACACCTAAGGAAGACTCCCATGGCTTTGATGCCCAAGAGGACCAAGTTCCGCAAGGCCTTCCGCGGCCGGATCAAGGGACTTGCCACCCGCTGCAATCGTGTTTCGTACGGCGAGTACGGCCTGCAGTCCCTGGACGCCGGCTGGGTCACGGGCCGTCAGATCGAGGCGGGGCGTATCGCCGCAAACCGCGCCCTCGGAGGCGCGGCCAAGATCTGGATCCGGATTTTCCCTCACAAGCCGATCTCCTCCAAGCCGGCCGAGGTCCGCATGGGCACCGGCAAGGGCGACGTCGAGTTCTGGGCGGCGGAGGTCAAGCCGGGCACCGTCATGTTCGAGATCGGCGGGGTGCCCGAGGAGAAGGCCAAGCTGGCCTTCAAGCGCGTGGCCCACAAGATGCCGGTCAAGGTCAAGCTCGTCCGGCGCATCCCGGTCGCCTGAGCCTTCTCACCCGCGCCCACAGGCTAGTTACCATGAAGATCGACGACATCCGCGCCAAGACCGACCACGAGCTCGACGTGGAGCTGACCAAGCTGGCCCGCGAGATCTTCGAGCTGCGCATCAAGGGCCAGCTCGACACCTCCGGCAAGTCCGGGCGAGTCCGTGAGGCGCGCCGCGACATCGCCCGCATCAAGACGATCCTCCGCCAGCGTCTGGCCGCCAGGGCCTGATCCCGATCCGAAGCCCTAGCCAGCCCCAACGACCCGTACCCAGCCCCGGGCATCTCGGATGCTCCCGGCCCCTCGGTCCCGCGACCTCGAGACCACGAATCCGCGCCCTGACCGGGGCATGAGCCAGAGAACCTCCCCATGAGCGAAACCCGCAGCCTGCGCCGCGTCCTGCAAGGGACCGTGACCTCGGACAAGATGGCCAAGACCATCACCGTTCTGGTCCAGCGCACCTACGCACACCCGAAGTACGGCAAGTTCGTGCGGCGCCACAAGAAGTATCACGCCCACGACGAGGAAGGGCTGGCGAAGGTCGGCGATGAGGTCCAGATCATCGCGACGCGTCCCCTGTCGCGGACCAAGCGCTGGCGCCTCGACCGCATCATCACCAGCGCGCAGCTGGCTGGCGATGTGACCAGCGCCGCCGAACGGGGCGCCGAAGGGGTCTCCGACCTCTGGAAGCAGGGCAGCTGAAGCGCCCGCGCAGGCCCATCGTGCGGCCCAGGCGACCCAACACCTCAAGCGAACAACCCAGCTAGCCACTCAGGAGACCGGCCATGATTCAGATGCAGACCATCCTCGACGTCGCCGACAACACCGGCGCGAAGCGAGCCATGTGCATCAAGGTGCTCGGCGGCACCCACCGCCGTTATGCCGGCCTGGGCGACATCGTGGTCGCCTCGGTCAAGAAGGCCATCCCCGGCTCGGAGACCAAGCCGGGCAGCGTGGTCAAGGGCGTGATCGTGCGCGTCCGCAAGAACACCCGCCGCAAGGACGGCTCTTATGTGCGCTTCGACAAGAACGCCATCGTCCTGATCGACGCGGAAGGGAACCCAAAGGGCACCCGCATCTTCGGAGCGGTCGCCCGCGAGCTGCGCGAGCGCAACTTCATGAAGATCGTCTCCTTGGCCCAGGAGGTCGTCTGATGAGCAACAACACCGGAGCGATGCGTTTCAAGGCGGGCGATCAGGTCGTCGTGATCGCTGGCAACGACAAGGGCGCCAAGGGCTCGGTCCTGCAGGTCCTGCGTCAAGCTGACCGCGTGGTGATCGAGGGCGTCAACAAGCGCATCAAGCACAAGAAGCCCACCCAGGCCCAGCCCAAGGGCGAGCGCCTCGAGATGGAGTTCCCGATCCACTCGAGCAACGTGATGTTCCTGGACCCGACCACGGGCAAACCCACCCGCAAGCGTCCCGGCCGCGACTGATCCCACGGTCGCCGACCCCGCCGGCCAGTCGCTCTGAGCGTCGGTCGCGGGTCGACGGGCCTCCTAAAAGCCCTTCTGCCGAATCCGCACCTTCCCGCCCCTGCCCATCTCACCGAACACGACCGATCGCCAGGCCCCCGAGCTCGGCGGTCAGGTCGCCGGCGACCCCCGACGCGCCGCGAGGACACCGATGATCCCCAGCCTCAAGAAGAAGTATCAGGACGACGTCGTCCCGAAGCTGAAGAGCCAGTTTGGCATTCAGAACCCCATGGCCGTGCCCAAGCTGGTCAAGATCGTGATCAACATGGGGTGTAAGGGGGCCGTGGAGAACAAGGGGCGCATCGAGGCCGCGGTCAAGGACTTGAGCCTGATCGCGGGTCAGAAGCCCACGGTGCGCAAAGCCCGCAACTCCATCGCCGGCTTCAAACTGCGCGAGGGCATGCCCATCGGCGTCGCGGTGACCCTCCGCGGCAGCCACATGTGGGAGTTCGCCGACCGCCTGATCAACATCGCCCTGCCCCGGATCCGCGACTTCCGTGGGGTCAACTCCAAGCTCGACGGCCGTGGCAACTACAGCATCGGCCTTTCCGAGCAGAGCGTCTTTCCTGAGATCGAGCTCGATCGCGTCGAGTTCCAGCAGGGCATGGACATCACCTTCGTGACCACCGCGGGCAACGACGAGCGTGGCCAGTTCCTGCTGGCCGAGCTGGGCATGCCCTTCCGTCGCAAGGAAACCGCCTGAGTCCAGGCGGCCCGTTACCGACGAGCGATCCCACACCGAAAGCGATCCCGACCAGACCTCCGGCCCGCCGCCCCGCGACCCCCCGCCACGCGGCGAGCCCCCGCCCGCGCTACTGAGCCATGATGACCGATCCCATCGCCGACATGCTGACCCGCATCCGGAATGCCAACAGCATCCGGCGCACCGAGGTGAGCATGCCCGCCTCGAAGCTGAAGGTGGGGATTGCAGAAGCCCTCAAATCGGAGGGCTTCATCGACTCCTACGAGGTGCGTCCGAGCAGCCCGTCCAGCGAGCTGGTCCTCAAGCTGAAGTACGGTCCCGATGGCCAGCAGGTGATCCGTCACATCGAGCGGGTCAGCAAGCCGGGCCGACGGGTCTACTCGGGCGCCAGCCGCATGTCTCGGGTCCTGCGTGGCATGGGCATCTACGTGCTCTCGACCCCCAAGGGCGTGGTCTCCGATCGCAGCGCCCGTCAACTCAACGTGGGTGGAGAAGTCTTGTGCCAGGTCTACTGAGCCGGGCCCACCCCTCCCAGTCCAAGCCGCACCCGAGCGACCGAATTCGCCCGCGACCCCGCACCGAAACCCCGCAAACGCCATGTCCCGCATCGGCAAAACCCCCGTCCCGATCCCCTCGGGGGTGACCATCTCAGTCGCCAACCAGACGCTTTCGGTCAAGGGCCCGAAAGGCGAGCTGAGCATGCCGCTCCGCCGCGAGATCCAGGTCGAGGTCGCCGCTGGCCAGGCCAAGGTCAGCCCGGTGGCCAAGCCGGCGGCCGACGAGCGCTCCGTGCGTGCCTACCACGGCATGACCCGAGCCCTGCTCAGCAACATGATCCTGGGCGTCACCAAGGGGTATGCGAAGTCCCTCGAGATCCAAGGGGTCGGCTGGAATGCCCAGGTCCAGCCCAAAAAGCTGGTCCTCAACATCGGCTTCTGTCACCCCATCGACCTGAGCCTCCCCGCAGGCGTCACCGCAGCCTGTCCCAACCCCACCACGATCACCATCAGCGGGATCGATAAGCAGGCGGTGGGGGAGTTCGCTGCCGTCATCCGCTCCGTGCGCCCTCCCGAGCCATACAACGGCAAGGGTATCCGCTACCAGGGTGAGTACGTCCGTCGCAAGGCCGGCAAGAGCTTCGGCTCCTGATCTCCATGAACGAGCGCAAACTGAAGTCTGTCCGCAAGCGCCGCCGCCTCCTGTCCCTGCGCTCCCAGCTGCGCCGGACGGCAGATCGCCCGCGGCTCTCCGTCCATCGCACCTCGAAGCACATCTACGCTCAGGTGATCGACGACGAGCAGGGGCGTACCCTTGCCTCCGCCTCGACCAGCTCGAAAGAGTTTGGCTCCGAGCACGGCAAGAAGACCAAGACCGAGCGCGCGGCGCTGGTCGGGGCCCTCGTGGCGCGGATGGCTATCGAAGCCGGAGTCAAGGAGGTCGTGTTCGACCGGGGCAGCGCCCGCTTCCACGGCCGCGTCAAAGCCTTGGCCGAAAGTGCCCGCCAGTCCGGGCTGGTGTTCTGACCCCGCCCCGCGACCACGCACACGCCTAGATCCATGAGCACGCTCATTCCCTACCTGGACCTCACGGAGTCCGCCGACATCCAGGAGCTGACCGAGGTCCTGGTCAAGATCAACCGCTCGGCTGCGGTGGTGAAAGGTGGCCGTCGTTTCTCCTTCTCCGCTCTGGCCGTCGCCGGAAATCGCTCTGGAATCGTCGGCCACGGCTACGGCAAGGCCCGCCAGGTTCCGAACGCGATCGAGAAGGCCAACAAGGACGCTCGCAAGCACCTGCTGCGGGTGACGGTCAATGAGCACGGCACCCTGGCCCACGAGGTTCAGGGCCGTTACGGCGCCTCGATGGTCAAGCTCGTTCCCGCGGCCGAAGGCACCGGCATCATCGCCGGAGCCGCTGTGCGGGCGGTCTGCGAGATGGCGGGCATCCGCAACATCTTGACCAAGGCCTACGGGTCCACCAATTCGATGAACCTGATCAAGGCCACCTTCGTGGCGCTCTCCAATCTGCGTACCCACGAAGAGGTCGCCGCCCTGCGGGGCGTCCAGCTCTGATCCGGGCCACGACTCCCGCGATCGCACGCACACCCGCCTAGCAACGCCTGCTCCCGGCAACCCCGAAGGCCATGCAACTCTCGACGATCCTCAAGAAGGGCAAGAAGTACTCGACACGCAAGCGGGTCGGCCGCGGCGTGGGCAGCGGCCTGGGCAAGACTGCCGGCCGCGGCCACAAGGGCTGGGGCCAGCGCTCGGGCGCCCGCCGTCGGGCCGGCTACGAAGGGGGCCAGATGCCCCTCTACCGGCGTGTGCCCAAGCGCGGCTTCAAGAATGCCCGCTTCCGCACCGACTACACCGTGATCAACGTCGACCAGCTCAACGGCTACGCCGCCGGCACGACGATCGAGCTGGAAACCGTCCTTGCCAGCGGCCTGGTCAGCCTCGAGACGCGCCTGCTCAAGGTGCTCGGCGACGGCGATCTCAAGAAGGCCCTGACCGTCCGGGCCCAGAAGTTTTCCAAGTCGGCCCTCGAGAAGATCCAGGCGGCCGGCGGCAAGGCCGTGCTCCTCGACGCCTTCGGCCGCGAGGCCAAGGCGGAGTGAGCTTTGAACCGGAGCGCCGATCCGGCGCCCGGACCCAGCCCTTCCAACCGAGTCCCCCCACACGAACTCCCCGGCGCACCCTGCCGGGACCCGCTACAGGGGCCCTATTTCGACCAGGCCCACGGCCCGCCGGACGCCCCAGCCCTGGAGCCCGGCGATCCCGCTGCGGCTGCCTGCGAGTCCAAAGCCTGCCTGCGCCGACCGCGGGCCAGCGCCTCCCGCCAGCCACCCGAACGCCGCCAGCACCCCCCCCTGACCCGCCTCCACCGACCCGGACCCGCTCTGCGGGCAAGCCACCGGATTCCGTAGTCCCCCCGATCCCCAACCCGCGCCCTTCTCTCCGCCGCGTGCCTGCACGCCCCGTCCCGTGAGCCACCCGATCAGCCAGATACTGAAGTCCCCGGAGACCCGCTCCAAGATCCTGACCACGCTCGGGATCCTGGCGATCTACCGGATTGGCTTCCAGATCCCGGTGCCGGGGCTCAGCCCGACCTTCCTGCGCCAGCTGGCGGAAAGCGCCCAGGGATCCCTTTTCGGCCTGCTGAGCGCCTTTTCCGGGGGTGCCATCGGCCAGACGGCGATCTTTTCGCTGGGGGTCATGCCCTACATCTCGGCGTCGATCATTTTCTCGATCCTCGGCAAGGTTTCGCCCCGGATCGAAGCGATCCAGAAGGAAGGCGCCGCGGGTCAGAAGAAGATCAACCAGTGGACCCGTCTGGCGACCATCCCGATCGCCATCATCCAGGCCCTTTTCCTGTGGTTCGGGCTGCTGTCGGATGACCCGACCATGCTGGCCAGCAGCGCCGGTCCGAGCCTCGGCCTGGCGATCGTTGTGGTCCTGGCGCTGGTCGCCGGCGCGATCTTCGTGATGTGGCTGGGAGAGCTGATCACCGAGTACGGCATCGGCAACGGCACCTCCCTGATCATCATGGCGAACATCATCGCCGAGATGCCGTCCTCTTTGGGCCGGGTGATCAGCCAGGATTCCCAGGCCTACAACACGATTTTCACCCTGGTGGCGCTGTGGGTCGTGATCGTGCTGTTCATCGTGTTCATCCAGAAGGGCGAGCGGCGCATCCCGATCCAGTACGCGCGGCTCAATCGCGGCCGGCGCGTGTACGGCGGGCAGAAGCACTACCTGCCGCTCAAGATCAACATGGCCGGAGTCATGCCGATCATCTTCGCTTCGGCGATGTTCATGATCCCCAGCGTGATCTTCGGCGCCTTGGATCTGCGCGCCGTCTCGCGGGTGTTCGAGCAGTCGGACGGCTTCGTTCACGTGGCCATGCTGATGGCGCTGGTGTTCTTCTTCTGCTTCTTCTGGAACAACCTGATGTTCCGGCCTGAGGACATCGCCAACAACCTGCGGGAGCACGGCTCCTTCATCCCGGGCATCCGCCCCGGCGTCCGTACGGCGGAGCACATCAAGAAAGTACTCGAGCGCATCACCCTGGCCGGCGCCGCCTTCTTGGCCCTGATCGCCGTGCTGCCTGGCATGGTGACAGCCCAGGTGCCGGGTCTCAACGGCAACCTGGCCTACTTCCTGGGCGGCACCTCGGTGCTGATCGTCGTCGGCGTGGCGATGGACCTGGTCGACAAGCTCAACGCCCAGCTGGTGATGCGCAACTACGAGGGCTTCATGAAGACCGGGGAGACGCCGGCCAAGCCGGGCGCGGCCCCGGGCGCGGCCCCGAGCTGGGCTGGCCGGAAGGGCACGTGACCCAGGTGGGTTGAATCCGATCCCTCGCGATCTCTCCCGCACCTCGACCGCCCAGAATCCGCTCCGCGACCCTTCGACCGCCTACCCGCCCCCCAAGCTCCGATCCTGCCCTCCTCCAGCCAGCGCGCCCCCCGCCCCTCCGCTCCCATGCAGCCCTCCGACCAGCGCCAAAACCCGACCCGAGCGAGCTCGGGCGGCGCCCTGGTCGTGCTGCTCCTGGGGGCGCCCGGGGCCGGTAAGGGCACCCAGGCCAAGCGCCTCGCAGGCCACCTTCGGCTGCCCCACATCTCCACGGGGGACCTGTTCCGCGAGAACCTCGCGCGCTCGAGCCCCCTGGGCCAGAAGGCCAAGGGCTTCATGGAGCGGGGCGAACTGGTGCCGGATGCGCTGGTGATCGAGATGCTCGAGTCCCGGGTCGCCGCGCCGGATTGCTCTGGGGGCTACCTGCTGGATGGCTTCCCCCGCACCCTGCCGCAGGCGGAAGCCTTGTCCCGGTCCTTGGATGGGGCCGGACGCCGGGCCGGCCAGGCTCCCCGGCTGGTGGTGATCGACCTCTCCGTCCCGGACGCCCTGATCGTGCGCCGGGCCTCGGGACGCCTGATCTGCGCCGCCTGCGGGCACATCCAGCACAAGGAATTCGACCCGCCCAAGGTTGCCGGACAGTGCGACCGCTGCGGTGGCGCTCTGCAGAGCCGGGCCGACGACCAGGCGGAGGTCGTGACCAAGCGCCTCGAGGTCTACCACCGCCAGACGGCCCCCCTGGTCCAGCATTACCGGGCAGCCGGCTGCCTGGACGCCATCGATGGCCAGGGCAACCCGGGGCAGGTGTTCGAGAGGCTGCTCGAGACCCTCCAAAAGCGTGGCGTCCAGGGAGGGCGCGCCTGACATGGCCAAGGAAGAACCGATCACCGTGGAAGCGATCGTGACCGAATCCCTGCCCAACGCCCGCTTCCGGGCCCGGCTGGAGTCTGGACACGAGATCCTCGCCCATGTTTCCGGGAAGATGCGGATGCGCTATATTCGCATTCTTCCCGGCGACACGATCACCGTCGAAATGTCGCCCTACGACCTGACCAAGGGCCGCATCGTCTGGCGTGGCGACAAGCGCAAGGCTCCCTCGCGCTGACCCTCGCCTTGCGAGGCAGCCCATCCATCGTTTCAAGAACCATACCGCACCATCCCGCCCGCGGCCGCGCTCAGCGCGCCCGGTCCGGCCCAGCGCGCACAGGCGCTGGGCGCGGGGTCCCCGAGCAATACCGAACACCGCAGCACCTCCAGAAGGGGCCTGGCCCCGCCAAGCGACATGAAAGTACGAAGCAGCGTCCGCCGCATGTGCATGCACTGCAAGATCGTCAAGCGCCGAGGGGTGCTCCGGGTGATCTGCAAGGCCGACCCCAACCACAAGCAGCGTCAGGGCACCTGATTCCGCGCTCCGGATCCCCCCAACGACCCCACCGCCATGCCCCGCATCCTCGGCGTCGACGTGCCCCCGAACAAGCGTCTCGAGATTTCGTTGACGTACCTGTACGGCGTCGGCCGTACCACCTCGCTGGCCGCCATCAAGGCCCTCGGTCTCGACCCGGGCATCAAGGCCCGTGACCTGACCGAAGAACAGGTCACCCAGCTCGCGGCTCACCTCAACGACAACTTCCTCGTGGAGGGCAATCTGCGCCGTCAGCTGGCGGCCTCGATCGCCCGCCTGCGCGACATCGGTTGCTATCGCGGCCTGCGCCACCGCCGCGGTCTGCCCGTCCGCGGTCAGCGCACGCGCACCAACGCCCGCACGCGCAAGGGCCCGAGGAAGACCGTGGCCGGCAAGAAGTCCGTGAAGGGCATGAAGTGATCCGAGGCCCCGCCGCGACCCTTCGGAGCTCTGATCCGAAGGGGGTGCACGGGGCCGACGCACCCAGCCCTCTCCTCCCCTCAGATCCCTTCGCAGCCTGAGCCCGCTGCTCCCGCGAACCCCGCTCCCTGCGCTCCCATCCCTGCGCTCCACGCGCCCCACACCGCGCCTTCCGTCTCAATCGCCATGTCCACCGAAAAGAAAGCCGGTGCCGCCCAGAAGAAGAAGGTGCGCAAGCACGTCGTGCGCGGCCTGGCCCACGTCAAGGCCAGCTTCAACAACACCCACGTAACGATTACGTCGCCGACGGGCGAGACCATCTCCTGGGGCACGGCGGGCACCGTCGGCTTCAAGGGCACCCGCAAGAGCACTCCGTACGCGGCTCAGCGCGCCGCTGACCGGGCCGCCGCCGCCGCCATTCGTAGCGGCATGAAGGAGGTCGAAGTCCTCGTGCGCGGAGTCGGCTCTGGCCGCGAGTCGGCCATCCGGGCCCTGGCCAATGCGGGCCTCAAGATCTCGACCATCGCCGATGTGACCCCCCTGCCGCACAACGGCTGCCGCGCCCGCAAGCGCCGCCGTGTGTGACCCCGGGCGGCTCGTGCCCCCGAGCCGCCGCCAGCCAGCTCCAAAGACAGCCGCCCTCCCAACCCAAGCAGCGCCTCGCGCCGCCCGCTCCGAACACCTCTCCGTCCTGCACCATGGCTCGGTACACCGGCCCCGT
>JBILNK010000023.1:0-34762 GCA_044375105.1 Planctomycetota bacterium
GCGCAGCCTCTGCGCCCGCCGGATGGCGGGCCAAAGGCATCGGGCGGGCTGCGATCACGGCTCGGGCGCAGCCCGAGTCGATCGAACCCCTACAGCCCGTCACGAGTAGCTCATCAACACGCGGATGACGCCGCTCTGCAGCATCACGCGCACCCTGGCCTGCTGGTCCTTGAGGGTCCAGGCGCGGCAACCGATGCCGCTCAGCGGGAGCTTGCCCTGGGCGATCGGCAGGAGGCCGAGATCGACCACGCCTGCGGTGGAGAGCAGGGTGAAGGGCTGGCCGGCCTGGCCGTTCTTGAACACCTGCGCTTGACCGAACAGGTAGTCGATGCCGTAGCGAATCTGGGTCTTGATCTTGGCGCCGGCCATCACCGCGGTGTCGAGCTGGAGTTCGACCGCTCCGAAGATCCGCACGCGGACCATGCCGGGGCTGGCCGGGCCGACCAAGGCGAAGCCCAGGCCGCTGGCCGTCTTGAACAGCGGCTTGACCAGCTGAACCGGCACCACGGCCTCGAAGGATTGGCCCTTTTGGATGGCCATCAAGACCGCACCCACCGGGCCGGGGAAGTAGACGAATTCCTGCTCGGTCCAGTAGGTCGGCAGGGTGCCGATGGCCTCGTCGGCGAACATCGGGCCCGGGGGCGGGCCGCTGGCGGCGCCGTCGCCCGTCGTGTTGTCGCTCTGGGCGAAGGCCGAGCTGCACAGACCGACCAGCAGGACCAAGGTGGCCAGCAGGCGGGACCAGGGGTGGCGCGAGGTGTGCGAGAGCTTCATGGAGATGGGAGAGCGCATGGTCAGGCGGGACGCGCTCCGTCCGCGGAGACGGAGAAGAGTTCGGGGCAACGGGCAAGCAAGGCGGCAGCAAAACCGGGCTGGCTGTCGATGCACAGGCGCAGCTTCGGTGAGCGGGCGAAGAATTGGGCCAGTTCGGCGCGCCGTCCGGGGTGACGGTCGAGCATGCCGCGGAAGGCGGCGATCGCCCGCGCCGGCTGTTCGAGGTGGGCGTAGCACAGGCCGATGTTGAAGTTGGCCGGGAAGAAGCGCTCGTCGAGCCGCGCCAGGCCGCTCAGACCGACCCAGCGGAACCAGACCAGCGCGGTGCGGAACTCGCCCTCGGCGACGTACAGCTTGCCGAGCTGCATGGCGGCGTGCCCGCGGTTGCCCGGATCGACCGCGTCGTCGAAGACCTGCCGGAAGCGCTTGGCGGCGCGCAGCTTGAGGCCAGCCTTCTGTTCCAGGAAGCCCAGGTAGAGCTGCGCCGGATCATAGTCGGGCTCGATCCGCAGGCATTCCTCGAGCATGCGCTTGGCCTTGTCGGCCGGGCGCTCGATGCGCTCGAGCAGGCCGTTCAGCAGGTGGCGCTTCTGGCGCCAGTCGACCTGGCCGAAACGCGCGGCATCGCCTTCAGCCTGGCGGCTGGCGACCCCGTCGATGAACCCGCGCCCCTGGGAGCGGGCGGCATCGACCGAGACGGCGCGCTCGAACACGCGCTGGCGCCAGTCCGGATCGAAGGCGGACAGGGCGTAGGCCTTGCCGACCTGGTAGAAGATCGAGGCCAGACGGTGCACCAGCTGGCGGGTCTCGAGGTCCTTGGGCAGGCGCCCGCCGATCAGTTCGCGATAGTGCTCGACGAGGGTCTCCGGACGGCTCAGGTCCCGGTGCGCGCCCAGCTGGGTCAGCATGTGCTCGAAGAAGTCGCGGCACTCCGGCAGCGCCTCGAGGCGCTCCAGGGTGCGCGCGGCCGGCTCCTCGCACAGCTCGCCGTCGATCATCTGCGAGAGGTCGAACTGCAGCAGCTCGCGCTCGCTGAGGCTCTCCGCGCCGCCCATGGGCAGGCCGTCGGAGAGTTCCTGCGCCGCCTCGGCCAAGCCGTCGGCCCAGGGGTCGGCGGAGAGCTGGGCACCGGCAGCAGCGGCGTCAGCCGCGGGGGTCCCGAGGGACTCGCGCGGTTCGTTCTCGGAGCGTTCACCGAAGGGAGGTTTCATCGGCTGTGGTCCTCGCGGCTGGCTTGTTCGGCGCAGGGGGTTCGAGATTCGTCGGGATTCGGGGCTTGGCTGCGGGTCGGTTTGGGAGCGGGTCGTGTTTCTTTCGGGGCGGCGGGATCGAAGGCGCGGGCCTTGGGTGCAACCGAAGCACCGGGCCGGCGCGAGATCGCCACGCGGCCCGGCGGTGGCGGTGTCTCGGGGGCGGATCGCGGGGGACGGGGGGTCAAGACGTCGCGGCCCGCTTGGGCTTCGCGGGGTTCGCGGGCGGGCCGGAAATCGGCGGGCAGCCCCTCAAAGACCCGCTTCATGGCCCGGTAGATCTTCCGCCGCGCCCGGAAGATCACCATCTTCAGGTTCTCGAGGCGGATGCCGAGCTGCTCGGCCGCATCGCGGTAGCTGACCTCGTCCACCTCCACCAGCCGCAGGGCGGTCTGCTCGCGCTGGGAGAGCTGCTTGTAGAAATGCAGATAGAGGTGCAGATAAACCAGGTAGACGCGTCGGCACTGGTTTTCGCTCTCCTGCTCGATCACATCGCCCAGGGGCTCCGAAGCGCTGGACTCGGGCTGCTCGGAGAGATCTTCGAAGGGCACCTCGGCGCGTCCGGACCGGGACAGGCTGCGTAGGTGCTTGAGCACGGTGTTGCGCACGATGGTCGCCGTCCAGACGCGGAATGCTTCCGGCCGTCCGGCATCGAAATTTCGTGGATACCGATAGACGTTGAAGAAAACTTCTTGCAGCAGATCGCCGGCGTCGGCTCGGCTCTGATAGCGGCGCAGGCGTTGGGTGACCTGTGCGAACAGATGCCCCCAGTTGAGCTCGTAGAGCAGGCCGAAGCAGGCCCGCGAGCCGCTGTCCCGGAAGCGCCGCATCAGCTCGGTGGAGAGCTGGTCGCGGAGATCCTCGCCGCACAAGGTGGAGCAGTCGAGCAGCGCGTGGAGGCAGCCGAGGTCCGCCGAGGGGTCCTCGGCCGACAGCGCGGCCAGCTTCCTGCGCCATAAGTCTCGAGCCGCTCCCGGAGGGGGGCTGAGCTCGGGACCTAGGGGACGGGTTCCCTGCATCAGATGCGTCTCCTCGGACGCCGGGGGGGCGCCGAAAGGGGGACAGGAGGTCGAACCGTGGAAAGCCGACCGCCGAGCCGACGGAGGACAGCCTTCGAACTGTCGAATGTAACGGTTGTGCAAAGGTTGACAGGTTGGGTAGCAAATTTTGGAACATCCGGCCTCCCTTTTTCGCTGGCCGCAGCCCCGGGGCGATCTCCCGGAGGCGGCTCCCCCACCAACGGCGCAGGGACCGGCCCCGGAACGGGCGCGGCCGTTGACCTGCGCCGCTGGGTCCGCTGCGCAGGCCCCGCAGGAACACGAGGGGAGCGCCGCCCGCCGGCCGGCTCGCAATCCCAGGGAGGCCGGGCGCGGAGCCTTCCGGCCGCGCTCAGCCGATGCAGGGAAACTCCGGGTCCGGTGGAGTGGATCAACGCCGCTCCCGCCCTCAGCCGCCGTCGATCCCACCAGCGCTGCGCCTCCGGAGGGCGGCCCGAAGGCATGCAGACCGGCAGGTCCTGCGGCTCGGGCGTTGCCTCGGTCGGCATGGTGCGAGCCGAGGGCGTCCGAGCCCGTCAGCCCGTCCGCGACGGCCCGCGGCGCGTCAGCGGGTCGCAGCCGCGTCTCCAGGCCAAGAGCGCTCGCAGGCCCTGGCCTAGCCGGAGCAAGGGCGCCGTGGCGCGGCGATCAGAGCGCCTCGAAACGCCCCTCGGGGAACTCCGGATTGAGCTGTAGGGCCTCGAAACGCCACAGACCCAGGGGGTCTCCAGCGCGGTCGATGATCCGCAGCGCCCGCGGCATCGGCAACCCGCCGACCGGTTCGAACTCCTCGAAACGCAGGCTGCGCTGGCGCTGGCCGGTCTTGGGATCGAACAGGTCGACGCGCTCGACGCGCAGGGAGCCCATGCCGATGAACAGCAGCATGGGCAGGTTCAGCGCGGAACGGGCCTCGAAGGTGTAGAAGGAGACGCCGTTGCGCTCGCGCACCCGGTCCCAAACCAGCGGAAGGCGGCCCGAGGGCGGACCCAAGTACACGTCCAAGAACTGCAGGATCGAGCTGGCCTGCTCCTGCGCCACCGTCAGCAGCTCGGGGACTTCGGAGGCCTTGCCGCCCACGAAACAGCGCTGCCCGTTGCGACCGAGCAGCCGCACCACGGACTGTCCGTCGATGACCTCCTCGAGCCGCAGGGAGCGCTCGCCGGTGCGGTAGTCCACCTCGACCTCGAAAGGCGCCCCGGGCTTCTCGAGGAAGCTGCCGTCGGGCTGCTTCTCGAACTGACTCGGCAGCAGCCGGAACTTGAATCCGCGGATGCCATCGAGCAGATCGACGCCGCCGTAGGCCTTGGGCATCAATCCGCGCACCCGATCGCCCTCTGTGGTCAGCTCCGTCCGGGGCTTCGGCGGGGGCTCCTGGAACGGGCCGGCCAGGTGGGCGGCGCCGAGCGGGGCCAGGACCAGCAGGAAGGCGGGGAGCGTCGAACGGAGCATGGCGGGGGGGTACGTCGGCCTGGGGTGGGGCGCGAGTCTATCCCCGCGGGGACGGGCCGCCCCGGGGCCGCTGCGGGCGGGCCCCGTGCGGGGCACAATCGGGAGCGTGGGACCTGCCGACCTGATCGAAGCGGCCTTCGAGCTGGGCGTGGACGCGGCCGGGCTGGCGCCCCTGGCGCCCCCCGCCGACGCGCCGCGCCTGTGGGCCTGGCTGGCCGCCGGCCGGCATGCGGGCATGGGCTGGATCGAGCGCCAGGCGCCGCGCATCGCCGACCCGCGCGGACTGGTCGGCGGCCCGGGCCTGCTGCTGGTGGTGTCGGTGTCCCACGCGCGCCCGGCCGTGCGCCTCGCGGACGGGGCGCGCATCGCCCGCTACGCGGCCGGGCGCGACTACCATCGCTGGCTCGGCAAGCGCCTCAAGAAGCTGGCCCTGCGCTTCGAGCGCGGCAGCTCGCGCGCGATCGTCGACGCCGGGCCTCTGCTCGAGCGCTCCCACGGCGCCGAAGCCGGCCTCGGCTTTCGCTCCAAGGCGGCCAATCTGCTCTCGCGGCCCTTCGGCCCCTGGTTCTTCCTGGGCGAGCTGGCCTTCGTGTGGCGCGGCGAAGCGCCGGAACTCGGGCGCGCCCGCCTGGCAGCGGACAGCCACATAGACCTGGCGCTGGGCTCCTGCGGCAGCTGCCGCGCCTGCATCGATGCCTGCCCGACAGAGGCGATCCTGGCCCCGGGCGAAGTGGATGCGGGCCGCTGCATCAGCTACCACACGATCGAGAACCGCGGACCGGCGCCGGCCGAGCTGCGCGCGGCCTTCGGCGCGTGGGTATTCGGCTGCGACGTGTGTTCCGAGGTCTGCCCCTATGGCCAGCGAGCCGCCGACCAGAGCGAGCGCTTCGGGACCCACAGAGAAGTCGCCGAGGGCGGCCTGCAGCGCTTCCTGGCGGCAGGCCGGGGGGCCGCGCCGCCGCTCGACCTGGCCGGCAGCCCCCTGGCCCGCGCCGGGAGCCTGGGCCTGGCCCGCAACGCCGCCGTGGCGCTCGGCAACCTGCCCTCGGAAGCAGGGCGGGCCGAGCTGCTGGCCGCGCTGGAGTCGGTCGAGCCCCTGCTGCGCGAAGCGGCTGGCTGGGCCCTGGCCCAGGGTTACGGCCGGGACCTCGGGGTCACGGCGGCCCTGGAGCGGGCCCAGGCCCGCGAGAGCGAGGCCTGGGTAGCTCTAGCCCTGGCGAGCCACCGCGAGCGAGCCGGGGCCCCGCCCGCCTGAAGGGCCTTCGGGCGGCCCCCGGCGCGGCGCGGTCCCGGACCCGCTGCGCCCAGCCGGCCGGGGCGGGCCGCCGGGTCCCCCAGGGACCGAAGCGCCAGCCCGGCCTGCTCGGCCAGCGCGGTCTGCCGGCACGGTCGGATCGGCAGGGGCGTCCAGGGGCAGCGCGGGGGGCCGGCGCCATAGGGCGCCATCGGGCGCCATCGGGCGCCGACCGGAGCGCCTCGGAGCGCCTCGGAGCGCCTCGGGGCGGGGCGGGCCGAGCCGGGCGGGCAACCCGCGGCGGCCGGCGCCGAGGGCCCGGGACCGGGCGTCTCGTTCTTTGGACGGCGACGTCCATTCCCTTCGACGCTCCATCCGGCTCCTGGCGCCCGTCCGCGGGGGTTCCGGCGGCCTTCGGATCGCCCTAGCCCCAGGAATTGCAGGACTTTCGAGCGCCTTTGACGCGCCCTTCGCGGCCGCGGTCCAAGGTGTTGTGCAGACACGACGCCCGGCCCCGGCCCCGAGCGCGGTCCGAGGTCGGCGGCCCGCCCCCAAGTCAAGTCCCCACAAGGACTTGGACCTGCCGGGCAGGCCCGGGTCGCGGCTTGGCCCGCGGCCTGCGTCAAGACCGCCGTACGCCGACCAGGCGCTCCACAGACCCGCGAGCCCGACACACGCCATGACCACCCAACCGAGCGACTTCTACAGCGACCTCAAGTGGTGCGACGCCTGCCAGGACTACCGCCGGTACCTGATGAGCATGGAGCACTCCTACTGCATCGACTGCGGCTGCAAGGTGCGCCTCTTCAGCAGCCAGGACTGGGCCTCCTTCAACGAGACCATCAAGGAGCGCAAGCCCAAGGGCGGCCGCCCGCGCAAGAAGAGCCGCGAGGCCGAGCCGGCCTGAGCAGAGCCGACCAGCCCGAACCTTCCACTTGGGTCCCAAGGGCCCAGGATTGCCTCGCGGGGCGCGACCGATTGGAACCGGTCGCGCCCCGCTTCCTTGCACAACGATCTCGGTCTACACGCGAGCAACGCAAGTCGGTCCGTCGATCTCCTCGGACCGCAGTCGCTTCGCCCCGTGAGGCTTGGCCCAACTTGCGACCGTCCAGTACCTGGCGACCGGCGGTCAGACGGGCCCGGCCATGTCCCGCGGCCCATGGCGATACCAGGGCTCAGAGGCTGAAAAAGTATCGGCCCGCAGCGACGATCCCAGCTTCTGCGGCCGCCGGATGGCGGCCCAAAGGCATGCTGACAGGCTGGTCTGACTGCTCGGGCGCAGCCCGAGTCGATTTTTTCTCAGCCTGCTCAGAGGCTGGGAAAACATCGGCGCGCAGCGACGATCCCAGCCTCTGCGGCCGCCGGATGGCGGCCCAAGGGCATGCTGACAGGCTGGTCTGACGGCTCGGGCGCAGCCCGAGTCGATTTTTTCTCAGCCTGTCAGCCGTCGATCCACAAACCGAACTGTATCAAGCCGATCGGATCGCCCTTCCAATTCGTGTAGGAATACTCCCGCCCCGAGGGATGTATGTCCACATGGATCTGCCCGTGGGTAGCCGCGAGCTTGGCCTCGTATTCAGCGACCTGCGCCTGGACGTGAGCCTGATAAGCGGGCAGCCCGAAGATGGACCGAGTGAGTGCGCGGACGGCGAGAACGTCCCCGCATAGCTCCCGAGGGCATTCGAGGAAGCCGGCCCCTATGTCGTTCTCGGCGATCGCCTTCGGGACCATTCCGCCTTCGCCAAGCTGAGCCTTTGGATGGTGTGTCTGCGGAATCATGACATGGTCTGCGTCCAGCATCCCGGCAGCCTCAGCCAGATCACTCGGCCAAAACCGGCCTAGCCCACCGGAGTTGACAATATCGAGCAGCTCGACCTGTTCATTGACCTCCAATAAGCCCAGTCGGCTTTGGAAATCGACGAGCTGCTCCACCGAGAGCGCAGACAACGCCTGTATGGACACTTCTCGGGCCTGACACAACACACGTCCCCCTTGGACCTCTAGCCTTCCAGAGGACAACCAAGCCGCCAACTCTCCAGGATCACCCAGTTCTCCGGTTTGAAGCCCGGGCGCCGATTCGATCGCGGCCCTGACCGGATCAGGATGCGGAGGCAAGTTGCTCGACAGGGGCTCCGTGGGGCGGCGATGCAAGGATTCTGCCCCGACCAGTCGACTGGCTAAGTCTTCCGGACCCGGATCTGAACGCCCCCGATCGTACAGGCTGGCGAGTACGGCTCCACCGAGGAGCAAGACGGCCACGATGCCCAGCAGAGGGTTGAGCCGCTTGCGGGAAGTAAACAAGACTTGTCGTCTTTGCATCTCTTTCGTTCCTGTCATGGCCATACCGAGTCGTTTCGGAGCGTCCATCGTTGGGCAGCCCTTCGCCCGAGCGGTCCTCGATCGTCGTCGTTCTTGGCTGCCAGGTTCTATTGGGCTATTCGCAGCAGGACGAAGGATTGCTTGTCAGGCCAGCATCTGAGGCGGATCAACATTCATTCGTGCCTGGCGACATTCGGAATTCGGGGATGATCGAGGCGGGCCTGTCAGCCGCCGGCGCCGAGGCGCAGGGCTTTTTCGCCGGCTTCGATTTCGCGCTTTCGGTCGCGGCGTTTGGCGTAGTAGCGCTGCAGGGCTTTCCAGGCTTCGGCTTTATCGGCGAAGTCGCGCTCCAAGGCCTGGGCGGCGCTGGCGGCACCTTCCTGGTCCCCGGCGTTTTCGAAGGCGTCCAGGCAGAAGACGTACAGCTCGAGGCGCGAGACGCTCGCCGGCGCCTGGGCCACGGCCACGTCCAGGGCGCGGCGCAGGCCTTCGAAGTTGCGCGTCTGAGTGTAGATCTGCGCGAGCTGCTGGGCGCTGCGATAGACCTCGCGGCCGTAGGAGATCGAGTCCTCGAGGGCCCGCGCGCTCTGGGCCCAGGCATCCAGCTCGCGCCAGCGCGGCGCCAGCCGATCGGCGGCCTCGTCCTGGCCCTCGAAGCGCAGGGCGCGCATCTTGAGGTACAGCGGGCGCGGCTCCCAGGGCGCGCTTTCGTGGGCGCGGTCCGCATCCGCCAAGGCCAGGGCGCCGTCGCCGCGATCCAGGTAGATCTGCGCGCGGGCACACAGCGCCTCCGAATGCCCGGGCTCGAGGGTCAGCACCTGGCCGAGCAGCTCGAGGGCGCGCTCCTCCTCCCCCAGGCGACCGAGGGCCAAGGCCAGCCCGCGCAGGGCCTCCTGGCTGTCGGGCAGACCGGCGAGCACGCGCTCGTAGTGGGCCGCAGCCAGGCCGTACTCGCCCAGGGTGTAGTAGCAGTGGCCGAGGCCCTGCGTGCGCCAGAGCTGCTCCGGCGCGACCTCCAGGAAGCGCTCGAAGCATTCGCGCGCGTCGCCGTAGCGGCGCAGCCGGAAATAAGTCGTGCCGAGGAGCTGCAGCGCCAAAGGCATGTCCGGATAGGTCTCCAGCAGGCCGTAGAGCAGCACCAGGGCCTCCGGGTAGCGGCGGCCCTTGTAGCAGTTCTCGGCCAGCTGCATGCGCTCGACGTCGGCGGGGGCGAACCACTCGGTCTGACGGCCGGAGTCGAGGGCCTCGTAGAGCCCCGTCCAGCGCTCCGGCGCGGCGCGCGGCAGGTCCCGGGGCAGGCGCTCGAGCACCGCGTGTTCGAAGGCGGGCGCCTCGCGCGGCGCCTTTTGCGCCGGCTCCTGGGCCGTCGGGGTGCCTTGACCAGCGCCCGCCGGACCCTGGGCGCCCGCGGGAGCGATCGCCAGCAGGGCCCACAGCCCCACGGCAAGTCCCATGCTCCGCTTTGCGTCCATCAGCGATCGCCCTCCGGGGCGGGCTCGGCGGCCGGTTCGGCCTCCGGTTCGGGTTCCTCGACGATCAGGCGCCGATTGGCTTCGGGGGCCGCGATCTCGCTCACGGCGCCGCTCGGCCAGCGCACCACCAGCTTGTCGATCTTGGGCGCCGCACCCAGCCCGAAGTGCACGACCGGCGGCAGGCCGGCCTGATAGCCGCCGGCGCTGGTCATCTCGCGCACCTGAGTGACACCGCCCGCGCTCAGCTCGACGCGCGCGCCGAGGCCCAGGCGGTTGGAGCGCCGCCCCGCCAGGCTGACCTCCAGCCAGCCGCCCGTCGCGGGGGTGGCAGGCGTGTAGATCCACACTCCGCCGTCCAGCTCGAGGGCCACGATCTCTTGGCGACCATCGCCGTCCAGGTCGCCGTGGGCGCCGGCGCGCTGCACCCGCGGGGCCTCCGCGGCCAGGTCCCGGCGCTCGAATCGGTTGCCCAGGTTCAGGTACAGGTCGGCGGGCTGGGCGTAGCTGGTGTCCGTGCCGGCGCGATCGGCCTCCGGATAGACGTGGCCATTCAGGCAATAGAGGTCGAGATCGCCGTCCAGATCCACATCGACGAATCCGGTGCCCCAGCCCAGGCGCAGCACCGAGGGCCCGCCCAAACCGGTCTGGAAGGAGCGCTCGGCGAAGCGCAACCGCCCCTGTTTGGTGCGCATCCCGACGTAGAAGGCGTTGTTCTCGCCGGAGAAGTTGGTCACCACCAGGTCGTAGAGCCCGTCGTTGTTCCAATCGCCGGTGGCGATGCCCATGCCGGCCTGCTCCTTGCCGTTCATGTCGCGATCGACGCCCAGGCGCATGCCGACTTCGCGGAACGTGCCATCGCCCTGGTTCTCCCACAGGAAGTTGGCCGTCGAGTCGTTGCTGATGTAGAGATCGGTATCGCCGTCCGTGTCGATGTCCACGGTCGTGATGCCCAGGCCGAATCCGGCGGCGTCCGGCCGATAGCCGGCGGCTTGGGAGACCTCCTCGAAAGCCAGGTTGCCGAGGCCGCGATAGAGCTGGTCGTGCACCGGGGTCAGGCCCTCGGGACCGCAGTTGACCGCATGGCCCTTCCAGCGGCATTCGCCGCTCGCTTTGGAGGGGATCTCCTCGGTCGAGAAGGCCAGGTAATTGACCACCGCCAGGTCGAGCAATCCGTCCCGGTCGTAGTCCAGGAAAGCGCCCGAGGTGGCCCAGCGTTTGCCCTGGAACCCGGCCTTCTCGGTGACTTCGCGGAAACCTTGGCCGGAGAGGTTCTCGAACAGGCGGTCGGGCCCCCACTCCAGCACGACCAGGTCCAGGTCGCCATCGTTGTCCGGATCGCCGGCCACGCCGCCCGTGCCCCAGCGGCCGCCGGCCATGGCGAAGGATTCGGGGGCCGCGCGGAAGCGCAAACCGCCCGCATTGAGCGCTAGGCGCGGCGGCAGGCCCTGCTCGCCCGCCGCGACCCGCTCGAGCGTCGAGCCATCGATGGTCACCAGGTCCGTGCGGCCGTCGCCGTCGAAATCGCCGAGCACCAGCCCGTTGCCGTTGACCTCCAGGATCCAGTTTTTCGCGGGCGAGCCCGAGGTCAGGCGCAGGGGCTCCGCGCTGCCCTCGAGCTGCAGCGGCAGGGAGCGGAACAGGGGCTCGGGGGCCGCCCCGGCGCCGCGCTCCTGGGTGGCCGGGTCGGCTTCGGCAGCCGGCGGCGCGGGAATCGGCAGGACCGGGACGAGCGCGGCGAGGGCCAGGGTCGGCTCGGCCGGTGCCTCGGGGTGGGCCCCGAGCAGGGACCCGGCGCTCCAGGACGCCAGGCTGCCCAGCAGGGCCAGGGCGCTCCAACGCGCCAGAGGGAGACTCAGCATCGGGGCGCGGGATTGCATCGGGGCGCGGTTGGGTCGCCGGAGATCCGGCGGGCCCAGGGGACGGAGCCCAGGCCCGGAACTCTAACCTCTGCGCCTACGGCCCCCGGCCGCTCCCGGTGGGCGCGGATCCGCCCGCTCCCGCGGCCCAGCGGGAACCCGACCCTCTGATGCACCCCCTGGATCCCCGCGAACGGCTGGCCCGGGCCCGGCTGATGCTGATCTTCACGCCGGGGCAGCCCGGGGCGGACCTGGAGCGCCTGGCCGCCTTGGCGCCGGAGGTGGACATCGTCCAGGTGCGGGTCAAGGCGCCCGGACGGCGCTTCGGGCCGAGCCCGGCCGGCGAGCTGTGCCGCTGGACCGAGCGCGCCGCCGACCGGATCGCGACGCTGCCCGCGGAGCGCCGGCCGCTGCTGTTCGTCAACGACCGGCCGGACGTGGCCAAGCTGCTCGCCGGCCTGATCGACGGCCTACACCTCGGCCAGGAAGACACGCCCCCGGAGGCGCTGCGGGCCTGGCTCGGGCCCGAGCTGCTGATCGGCTACAGCACCCATTCGATCGCCCAGGTGGCGCGCGCCCTCGAGCTTCCCATCGACTGCCTCGGCTTCGGACCGGTGTTCCCCAGCGGCACCAAGGGCTACGAGCGCGGCCTCGGCCCCGAGCGCGCGCAGGTGGCCGCGGCCGGCTCGCCCCTGCCCCTGTTCCCGATCGGAGGCATCGACCTCGAGCGCGCCAACGAGCTGAGCCCCGTCGGGCGCGCCGCGGTCGGCGCGGCGCTGCTCGAGGCCGCCGATCCGGTCGCGGCGGCGCGCGCCCTGCGCGCGGCGCTCGAGCCGCAGTGAAGCCGCAACGGCGACGGCGCGTCGGCGCGGGCCGCGCGGCCGCGCCGGCTCACTCCAGCCAGGTGGCGTCGCCGTAGCTGTAAAAGCGATAGCCCTCGCGCAGGGCCTCGGCGTAGAGCGACAGGACCTCGGCCGTGCCGATGAACGCCGCCACCAGCATGAGCAGCGTGCTCTTCGGCAGGTGGAAGTTGGTCAGCAGCGCGTCGACCACCTGGAAACGATCCCCCGGGGCCAGGAACAGGCGCGTCTCGCCCGCGCCGGCGCGCACCCCGCCGGCGCCGTCCGCGGCGCTCTCGAGGGTGCGCACCACGGTCGTGCCCACCGCACAGACCCGCCCGCCGCGCGCGCGCGTGCGGCGGATCGCCTCGGCGGTCGCGGCGCTGAGCACGAATTCCTCGGCGTGCATGCGGTGCTGGCGCGGATCCTCGCGCTCCACGGGCCGAAAGGTGCCCGGCCCGACGTGCAGCGTGACGAAGGCGCGCTCGACCCCGCGCTGCTCGAGGCGCTCGAACAACTCCGGGGTCAGGTGCAGCCCAGCCGTGGGCGCCGCCACCGCGCCCGGCACGCGCGCATACACGGTCTGGTAGCGCTGCTCGTCGACCGGGTCCGGACCGCCGGGCCGTTGGATGTAGGGCGGCAGGGGCATTTGCCCGAGGCGCGCCAGCTGGGCGGCTTCGTCGGCGGGGGCCAGGCCCTCGAATTCGAGCTCGAAGAACGGCGCCGGGGAGCCGTCGGGCTCGAGCTCGCGGCGCAGCACGCGCAGCACCTGCTCGCCGCAGCGCAGGGCCATGCCGGGCGCCAGCTTGGCCGCCGGTCGGGCCATGGCGCTGTAGCGCACGGGGGCCTGCGCGCCGGCGGCGCCGGGCAAGCGCCGGCACAGCAGCAGCTCGACCCGGCCGCCCCCCGGCCGCTGGGCGAACAGGCGCGCCGGGATCACGCGGGTGTCGTTGAGCACGAGCAGGTCCCCGGGCGCGAGCAGCTCGGGCAGATCGCGCACCTGGCGATGGAGCCGCCGGCCGTCGCTGCGGCGGTGGCACAGCAGGCGCGCGGCATCGCGCGGTTCGATCGGCTGCTGGGCGATCGCCTCGGGCGGCAGCGGGTAGTCGAAGTCGGAGAGGCGCACGGCGGCGAGACGATAACGAGGAAGAACGCCCGGGGAGTGCCGCGTCGCGGCGAGCCCTGCCGCCGGGCACGAGCCCCCGCACTCTCGCCCCGATCGGGCAGCTCGGGCAACCCAGGGCAGGATCGCGACCGGCTGCCCGCAGGCCCCGGCTGGATCCCGGCTGGAACGCGGCGCGGGCCGGCTGCCGCCCGGGCCGAGCTCGGAGGATCCAGGCGCTTCGAGCCGCATGCCCGCACGCTCCGCCCGCAGGCCGATCTCGCCCGGCCTGCAAGCCGGCGCAGTCCGCGGCCGCCGCCCGTGCGCTGGGGGGGCGCCGCTGGACGCTGGACGCCCGGTTTCCAGAGATCGGAGCCAGAACCGGGAAGACCCCGATTCGCGGTCCATTCCGCCGGATCCCCCCTGGAATCGGATCCGGCCCTGGCCTTCATTCGAGGTACGCGACGACCCGCGCGCTCGCCCGGGGGGGCTGGGCCGCGGATCTCCGCCGCGCCGCAGACGCAGGGCTTCGGCCCCGCGCCTGCGGAGTGTGCCGCGGGAGCGCCGATCCGCCGACCCCGGGGGGGGGACGGATCAGGCGCTCCCCTTTTTTGGCCTGTGGCGATCGGGCGCTTTACGACCCGCAACTCGTGGGAAATCGCGAGGGTGCCAAGCGATTCAAAGCCGCCCGTCGGAGCGGCCGAGGCGCTCCAGCCCGGCTCCCGGCGGGCGGTGGGTGCCTCTCGGAGTGCGGGCCTCGAGGGGCAGGGCGCGGTCCGCTCGGCCGGCGGCCAGCGACGAGCCCGAAGTGCGGCGCAGCCCATGCCGCACTAGGACAGGCCTCGGTCCGCCAGACGCGACTCGAGGGTATCCACATCCCAACCGAGCAGGCGTGCGGCGCGGGTCTTGTTGCGGCGGCCGTTGTAGAGCCCGGTGGCATCCAGGGCGTTCAGGAGCAGCTCGGGCTCCGGATGCCTAGAGGGCAGCTTGCGCGGGCTTCGCAGACCCGCGCGGCGTAGCAGCGCCTCGACGACCGAGCCATCCACCGGCTGGGGCGGCGCCAGCAGCACCAGCCGACGGAGCAGCTCCGCAAGCTGGCGCAAACCACGGGTCCAGTCGCAGCGCCAAAGCCAACCAAGGGCCGCATCGCTGAGCTGCGGCGTCGGACGCCGCTCCGCTTCCGCGGCGCGTTCGAGCAGGCGCTGGATGGCCGGGACGAGTCCGGCGCGCCGGGGTCCGATCGGGGCGAGCTCCAGCGCCCCGGCGGAGAGCTGTTGGGCCAGGGGCGCGAAGGGCTCCTCGCCCGGGGCAAGTTCGAACGAGAGCCCGCGAGCGCGCGCTCCACGGGCGAGGCAGTCCGCCAGCCGTTCCTGGGCCGCCGGAGTGGCGCTGGAGAGCTCGGCCAGGATCCACGGCTCGCCCGGCGTCTCCAGCAGGCGCCAATCCTCGGCCGTGAGGCTCGGCAGGAAGCGCGCCCGAGGCCAAGCGGGCGGGCCGCCTTCCTGGCGTAGGAACTGCATCCAGGCCAGCAGGCTCGAACGCCCGCTGCCGGAGGGGCCCCGGACCGCCGGCCAGCGCTGCGCTGCCGATAGGGCGCGCAGTTCGACCAGATCCCCGGGCCAGAGCAGCTCCGGGGCCAGGTCGCCGTCGCCCATCGAGCGAGCCCAGGAGCGCAGCCGCGCGCGCTGGTAATCGTCGGCGCGGGCCGCCAGGAGCTGTGCGACGCGCTCGAGGTCCCCGCCGGCGAAGTCGCCGCGGCGCTCGGATTCGATCAGCCACAGCGCCTGCACGGCGCCCTGCACCCAAGGCACGACGATCCCCGAGCGGGAGCCAGAGCAGAGGGGCAGGCCGCTTTGGTCGTCCGCGCGGGCGCCGAAAGCCAACGGCAACCCGGTGCGCGCGGCGCGCCGCCAGGCCCGCCCTTCCCCCGGCCACCGGCGCCAGTCGAACAGCCCTTCGCCGCCGTGGGAGACCAGGGTCGCCCGCCCCTCGCAGAGCTCGAGGCACCACCAGCGCCGGCGCCCCCACTTGACCCCCAAGCTGCCGGCCAGGTCCTGCGCCAGCCGCTGCCGCGGATCGTCCATTTCGAGCCCAGGCCAATCGCCGCTGAACGCAGAGGTCGCGGGCTCTGGGAGCGCGGCGATGGCCGTACCGGGGGCTTCGGCGACCCGCGTTTCGTCTGCACGCAGCCTCACGTCCGATCCCAGGCCAGCCAGGTGGACCGCGGATCCCACGCGCCGCGCCAGCTCCACGAGGCGCGCCGCAGCGGGCAGCAGCTGGTGCTCCCACTCGAGGTGCAGCCAGCCGCACAGCTCGCCCTCCCCATCGAACAGGGGCCACAGACACAGCGCGCGAGCCGGGCCGAGCGTCCCGGACAGCTCGCCCCCGCTGGGCGCGTAGCGGCGCACCGGCCTGGCGCTCTGCAACAGCTCCGCCTCGGCGCGGCGCCCATCCCGCAGAGCGCCGGGCAAGCCGGCCCGGAAGCGCGCCAGGCGCTCGCCGAGCGCCGGGGCCAGATCGGAGGCTCGCAGGCGCGGATCGCCGCCCGGCACCAGTTCGAACCACAGCAGCGCAGCGGCGCCCAGCGGCGCGCGCTCGAGGACCACGGCGCGCCGATCGGCGTCTGCGAAGGCCGTCCCAGGGGCAGCAAGAGCGCCTCGAGGAACGACCTGCAAGGCCGCCCGGCCGCGCTCGAGCTCGGCCTCGCCGAACCCCAAGGTTCGGGCCAGCGCCGGCTGCGCCGCGCTCCATTCGAGGATCGCCGCGGGCCAGGGCCGCCGGCAGGCGCTCAGCACCGCCGCCAGCCCGCCCAGGGGGCGCTCGAGCGCCAACCGCGCGAGGCTCAGCGCGCGCTGCAGGCGCTCGTCTAGGGCCAGCTCGAGCGGATGGGCCTCGAGCAGCCGCTCCACGCGGGCTGGCGCCCCGCGCTCCAGCCACAGCTCGGCCTCGAGGGCCAGCAGGCCGCGGCGCTCCAGCAGGCCAACCCCGCCGGCCCGCCGGCGGCCGGATTCGCGCTGCGGCCCGCCGCGAGCCCCACCGGCGTCCAGCTGGTCCGCCAGGGCCGCGCTGCCCCCGCGGGCCAAACACAGGCGCAGTTCCCACAGGCGCTCGGCGAAGGCGTTGCCCTCCAGCGTGCGCAGGGCCTCCAGCAGCCGCTCGGCGACCTGGAGCGGCGACTCGCCCGGCGACGGAGGGTGGGGAATCTCGCCGCCGGCGGTCCGCTGGCGGAGCAGACCACGCCAGGCCTCGGCGGCCTCCCCGGGGCTGACCACGGCGCTCCAATAGCCATCGGGCTCGAGGCCGACGCCCAGGTAGGCGCGGGCCAACAGATCCAGGCAGCGGGTGCGCTCGCTGCGCTCGAGCTCGAGCAGCTGGCGGGCTTCGGCGCCGGCCGCATCCACAGGTGCAGGCGGGGCATAACCCGCTTCCGCCTGGCACAACTCCTCGATCAGCCGCAGCAGCTTTTGCCGACGCGACGCTTCGGCCGGCCCGGGCAGCAGCAGCCGCAACAGCTCGGGATCAACCGGGGAGCAGGGCACGGCACAGGGCTCCAAGGCGACCGGGGGCGTGACGGCGGACGCGGACCCAGGCGACCAGCTCCGCTGCGGGCTCCTGCTGCGCCCCGGGACAACGCGCCTCGGGCCCGGCGCGCTGCTCGATCGAGCGTGCCGGGGAGGACCCGCAGGCCAGCCCCCGCCGATCCGCGGAGACCGATCCCGAGCTCCGCC
Source organism: Planctomycetota bacterium (assembly GCA_044375105.1). Taxonomy (GTDB): domain Bacteria; phylum Planctomycetota; class UBA1135; order UBA1135; genus JBIKLM01. The sequence goes on from JBILNK010000023.1 coordinate 17,061, forward strand.
CGGCGAATCCCGCAGCGGAACGGGCCGGGACGGCCGCAGGCCCTCGACCCCTCGCTGGCTCGGCTGTCGCACTGGTGCCAGCGGGGCCGGTCCCGACTGGGCCATCGGTCGCGGAAGGATCCCACCCCACGCACGGCGCACCGCGCAACGAACCCGGACCGGTTGCAGAGCCAGCCGTTCCGAACGCCGTTCCCCCATCGGGCTCCGGCGGCGACGAGGCCAGTTCGCCCACCGGCCGGCCAGCCCCAGGCGGCTCCCCGGATGCCCCCGGCGGCGTTGCCCGCACCAGGCCGGCCGTTCCGGCCTGCCCCTCGAGCCCCGCCGCTCCCAGCAGGCCAAAGGGGCGGCCCTGCTCGGCGACGGCGACCGCCAATTCCGCCAGCCAACGCACCTCGCGGGCCGAAGCGGCCCGCCCGGGCCGACGTTCGAGTCCCGCGGCGAAGCCCTCGGCCGCTGGAAGCTCCCCGAGCCAGAGCGCCAGCGCCAGCCCCCGGAGACGTCCAGCGCGGGTGGCTCCGGGCAAGTGCCTCGCCTGCGCGCACAGCTGCGCGGACCAGCGCGCCTCGCCCTGCAGGGCCGACCAGCTCGCCAGCCCGAGCAAACCGCGCTCGACGAGCCGCGGCGAGCGCGCCTCTTCGAGCAATTCCGCAAACGCCCCGCGGGCCGGGCCGAGAGCACCCAGGCCGAGCAGAGCTTCGCCCAAAGCCGCGCGCTCGCTCAGCAGCCGGGCGCAGCCCAAGGCCACTTCGAGCAGCTCGACGGGGTTCGGCCAGCGCTCGAGTTCGAGCTCGAGCAGCGCGCGCAAGGCTTCCAAGCCGGGCTCGCGATAGCGGTCGAGCTCCGCGGCGGCGCACAGGCCGAGGGTGGCGCGGCGCCAGAGCTGGAGATCCGGCGGCGCGGACGCGGCGCCCTGGACCAGGAGCTCGAACGGGCCGGGCGGCTGGGCGCGCAGGGCCGCGGCCTCCCAAAGGCGTGCGCAAGTCTCGTGCGCGTACACGCGCACCAACTCGGCCGGTGTGGAGCGGAATCGGCGATGCATGGGACGGCGGGATCGGAGGGCGAATTCGCGGCGGAGCAGGGAGCCCGCGGCGCGCTGTGGACACGACCGCAGCGGCTGGGGCGTTGATCCGGACGGGCGCTGATGGGACGGGCGCTGGGGGATAGGTCCTGTCGGGGAGGGTGTCGAGTGGACGGGCTGGGTGAACCGAGTCGCTGCGGAGCCGCGGTCGCGGCAGGCTGGCTGGCTGGCTGGCGGAAGCGCTGCGGGAAGGCCGCGAGAGTGCGCGGCTTGCGCGCGGTCCGCAGCGAGCGCCGCTCGCGCGCGGCTGGGCCCAGTGCGGCGGCGCGCCCTCAACCGGGAGCGCGAGGCCGGCTTGGCGGCGGCACCAGCAGATCGATCGCCTGGCGCAGATCCCGGGCCAGGCTGGAGAGATCCTGTCCGCGCTCGGCCGCCAAGCCGTCGAGGCCCCGGCCGTCGAGCAGCGCGCCGATGAAGGCGCGGCGCACGGGCTCGGGCAGGCGTGCGAAGGCCGCCAGGCGACGCGGAATCAAGGCGCTGCCGCCCGCGCTGTGCAGCTCGCTGGCCTCCGCGAGCCAGGCGTCGAGGGCCGCTTCGATGGCCGCGTCGAGAAACTCCTCGAGCGGCGGATCGCCACGCCAATCGAAAGCTCGCCGCGCCACCAAGGCGCGCACGCGGGGCAGCAGGGCCCGCGCATCGATCAGCAGCGCGCGCTCGCGCACCCGGCGACGCGTGCGCGGACCGAGAGCCAGGGGGTCCCTGGGGCCGAGGCGCGCCAGGATCTGGGCGGGGCTGCCCCACAGCAGCAGCGCCGCGCGCGGATCGAGGGGCGCGGCGAGCAGAGGAGGTTCGGGGCGCAAGGCACCCTGCGCGGGTTCGGCCGCGGCAGGCAGCCGGGTTTCGGTGACCCTGGGCTCGACCGGCGATCGGGGGGGGCGGGAGCGGGGCAAGCGCATGGCGAAGGTCCAAAGGGACGACTCCACGGAGTCTAGGGCGAGCGGCGAAAACCGGCTGGAACGGCGTGCCGAGGCCCCTCGAGGCGCCGGTGGGCAGCGCTTTTCCCCGAATCGAGCGCCGCAGTGGCCCCCCCTGGCTTGCCCCAGGCTCAGGGCGCTACGGCCCCCGAGCCGCCGGCAGTAAGCTCCCGCCCCCCCCACCGCTCCCCCACCCCCATCGACGTGACCGGATTCCTCGAAGGCAAGAATGGCGTGATCCTCGGCGTGGCCAACAAGCGCTCGATCGCCTGGGCCTGCGCCCGCAGCCTGGCATCCCAGGGCATGCGCCTGTGCTTCACCTACGCCGGCGAGCGCCTGCGCACGGGCGTCGAGCAGCTGGCCGCGGAGATCCCCGGCTCCCTGGTGCTGCCCTGCGACGTGACCATCCCCGAGGAGATGGACGCGACCTTCGCCGCGCTCAAGGAGCACTTCGGCGGCCTCGACTGCCTGCTCCACGGCGTGGCCTTCGCACGCCGCGAGGAGCTGGAGGGCAATTTCTTCAATACGACGCGCGAGGGCTACCAGATCGCCCACGAAGTTTCGGCCTATTCGCTGACCGCCGTGGCGCGCCGCGCCCTGCCCCTGATGGAGGGCCGGGCCGGCTCGATCATCACCCTGACCTACATCGGCAGCGAGCGCGTGATCGAGAACTACAACGTGATGGGCATCGCCAAGGCGGCGCTGGAGGCCTCCGTGCGCTACCTGGCCCACGACCTCGGGCCCAAGGGCATCCGCGTCAACGCCATCTCCGCCGGCCCGATCCGAACCCTCTCGGCGGCCGGCATCGCGGGCTTCAACCAGATCCTCGACCACATCCAGGAGCGCGCACCCTTGCGGCGCAACATCACCGGGGAGGAGGTCGGCGATGCCGCCGCTTTCCTGGCCTCCCACTTCTCGCGTGGCATCACCGGCACGACGATCTACGTCGATGCCGGATACCACATCATGGGCATCTGAACCCTGCGCATCGGGCCGCGCTCCCCGCGGCGGGCGCAGCCCCCAGCGCGCGCACGCCCGCGGCTGGGGCTGCCTTCAATCCTCGGCGCGAAACCGCCCTGGCCGCCACGCGCGGCCTGGCCACGGCGGGCGCGCGCGCAGCGCACCTCGAGGGATCGCTCACGGGGCGGGTTCGATGGAGAGCTCGGGATACCCGCTGCGCGGATCCAAGCGGCGCCCGAAAACCAGCCCAGGGAGCTCGGCGATCAAGACTTCCGCGGTGGTATGGATCGGGCTGCCGGGCATCAGATGGCCCCCGAAGCAGCGACCGGTCGAGTCCGCGATGGAAAGGTGCAGGTGGGAGCCGGCCCCGTCGAGGGTCCCGGACAGGCTCAAGATTTCAAAGGGGCCGGCCAGCTCCTGTGCCTCGTCCTGGCCAGCAAAGCGCAGCCGCACGCGGACCAAGCTGCCGATCCCGGCCCACACGAAGGCCGCCCGCAGCCCGCGTTCGCGCGCGGCCGCTTCCAGCGCTGGCCGCAGGTCTTCCCCCGGGGCCAGCCGCAGCGCGAACACGCGCGGGCCACCGACGGCTTCCATCAGGCGGCCGGCTGGGCCAAGGGCTGATCCGCGGGGGCCGCGGCGGTGGCCGCGGTCGCCTTGGAGAGGCCGCGATAGAAGCTGGCCAGGAGCAGCGCGGCGAGCACCAGCGCCGAGAGCTGGGCCAAGGGGCCGGTGTGCTCGTGCTGCGCCTCCGCCAGGGGCGCGCGCAGGTCCACCCCCGCAGCGGAGAGCAGCAGGTCGAGTGCAAAGCCAGCGGCCAGGGTCGAGATGGACAGCACCAGCAGGTGGATGGCCAGGCCGCGGCCGCCCAGCAGCCGCCGGACGACCAGCAGGGACCCGAGATTCGTGGCCGGGCTGGCCAGCAGGAAAACCAGCGCTGCCCCCGGTGAGAGCCCCTTGGCGATCAGGGTCGCGGCGACCGGCGTGGAAGCGGCCGCGCAGACATAGACGGGCAATCCGACGGCCAACATGACCAGGTAGCCGAGCGGCCCTTGCAGGGCCGGACTCACCAGCCATTCGGTCGGCAGCAGGGCCGCGATCAGGCCGGAAACCAGCACGCCCAGCACCAGCGGCCAGGCCAGATCGTCGACCAGACGCACGAAGCCATAGGCCAGCGCCGCCCGCCAGCGGGCCGGCGCGGACGGTCGGGCGTGCTCCGGGTCAGGCAGGCCCCGCGGGGCCGCGCCGTCGACCTCCGCGGCGCAGCAGGGTTCCGGCTCGGGGGCCGGTTGGGAAGCGTGGCAGCAATCGGCCTCCGCCCCAGCCGTCGGCAGGCCCGGGAACCCCGCCCCGAAGGGCCGCTTGGCCGGCGCGGCCGTCGGACTCGAGACCTGCGGGCGGCGGGCGGAGCGCTCGCCCGCGCCCACGGCCAGACCGGTCGCCAGGGCCGTGGCCAGGGCCGCCACCGGTCGCGCCACCGCCATCCAGGGGCCGAGCAGGCCGTAGGTGGCCGCGATCGAATCGACGCCGGTCTCGGGCGTCGAGATCAGGAAGGCCGAGGTCGGGCCGCGCCCGGCGCCCGCCTGCCGCAAGGCCGCCGCCACCGGCACCACCGAGCAGGAGCACAGCGGCAAGGGAGCGCCCACCACCGCCGCGATGGCGACAGGCCGGCTGCCTTCCCCGCTCAGCAGCGGCTGCAGCCGTTCCGGGCGCAGGTAGGTCGAAATCACGCCGGCCATGGCGAAACCGAACAGTAGGAACGGGGCCATCTCCAGGAAGACGGCCAGGCAGGCGCTGGCGACCTGTCCGAACAGTTCCGGGCGGTGCGCGCCCAGCTCCGGCAGTCCCAGGGCCACCGCGGCGCCCAGCCCGATCAGGGCCGCCTGGACCGGCCGACCGCGGCGATCGTGGAAGGACTCGGGCAAGAGCTCGAAAACCGTCACGAACAGGAACGTGCCGGCCGAGAAGGCCGCGGCGTAGGGTGCCAGGGCGCCGAGCTGCAGAGCAGCGAGATGCCCCACGAGGTAGCTGGTCGGGGCCACGGCTGCAAAGGGCAGCAACAGCAGGGACGCGCGCCGGCGCGGCAACTCCGCCAGGCGCATCAGCGTGCCCATGGAGAAGGTTTCGACCGCTTGATGAGCCAGGAAGGCCAGCACGAAGCCGGTCCAGACCGGGTTGTCCGGGGCGAGGCCCAGGCCGCCCAGGCCGAGACCGGCGAGCACGGAGTGGATCGAGAGGCCGATGTAGCTGGCGCGCCAAACCCAGCTGTGCTGCCCAGCGCGCGCCGCGCCGTCGGCGGGTTCCCCATGGTCATCGGCGTGCTCCCCATGGCCCAGGGCGCGGCGTTTGAGCCAGCGATCCACGAGCGCCAGGCAGAGCAGGCCCCCGATCAGCGCCGACCAAAGCCCCAGGAAGCTCGGTCCATCGCCGGAGGCCTCGAGCAGCGGGCCTTCGAGGCCCGTGGACGGAAGCTCCGCGCCCAGGTGGGGGGACGCGCCGGCCAGATCCGGCACGCTCCCCTGGCCCGCGGCGGCCTCGAAGGCGTCAGCAGCCCCTTCAGCCCCGTGGGCGCTGGAGGCTGCGCCCACGGTCGGCTGAGCCGCGTGCTCTCCGGCGAGGTGCAGGGGTCCAGCCGGATCCGCCCCCCCGTGCCCATGCACGCTGTGGTCATGCGCGCTGTGGTCATGCGCGCCGTGATCGTGCGCTTTGTGATCGTGCGCTTTGTGATCGTGCGCGCTGTGATCGTGCGCGCTGTGATCGTGCGCGCTGTGATCGTGCGCGCTGTGATCGTTTGCGACTTGGCTGGGCCCTGCCTGCGCGGGGCCGTCGTGGTGCACCCGGTGGCTATGGGCATGCCCCGGCGCGTGCGAGTGCCCCCCCAGCAGGTCGAGGCACACGTGCACCAAACTCCCGGCGAAGGTGCCGGCCGAAAACGCCACCAGGCGATGCAGCGCGGTCTGGCTCCAGTGCTGCCAAACGGGCCATAGCCCGCTCAGCCAGGCGACCACGAACAGGGCCAGCGGCAGGGTCCAGGGATCGAAGTGCATCGCGCAGCGCCGCCGATGACGGCGCCTGGATTATCGTCCCGCGCCCGCTCCCCTGCCAATCGCCGGGGTACCGAATCCGCACCGGATCGAGGTTTGCCTGCGGAACTCCGTGCTCCGCTGCGGCCCATGTCCAGCGGACCCGCCAAAGTTCCACTGAAATCGAATTCAGGGAGCTCCGCGGCACCGCGCCCGCTGACCGCGAGGCCAGGCCGTGCACCCGGCCCGCGCGCCCGGTCGAGCTGCCGCCAGCGCCTGCCGAGCGGTCTAGGCTCCCAGCGGTCCAAGCGGCGCTCGAACGCCGCGCGGCGGGCCGGGGCCGCGAGCCGCCCTGCGAGAGCTGCCCCCAGCCGCCAGGCGGCCGGCCTGAAGGCATGCACCGTAGCCGGCCCCCGGAAACGGCACCGCCGCAAGGCTGGGATCGACGCCCGGGGACGATCCCAGCCCATGTGGCTCACGCCACGGCGAACTCAGGCCTCAGAACACCCAGCCGATGTTCAGCGAGATGATGTGGTCGGAGCGCTCGTTGCCGGCCACCGGGGTGTTGTCGAACAGCCACAGGTGTCCCAGGCTGGCGGTCATGCTCTTGGTCAGCGTGTAGACCAGGCGCGAGTCGATGCGCGCGAAGATGTCGTCGGGGTCCTCCAAGCTGGGGAAGGCCTCGACGAACTGCCGCGCGGTCAGGTCCTCGTTGATCAGCCAGGTCAGGTTGTAGGCCACGCGGGCCGACATGAACTCGGTGTCCGCGGCGTCGCCCGTAGGCCCGCCGTAGTCCTCGGTCACGTAGGCCAAACCGCCTTCGCCGGCCAGGTCGAACTTGTCGGTGTCATAGATCTGGTAACCGAGACCGGCACCGCCTGTGGTGCGCAGCTTCAGGTTGGCGATCTTGTCGGTGTCCAGCGTGGTGCTGCCGTAGCCGTACAGGTCCTTGGTGATCGTGCGGTCGTACTTGACGCTGGTGCCGGCTTGCCGGCGGACCAGGTTGCGATCGCCCGTGCCCGGAGCCTCTTCGTCTGCGTAGTTCCAGTAGCCCTTGACGGTCCAGCGATCGATCAACTGATCGCCTTCCTTGTTCTCGCGGACGCCGAGCAGGTCTGCCTGAGCCGTGCGCACGTCGGTGTTGCCGCTGGAGATCGAGCCGCCGAAGTTGACCGCGCCGTCCCACTTGGCCAGCCAGCCGGTCTGGGGCCCCTTGGGCGCGGGGGGAGCGTCCTGGAGCGTCACCAGGCCGGTCGGCAGGGGGGCGCCGTAGGGGGCCGGGGCGAAGGGGTCGGCGGCGGTTGCCGCGGCCTCCGGCGCGGGTGCGGCGGGCGGGAGCGGGACGATCAGCGCGCCGGCGACGGCCAAGTGCAGCGGGAAGAGCATGATTTCGGGGGGGGGTCGGAATTCCTAAGTGGGGACGAGCCGCGGCGGATCGAGGGCCCCGACCGAGGCGGACGGAATCATGCCGAGGGGGGCGGTTCTTTGCCATCACCAGCGCCAGTCGTCCGTAGCGGCGCACGCCCGGCAGGCAGCCGTTGAGCGGCAGGGCGCCTGGCGCTACAACGCTCGGCTCCGCGCGGCGCTCGGACCCTCGGATCCAAGGGACCGGGCCACCGCCCCGCTCCCTGGCTAGCTGGCCTGACTCGCTCCCCGCTTCCAGCCGGGCTGGAACGGGCCGGCCGATCCCCGGCGCCAGCCCGAGGCCTGGCCTGCCTGAGTCCCGGCCGCGCCGGAGCCGCCTCCGCGCGCGGATCGGATCGTTCCTCCTGGCCCTCCCCAGACCCTCACGACCGCCCCCCCCCATGATCGAGATCCAAAGCCTGACGAAACGCTTTGGAGCCTTCACGGCCGTGGACCAGATCTCGCTGCGTGTCGACACCGGCGAGGTGCTCGGATTCCTGGGCCCGAACGGCGCCGGCAAATCGACCACCATCCGCATGACCACGGGCTTCCTGAGCCCGACCTCGGGCAGCGCCCGGATCTGCGGAGCCGACGTCTTCGAGCAGGCCCTCGAGGCCCGCCGGCGCTTCGGCTACCTGCCCGAGGGGGCGCCCGCCTGGCCGGATATGACGCCGCTCGAGTTCCTGCGCTTCTGCGCCCGCGTGCGAAGCCTGTCCGGCGCGGAGGAGGCCATCCGGCGGGTGGTCGGGCAGGTGCACCTCGAAGGCGTGCTGCACCAGCCGATCGAGACCCTCTCCAAGGGCTACAAGCGGCGCGTCGGCCTGGCCCAGGCGATCCTGCACGATCCGACCGCGCTGCTGATGGACGAGCCCACGGACGGCCTCGACCCCAACCAGAAGCACGAGGTGCGCGAGCTGATCCGCGGCATGGCCAAGCACAAGGCGATCCTGCTGTCGACCCACATCCTGGAGGAGGTCGAAGCCCTGTGCACCCGCGTGGTGGTGATCAGCGGCGGGCGTCTCGTGGCCGACGGCACCCCGGAACAACTGATGGAGCGCTCGCCTCGCCACCGCGCGGCGCGGCTGAGCTTCGAGGGCGCTGCGCCCGCCGGGGCCGTGGAGGCCCTGGAACGCCTGCCGGAGGTGCTGCGCGTCGAGACGCTGCCGAGCGGCGAGCTGTTGGCCTTGCCCCGTCCCGGGCAGAGCCCGACCGCGGCCGTGGGCGCCCTGGCGCGCGCCAAGGGCTGGGCGGTGCGCGAGCTGGTCAGCGAACGCGGCCGCCTGGACGAGGTCTTCCGCTCCCTGACCCAGAAGGACGCCGAACGCGCCACCCTGCGCGGAGGTGCCGCATGAAAAACGTCTGGACCATCGCGCGCCGCGAGCTGTCGAGCTACTTCGCCACCCCGATCGCGGCCATCTTCCTGAGCATCTTCCTGATCCTGGCGGGTGCCTTCACCTTCGGCCTATCGAACTTCTACGGCGGCCGCCAGGCCGATCTGCAATCGTTCTTCGTCTGGCATCCGTTCCTGTACGCCTTCCTGATCCCCGCGCTGTCCATGCGCCTGTGGGCCGAAGAGCGCCGCAGCGGCACGGTCGAGCTGCTGATGACCCTGCCGATCTCGCCCGGTCAGGCGGTGCTGGGCAAGTTCCTGGCGGCTTGGCTGTTCGCCGGCCTGGCCCTGGCCTTGACCTTCCCGATCTGGCTGACGGTCAATTACCTGGGCGATCCGGACAACGGCGCGATCGTGGCTGGCTACGTGGGCTCCTGGTTGATGGCGGGCGCGTTCCTGGGGCTCGGTTCCCTGGCCTCCGTGCTGAGCAAGAACCAGGTGGTCGCCTTCGTGCTGAGCGCCGCCCTGTGCATCCTGTTCCTGCTGTTCGGGCATCCCGGGCTGATCGGTTTCCTGAAGGGCTGGGCGCCCCAGGCCCTGGTGGACTTGGTGGCATCCTTCGGCTTCCTGACCCACTTCGAGGGCCTTTCGAAGGGCGTGATCGAAGTGCCCGCCCTGATTTTCTTCGCTTCCCTCACGGCCGTATGCCTGTGGATCAGCCGCATGCTGATCGAACGTCTGCAAGCCTCGTGAACCTGCCGGGGCACGACCCCTGCAGGTCGAAGCGCCCCTGGATCCGGCCCCGGGCGGATCCGCCCCCAGCGCAGAGCTGGCAGGCCGCAGCGAGGCGCATCTGGCCTCAGAGGCGCCGCGCCCTGCCCGCGCACCCCGCACTCTCCGCCCTCGCCCGCTCCGCGCTCCCCACGCCCCCGCCAGCGGCCTGCCTCGCGACCGCCCGTCCGCTGTGCGCCCCCCCATCGAGTTCCCCATGCGCTCCTCCAACAAAATCCCCCTGGTGATCGTGCTCGGACTGCTGCTGCTCTTGGGCATCAACCTGCTCGCGCGCAGCACCCTGGGCGGCCTCAAGGCCGATCTGACCGAGGACCGGCTCTACACGCTGACCGACGGCTCCAAGGCCATCGCGCGGGGCCTGTCGGAACCGGTGCAGCTCGAGTTCTACTTCACGCGCGCCGCCGGGGACGAGGTGCCGCAGATCAAGACCTACGCCGAGCGCATCTCGGTGCTGCTGGAGGAACTGGCGCGCGCCAGCCAGGGCAAGATCGAACTCTCCCTGCTCGACCCGCAGCCCTTCAGCGAGGTCGAGGACCAGGCCTCCGCGGCCGGTCTCAAGCCCCTGGCCATCAGCTCCGATGCGACCATGTACCTGGGTCTGGTCGGGCGCAACGCGATCGGCGACACCGAATTGATCCCGTTCTTCGATCCGCGCCAGGAGCGCTTCCTCGAGTACGAGGTCGCCAAACTGCTTTCGAAGCTCGACCGCGCGGAACGCACCACCGTCGGCATCCTCTCCAGCCTGCCGGTGATGGGCGGTGGTATGGCCATGCCCGGGCAACGGCCCGAACCGGGCTGGCTGTTCGTCAAGCTGCTGCAAGATCTGTACGAGGTGCGCGAGCTGACCGGCGAACAGACCGCGATCCCCGCGGACATCGACGTGCTGGTGCTGATCCACCCGCGCGAGCTCAGCCCGGCAACGCTCTACGCCATCGACCAATACGCCCTGGCGGGCCGCCCCCTGGTGGCCTTCCTGGACGGCTTCTGCGAAGGGCAACCCGCGCCTCCGGGCATGCAGGCCCAGTTCGACGTGGACCGCACCTCGGACCTCGGGCCGCTGCTTTCCAGCTGGGGCGTGACCCTGGTGCCGCGCAAGCTGGCCGGCGATCGGCGTCTGGCGGTGCAGGTCAGCTACGGGGGCCGTGGCGGCGCCATGCAGCCGATCGAGTACCTGATCTACATGGCCCTCGGGGCCGACCAGGCGGACCAGAGCTCTCCGGTGACCGCCGGCCTCGATCGTATCCTGATGGCCAGCGCGGGCCTGTTCCAGAAGACCGCCAACAGCAGCCTCGAATACACGCCGCTGCTGCGTACCAGCGAGGATTCCCAGGAGATCGACCTGTCCTCGGTGCAGTTCGGCGCCGACCCGGTGGCCCTGCTCAAGAACTTCGTGCCGGGCTACCGCGCCCTCGATCTGGCGGTGCAGCTGCGCGGCCGGCCCAAGAGCGCCTATCCGGAGGGCCGGCCGGCGGCGGCCGAGGGGGAGAGCGCAGTCGAGGCGCCCGCGCACGTCTCCGAGGCCAGCGCGGACTTCGACGCGATCCTGATCTCGGACGCGGACCTGCTGGCGGACAACTTCTGGACCCAGCGCGACGGGCTGGCGCAGCTCTTCGGCACGGTCACCAAGAGCGCCGACAACGCGGACCTCTTGCTCAACGCCATCGAGCTCCTGGCCGGCGACCAGAACCTGATCTCGATCCGCGCCCGCGGGCGCTTCGAGCGCCCCTTCACCAAGGTCGAGGAGCTAGCCCGCGCCGCCGACCAGAAGTTCCGCGATCAAGCCGATCGCCTGGACGCGGAGCTGCGCACGATCCAGGCCCGCATCACGGAGCTGGAAGCCCAGCGTCCGGACCAGAACTCGCTCTACTACACGCCCGAGCAGATCGCCGAGCTCGAAAAGGCTCGCGCCCGCAAGGTGGAGGTCAACAAGGAGCTGCGCGCGGTGCAGTTCTCGCTCAACAAGGACGTGGAATCCCTGGGGGATCGTCTGATGTACCTCAACATCCTGGCCGTGCCCCTGCTGATCGTCGTCGCCGCCCTCGTGGAGGGTGCACGCCGCAAGAACCGTCGGCGCTCGGCCTGAGCCCGAGCCGCGTCCCAAGCCAACCCGCCCCATCCGCCCCATGAACGCCAAGAACCTGCAACGCACGCTGCTGCTGCTCGTCCTGGTCGGCGCGCCCGCGGTCTATTTCACCTACCGGCAGGACAGCCGCTGGAGTCAACAGAGCAAGGCCAGCAGCGCCAGCCCGCGCCCCGGTCAGTCGGGCAACCCGGCTCTGCCCAGCCTGCGCGCGGCCAACGTGGCGATCAAGTCGATCGAGCTCCAACGCGGCAGCGACAGCAGCCGCCTGGAGCTCGGCGCCGACGGCTGGACCCTGCCCGAGCGCGAGAACTTCCCCGCGGCCCAGGAGCCCGTGCTAGACCTCCTGGCGAGCCTGGCGCGCCTCGAGCTGCTGGAGCCCAAGACCGCCAAGCCCGAGAACTTCGAGAAGCTCGGATTGGTGGCGCCCGCGGACGGCGGGCAAAGCGCGCTTTCCGTCCGGCTCCTGGATGCCGGTGGCGCAGAGGTCGGCGCGCTGCTGCTCGGCGAGCGGGCCTGGGATCGCGGCTTCCCGGCGGTGTACGTGCGGCGTGCCGGCGAGAACCAGACCTACCTGGCCAAGGGCGAGGTCAAGGGCGGCGCGGCGCTGCGCGACTACCTGCCCCGCGATCTGGTGGCCTGGAAGACCGAGCGCGCCGCTGCGGTCGAGGTGCGCTTCCCCGACCAGCCGGAACAGGACTATCGCGCCGCGCGCAGCGGCGGCAGCGAAACCAATTTCGCCCTCGCCGCCGTGCCCGAAGGCAAGCAAGCGGCCAGCCCCTATCTGGTCTCGGGTGCGGCGCGGGCGGTGGGCTCCCTGCGCATCGAAGACGTGGTGCAGGAGGGCAGCCCGCGGCAACCGGACCTCGGCAGCGCCAAACGGGTGCAGCTGGCCTGGGAGAGCTTCGACGGCCTACGCTTGACCCTCGAGGGCTACGAGCTGGCGGCCGAGAGCGAATTCGGCGCCAAGCCCCTGTGGGCCCGCGTGCGCGCCGAGCTGCTCGATTGGGCCGGCGCCCCCAAGCAGGACGTGCTAGCCCCGGCGCCGGAGGCCGGCGATGGCGGGCAGGGAGAGGCGAATCCCACGCCCGCGGAGCCCGCCGGTCCGACCCGCGAGGAACTCGAGCGCGAGGTCCAAGAGCTCAACCGCCGCGCCAGCGGCTGGCTGTTCCGCATCGAGAGCAGCGGCACTGCGGCGCTGGTGCGCGGCCTGTCCGACCTGGTGCAAGACCCGACTCCGCCGGCTGCCGCGGGTTTCCCGGGCGATGCGCAGGGCGGCCTCGACTTGTCGGGCCTCGACACCTCGGGCCTCGACCTGGAGCAGCTGGGCATGAGCGAAGCGGACCTGCAGAAGGCGCTGCAGCAGCTCGGCAACCAGCCGCCCGTCGAGCAGCCGCCCGCCGAGCAGCCGCCCGCCGAAGTCCCGCCGCCGTCGGACGGCGCCACGGACGGCGCCACCAGCCCGCCGCAGACCACGCCGCCGCCGGTCACTCCCCCGGCGAACCCGGCCCCCGGGACGGAACCGCCCGCGAGCGTGCCGCCCACGCCGGCCAGCACCCCGAGCGCCCCTCCCGGATCCTGACGCGGGGTTAGCCGATCGGGGCGCTAGCCGCGCTGCGGCTGACCGCCGCAGGATTCCGCCGGCGCTTCAGCCGCTCCCAGCACTCGCCGCTCGAAGGGCCGAGGTCGGGACACCGCCGGGCTGCCACCTGCGCCAACCGCAGCGCCAACTCCTGCCCGCGGCCCGCTCCGAGCCCGATCCGGCGACCCTGGGCGATCCCCGCTCGGCTGAGAGGCAGGGCGGGATCGCGCCAAAGGGCCAGCGGCCCCCCGCCATCCAGCAGCGGCAGGCCATCGTGGGCCAGGTCGAGCCCGAACAACGCCGCCAAGCGGCCCGGGCCGGGGGCTACTTCGGCGCCGATCTGCCGTCCCGCAGCCAGGCGCAGCTCGAGGCCGCGGAGCAGGACCGCTTCTCCGCTGCCGATCGGCCCGGCGACCACGTTGAAACAGTGGTGCAGGCCATAGATTCGATACACGTAGGCCCGTCCGGGCGGCCCGAACATCGAGCGATTGCGGGGGGTGGGCCCCCGGTGGCTGTGGCTGCCCGGGTCCAGCCGGGGCAGATAGGCTTCCACCTCGACGATCGGCCCTCCGAGCGGCCCTGACGGGGTCTGCGCCACGAGCCAGGCTCCCAGCAGGGCCCGCGCCGCGGGCAGGGCGCCCAGGGACAGCTGGTCCTCGGGGAGCGGCCGCAGACCCGGGGCAGGGGGATTCAAGGGTCGTAGGCCAGACGAAAATTGACCCAGTAGAAGGGGAACGTCACCAACAGGCTGCCGAACACCATCAGCCAGACCAGCGAGCGCAGCTGGGGATCCCCGCGATCCTCCGCGGGCAGCATGCGCTGCAGGCCGTGGCGGAATTCGGCCAGCACGTCGATCAGACCGGCCACGATCAGGAACGGGAAAACGAAGGCCCACACCCTGGAGATGGTGGGGTCCGCCGGACCGCTCAGGAACAGCCACATGCCGCCCAGGCCCAGGGCGGTCTCGACGGTCGCCAGCAGCGGCTTCCAGGCCGGGGCGCGCTCCTTGAGGTCCTCGCGCACGCCCCAGATCGAAGCGGCCGCGTAGCCAGCCATGTAGAGCAGGAGCAGGAGCTTCATTCCGGCCCCCAGAGTCTACGCTGGTGCCTCTCCAGTGCCCGTCGGGCGGTCCTGGGCGCCCACGGGGCGCGGCCGGACCGGCGCCGCCGCTCCAGACCCCCATCCACCATGTTCACGACCCTGCGCGCCGCCGGCCTGCTGTGCGGCTTGTTCTCCCTGACCCACGACTCCCGCGAGCTGCCGGTGCTTGCCCCCGCGGAGGGCAGCAGCGCCACGCGCACGGTCGAGGTCGATTTCGAACTCGAGCTGCTCTCGGTCACCATGCAGCAAGGCGACCAGACCCAGGAGATCGACGTCGAGCAGACCCAGACCTACCGCCAGACCTGGACGGCCACCGACACCTTCGGCAAGAGCGAGGACGGCCGCATCCGGCGCCTGCAGCGCACCTACGGCGACATGGCGGCCAGCATGACCAACACCTCGCCCGAGGGCGATGACAGCCAGGAGGAGGCCAGCGAGCTGGATGGCAAGCAGGTCGTCTTCCTCTGGGATGCCGAAGCGGGCGAATACCGCACCGAATGGGCCGAAGGCTCCGAGGGCGACGAGGTCCTGCTCGAGGATCTGCAGTGCGACCTCGACCTGAGCTATCTGCTGCCGACCAGCGAGCTCGAGGTCGACGAGACGTTCACCCTGGAAGCCTCGGCGTTCTCGGGGGTGCTCGACTTCGGTGGGGAGCTGCATTTCCGCGGCGAGGACGAAGACGACGAGAAGTCCAGCCAGCAGCAGGCCCTCGAACAGTCCGTCGACAACCTGACCGGCGACCTGACCGGGACCTTCAAGGGCCTGGTCGAAGAAGACGGCCGGCGGCTGTACAAGCTGGCCTTCGAGTTCGAACTCGTCGGCAACGGCGAGGTCAGCAGCGAGATCGAGCCCCCGGAAGACGCCCCGGTCGCGATGAGCGGCGAAGAGACGGTCTCCGCGGAGATGAGCTGGAAGGGCACCGCCGAGCTGGTCTTCGATCTCGAGTCCAAGCGCCTGCACAGCTTTTCGATGGATGCCGAACTGGGCGTCCAGCTCGAGAACAAGGCCAGCCTCGACATCGAGGGTCAGGGCCAGATGGAGTTCATGCAGACGGTGGTGCTGGAAGGCCCGTTCGCCATGAAGGTCGCCGTGGAGTGATCGAAGGCTGGCGCGCGTCGCCGCCAGGGCCGACAGCCCGGGGCACGCGCCGGCCGGACCCTCCCGCTGCTCCGGCCAAAGGTGGGCCCGTCGGCGCCGAGCGGCGCGACGGGCCCACGGCATTTCTGGGCCCCCTCGACCCTGCCGAGGGGGCGCCGCAGGCGATCCGTGGGAACCCGGGCGGCCCCGAGCGACTCGAGGCCCCTGCGATGGCGTGCGGAAGGAGCCGGGCCGGGCTAAGGGCTCTGGAGCTGCCTGGCCTAGGCAGAGTCGCGAGACGTCGTTTGCCCGGCCGCTTCCGCAGACCCGCTGGCCCCACCCACCCCGAAGGCATCGATACGGCAACCCGAGCCTGGCGGTGTAACAGTTCTACCCCGGGGCGGGCCGGCCAACCTCGGGCGGCGCGGCCCTCCCGCCGCTCCCCCTGGGTCAGACTCCCGCGGGGCGGGGTTCGCAGCGTCCGCGCGTCGACCCGGAGCTTCAGCGCTGATTTCCCGCGGGCGTGCCCGGCGGGACATGCTTGAAGACCAGCAGGTGGTTGAAACCGCGCAGGTAGAAGTTCCCTTCCGCCGCCGCGCGGTGGAAGCGCGGGCTTTCGAGCTTGCGGTTGCCGCGCACCACGGCGATGTGGTCCACGGCCTGGAAGCGGCGCTCCAACTGGCAGAACAGCCGCGCGCCTATACCTACGAAGCCCTTCTTTTTCTTGAAACTGTCCTGCACGTAGACCGCCAGGTAGCGGCGCGGCTTGAGCACGCGCTCGACCTCGGCGAAGACCGCCTCCAGCGCCTCGAAATAGGCCGGTCCGAAGGCCTCCAGACGGCCGATACAGCGGGGATCGTCGGAGTACTCCACGTGGGTGGAATAGGGCGGATCCATGAACACGAAATCGGCGCTCTCGGCCTCGAAGGGCAGCCGGCGTGCGTCCGCGCGACGGATCTCGGGACGGGTCGGGGCCAGGTCGCTGCCCAGGGCGCGGCGCCCCAGGCTGGCGGCCACGTCGAGGGTCGTGCCGCCGCCGCAGAACGGATCGAGAACCAAGTCGCCCGGCCGGGTGTAGCGCTCGAGCAGGTTCCAGATCACGTAGCTCGGCGTGCGGCCCTCGAAGCGCGGGTCCCCGAAGCTGGCTCGACGCGACGCGGCATCCCCGGAACTCTCCGGTTCAGGCGCATGCTGTTGGCTCGGGTGGTACCAGAGGGTCGTGGTCTGGAGCTTGGGCCGGGACGGGTCGCTCGGGCTGGCCATCGGGGCACGTTAGCCCCGGCCGGCCCGTTTGCGCGCCGGGACCCGGAAGCGGCCGAAGACGCTCCTGCGCCCAGCGGGGTCTCGCAACGCTCGTCCGAGGGCGAGCGGGGCGCGGATCCTGCCCGCGGCCACCGCAGCACCGCATCCTGGTCCGGGGCTGGCTTGCCTGTGTGGGCAGGTCCACGGAGCCGTGCGTCTCGACTTTGGATCCAGCTGCGGGTCGATTTTCGGGAGCTGCTAGACTTCTCACCCGTATCCCAGGCGGCGCGCCTCCTGCGCGCGGTTTCCCGTCCCCCACGGACCATCCCGGGCTCGAAGCCCACGGAGCCTTCCATGCTGCAACGCTTCCTGATCGCCCTGACCCTGCTCGGACTTGGACTGCCGGCCCTCGGCCAGGAACGGGGCCAGGCCCAGCGCCCCGCCGCCGGCGGCGAAGCCCAGCGCCCGGCCGCCGGCGGCGAAGCCCAGCGCCCGGCCGCCGGCGGCGAAGCCCAGCGCCCCAACGCGGGGGGCCCGGAGGGCCGCCCGGCCGATCGGGGCCAGGAGCTCAGCGCCGACATGAACCCGCGCGCCCTGCAGGCCAAGCTCGCCGCCGAGGAGCTCCAGCACCGCGAGCGCCTGGGCAAGATCCAGCACCTGCGCCGACTGGCCCAACAGGCCAACAACAGCGAGCGGACCAAGCAGCTCGACGACCTCGAAGCACGCGAGAACAGCAACTTCGAGGCCTACCTCGAGCGCGGGCGCACGGCCTTGGGCCGCGAGCGCTTCAACCAGGCCTACGAAGAGATGCTGGCCGCCTCCCGCCGTGGCCGCGGTGCCGAGCAGCGTCCCGCTGCCGGTCAGCCCCAGCGGCCCGGGGCGGAACAGCCGCAGCGCCCGGCGGCCGGCGGCGAGGTTCAACGTCCGGCCGCCGAGCAACCGCAGCGCCCCGCCGCGGGTGGCGATGTCCAGCGCCCGGCGGCCGGCGGCGAGGTCCAACGTCCGGCCGCCGAGCAACCGCAGCGCCCCGCCGCGGGTGGCGATGCCCAGCGGCCGGCGGCCGGCGATGCACAGCGCCCTGCCGCGGGCCAGCCCCAACGCCCTGCCGCCGGCGATCAGCCC
>JBILNK010000328.1:0-2712 GCA_044375105.1 Planctomycetota bacterium
GCTCGCGTTGGAGCTGAAGCGGCCCGCTCAGGCAAAGCGCCCGCGACCTGCGAGTCCGCCTGCGCCGCCGCACGCGCCTTGGAGCGCGCGCCGTTCGGCCCGATCGCGCTCGCCGCTGAATTCGATCCGGCGCCCGTGCGCTCAGAGCCGCCGTCGAACCCCGTTCGCGCCGAGCCGCCGTCGAACCCCGTGCGCGCCGAGCTGCCGCCGAGCCCCGCTGCCGCCATGCTGCCTGCCGCGCTGCCCGGCGCGCTGCCCGCTGCGCTGCCCGCCAAGCCGCCAGCGGAGCTTTCCGAATCCTCCGCCGGGCCCGGCCCCGACTCGGCCTCCATGCGCCGCCGCTCCCAGGCCTCGCGCCGCGGTCCCTCCGGCGCCGGCCCGATGCCGCTCTCGAGCTCGAGCTCGCCCGCCTCGAAGCGCACCCACTCGACCGGCGCGATCGGCTGCTCGCTGGCCTCGCCGCCCCAGAGCTCCGAAAGCTCCTCGGACTCGAACACGGCCAGGTCTTCGGACAGGCCCAGGGCCAGCAGCGCGGCCGCGCCCGCCTCGCGGTCCGCCAGCACCCACAGCTCGGGCCCGCGCCGGGCCGCCAGCGCCCCGGCCACCGCCGCCCCCAACTCGCGCTGCTCCGCCGCCCGGGCCCCCGGCCCGAGCACGACCAAACGCGGCGCACCCCAGGAGCCATAACCGAGCTCCGCCGCCGCCGCCTCGAGCACCGCCGCCAGCAACCCCTGCAAGCGCTCCGCCGACGGCCGCGGCTCCGCCGCCAGGGCCGCCAGAAGCCCCGCCCGCGCCCCCCGCGGCTCCGCCGGCGCCCCCAAGCCCGCCAGCCGCGCCCGCCGCCGACATTCCCGCCGCACACGGGACCACAGCGCCCGCGCCAGGGGCTCCCCACCTGCCTCTTCGATCTCGCCGTTGACCATGCCTTGCCCGCGCGCGCCAGCGGCCCGCCTCGGAATTCACCCACCAGCCTGCGCTGAAACCGCCCCGGGCACAAGCCAGGCCCACCCCCGACTCCCCGTGCGCCCGGGATCCGCCCCGGCCCTTGCAGGGCGTCCCTTCAGCCTCCCCGGCAGACTCCCCAGCCCGCCTTCAGATCCGACGTGGCCAGGTGCGGCAGGCCGCGGGCCGGATCTCTCCCCAGCGCGCGCGGGAACGGGTACAACGGCCCAAAGCGGCAGCGGCCCTGCCGCCGGGAGCCTGCGATCATCCGCGCAGCCCCACGCCCATGGCAGCCCAGAGGTCGCCCCCTGACGGCAAAACCCTCTGGAGACTATTGGCAGCCGAGTACCAGTCAAGGAGGCCAACCTCAATCCCCTCGAGGTGCCAGCAACTCCGGGTCGCCCCTACATTCGGTCTTGATCCAAATTTGAAAAAGCGGAGGTTGCCCTCCTCACCAGGTCCGTCCCGTCCCGCTCGCTCCAAAGCTCCCTTCAGATGAAGCAACTTACCTTCTCGCAGCTCTCTCCCCGTGGCCTCGGAGTCCTGCTCGCCGCCTTCGGCCTCGCGTGTCCCGCTTCCGCCCAGGTCACGCCCTACGGCAGCGGCATCAACCCCCCCGGCAGCTTGGAGCTGACCTCCGGCAGCCCGCAGATCGGCACCAGCTTCCAGCTCAGCGTGCGCGATACCGCGGCATCGAACCCGTTGCCCGGCCTCGCTTACCTGTATCTTTCGAGCCAGCCAGCGCCTGGATTCCCCGCAGGCCTGGTGCTGCCGGGCCTCGGGCTTGGTTCCCCCGGCGCACCCGGTGAGCTGCTGCTCGACCTGCTCCCGCCGAATCCGTTCCTGACCTTCGGGCCGGTCTCGTACTTGGGCGGCACCTCCAGCGGAGCCAACTTCCCTGTGGCCGTACCCTCGAACCCTGCCCTGGTCGGCGTCGACGTCTATGCCCAGGGCCTGCTGGTGACCGACAACCAAGGCTTCCTGCTGGGCGTGACCAACGCTTTGCAGATCCCCCTGGGTGCGCCGACGGTCCCGATCCCCGGCGTGACACCGATCCCAGGCCTGACAATTATCCAACCGGGGACGTTCCAGATGGGCTCGAACGCGGCTTTCGTGGCTCCTTACTACGGAACCACGAAAGAGAAGCCGGTCCATCCCGTGACCATCAGCTACCCCTTCTGGATGGGAGCGACCGAGGTGACCCAGGCGCAGTACCAGGGGCTGATGGGGACGAATCCCTCCGGCTTCCCCGGGGC
This sequence comes from Planctomycetota bacterium, assembly GCA_044375105.1. GTDB lineage: Bacteria > Planctomycetota > UBA1135 > UBA1135 > JBIKLM01. The sequence continues at coordinate 2,199 of JBILNK010000328.1, forward strand.
CACCCGCCCGGTCGATCAAGTTTCCTGGTTCAATGCTCAGGCCTACTGCGCCGCTTTGACCGTTCAGCAAGCCGCGCTGGGCAACGTGCCTGCGGGCTATCAGTACCGGCTGCCGACGGAGGCGGAGTGGGAGTACACCTGCCGGGGTGGGACGACGACGGAGTTCAACGTGGGCAGCGCCTTGTTCTGCAACCAGGCAAGATTCCGGTATTCCTACCACTCGAACAGCGAGTGCAGTGGCTGGCAGTCTGGCACCGTTCCCGTGGGCAGCTACCCTCCGAACCCCTGGGGTCTCTTCGACACGCATGGCAACGTGTGGGAATGGTGCCTCGACTCCTTCGCTTCCTACCCGGCGGGAGCGGTCACGGATCCGTTCGTCACAGGCGGCCCCGACCGGTTCGTCCGCGGCGGCAGCTGGGGCGGCGACTCCATCGGTTGCCGCTCCGCGTACCGGTCCAGCAGCAACCCCGCCTTCAAGTTCAACAACTTCGGGTTCCGGGTGGTCCTGGCCCCA
>JBILNK010000024.1:0-34699 GCA_044375105.1 Planctomycetota bacterium
GGAGGTGATCCTGGCCGTCGAGGGCGAGGGCGCTTGGAACTTCCTGCGGTTCGAGTCCGGGGGGCACCGGGTCCAGCGTGTGCCCGCCACGGAAGCCCAGGGCCGCATTCACACCTCCGCCGCCACGGTGGCGGTCCTACCGGAGGCTGAGGAGGTCGAGCTGGTGTTGCGCGATGAGGATCTGCGCATCGACACGATGCGTGCGGGAGGCCCGGGAGGGCAATCGGTGAACACCACCTCTTCGGCCGTGCGCATCACGCACCTGCCGAGCGGCACGGTGGTGATCTGTCAGGACGAGAAGTCCCAGCTCAAGAACACGCTCAAGGCCATGCGGGTCCTGCGCGCGCGCCTGTTCGAGGCCGAGCGCGAGCGTCTCGACCGGGAGCGCGCCGCCACCCGCCGAGGGCTGGTGGGGTCCGGCGATCGCAGCCAGCGCATCCGCACCTACAATTTCCCGCAGAATCGGGTCAGCGACCATCGCCTGGACCACAACCACAATCTCGAGCCGATCATCGTCGGCCGCCTGGCTCCTCTGCTCGAGGATCTGGTGGCCCTCGATCGCGAGCAGCGCCTAGCGCAGTTGTGAGCGGCGGCGGAGCCTGGCCGCTCGCGGCAGCGCCGGGTGGGGGCGGGCGACCCGCGGGGACCCGCCAGCCTGCGCGGGGAGTCGCCGGGAGCGGCTGAGCCGAGGGGAACCGACCTGCGAGAGGCCCGCGCTGCGGCCGCCGCCCGGCCTTGCGGCGCGGCGACAGGCCGAGAGCCCGAAATGGGGCTGGGGCAGAGTCGTGGCCTGGGGCGCCGATTGACCGCTGTCGAGCGGTCGTCCCCGGGGGCACCGGGGCGCGCTCCGGTGGCCTCGCCCCGGGGTAGCCAGGACGCTGTGCCGCGCTGCGGGGGGTCCGTGTGCCGAGTCCCCGGGTCGTGGTCGCCGGCGGGGGCCCGCACCGATCGGCGGACCCGGTCGAGCCACGGCCCGGCGGGCCGGAAACTCTCGGCGTCGAGCGGCGGGGGCCACCCTCGGCCGCACGGATCCCGGTCGTTTGCAGCCCCGTGACCGGCGTACGACCGCGGCGCAGCGACCCATGGTTCCGCCGGCGCCCTACCGGTCGGTTTCGAGCCCTGCGCGGGCGTCCCGCCCGGGCTCCGACAGCCTGACCCGGGCCGCGGGTTGCAGGCCTGCCGGCCGGGCGGCACGATGGCGGCGAGAAACCCGGCCGAGCGCCGGCGGTACGGATGCCGGACCGCCCGAACGCCGACTCCATGAGCGAAACACAAGCCGTCCCCCAGACTCCCCCCGCCGTGCTCCCGCCCCTGCCCGAGGACGCGCAGCTGATCCTGGAGGGCAAGATGCGCTTCGTGCCCGACCGGCGCGCTCTGGAGAAGGCTCCGGCGCTCCTGCGCCACGCGGCCATCATCCTGGCCGTCGGCAGTCTGCTGCCCTGGCTCGGGCACGGCGGGAGCTGGATCAGCTTCGGCCTCGCCAAAGCCATGGCGGGTCTGTCGGCCCTGTGCTTCTACGCAGCGGTGCTCTCGCGCACCAAGGACCCGGTGCCGGCAGGCCTGGGCGCCTTGGCCAAGCCCCGCTGGGGCCGCCCCTACGCCTGGAAGCCCAAGGGCCTGGGCGAGACCCTGGCCCACGCGATTCCGACGCCGCTGCACGTGCTGGCCCTGGTGCTGACCGTGCTGGCCGTGCTGTTGCCGTTCTTCGATCCCGGCGTGCAAGCCAGCTTGGATGCGGGCTCGACCACCGCCAGCGCCGGACGGGCGGCCGCGGAGGTCGGCCTGCTGCTGGTGGGACTGCTGACCCTGGTGCACATCTACGCCTACGAGCGCGGCGGGGAGTTCAACCCGCTGTACGCGTTCATGTTCCTGGCGCCCCTGATGCTGGGCGTGCCGGCGATCATGAACCCGCCCACCGTACCGCCCGCCATCGGCCTGATCGGAGGCCTGGTGGCCGTCGGGGCCGGCGCCTACGCGGTCTACACCATCGTGGTAGCCATGCTGGAAGCCAAGAAGCAGGGCGACGCCAAGAAAGCCGCCGCCCTGGAAGCCCGGCGCGCGGCCCGCAAGGGCGGCGCATGAGCTCCGCGCCGGCCGGGCCGGAGACCGGGCGGGAGCCGCTGCCCGGGGAGCCTCCGGCCGGGGGAGCCCGCTCCTCGGCCGAGGCTCCGCCCAGGGATCTGCGCGAGATGCTGGCTCGCGGACGGCGCTTCCTCGAACGCCATGGGCTCCCGGAATGGCGGTTGGAGGCCGAGCTGCTGGTCGCCCACGCGGTCGGCCTGCGGCGTCTCGATCTGTTCCAGCAGCTCGATCGCCCGGTGGATCCGGGCGAGATCCAGCGGGCCCGGGAGCTGCTGGTGCGGCGCGCCAAACGCGAGCCGACCGCGTACCTGACCGGGGTGCGCGAGTTCTACGGGCTCGAGTTCGAGGTCGGACCGGCGGTGCTGATCCCGCGGCCGGAGAGCGAGCAGCTGGTCGATCTGGCCCGCCAGCGCCTGCGGGAGCGTCTGATCCCCGGCCGCCCGCAACGGGTATTCGAGCTCGGAACCGGCTCTGGCAACCTGGCCGTGGCCCTGGCCAAACACGCCCCGGGGGTAGAGGTGCTGGCTTGTGATCGCTCCGAGGCCGCCCTCGAGCTGGCGCGGCGCAATGCCCAGCGCCATGGGGCCTCGGTGCAGTTCCTGGCGGGGGATGGCTTCGCCGCCCTGCCCGCGGCCGAAGGGCCGTTCGATCTGTTGCTCAGCAACCCGCCCTACATCGATCCAGGGGATCGCGCCGGGCTGGCGCCCGAGGTGCGCGAGCACGAACCCGCCCTGGCGCTCTTCGCACCCCCCGGGCAGCCCGACTTCTGGGTCCTCGAGTTCGTCCGCGCGGGGCTGATGAGGCTCGTGCCCGGCGGCTGCGCCCTGATCGAACTGGGCTACGACCAGGCGCAGCGCCTGGGCCCGCTGCTGTCCGCCCGAGGCATCGAGGCGCGCTTCCACCGGGACCTCGAGGGGCACGCCCGCGTGTTGGAGCTCGGCGTTCCCGAATGACGGCTCGCGAGCCCGTGGCGCCCGCGGGGCATCAGGCCGGGGGGCCGCCCTGCTCGGCCACGAAGGCCTGCAGTCGGCGCCGTTCGGAGTCCCCCAAGCCGTGCAAGAAAACGGCCACCTCGTAATGCTCCAGATGGCGCGAGATACGCTGGCAGCGCACCACGGCACCCGCGGCGGACAGGGGCGCCTGCTCGGGCAAGTCGAGCCGCACCTGGAGCAGGGTCATCTCGCGGAAGGGTTCCTCCGAGAAGAAGCACAGGCCGGCGGCCGAGAGATCGCGCAGGCGCACCTCGCGGGCCGTCCCGGCCACGGAAATGGTCGCCGGACGGTCCGCGCGGACGCGGGGGTGCTGGCGCCGCTCCGGGCCGGCGCCGCCGGGGGGTCGCTGCTGCTGTTGCATGAGAAGAGCCTAAGGGCCGGACTCGTCCCGCGGGGCCCCCAGGGCTAGACTAACGCCCGTGGTGCCCGCTCCGGGACACCCGCCGGCCCGGCGGGGGAGCGCACCGGACCCCGTTCCCCGCCCCGCGGCATCGCCGGCCGCGCCCAGCCGATGGCCAGTTTCAACAAAGTGATCTTGATGGGCAACCTGACCCGCGATCCCGAGACCCGCTACTCGGGCAACGGGAATGCGATCGTCAAGTTCGGTTTGGCGGTCAACGAGCGCTTCCAGGGCGCCGATGGCCAGTGGCAGGACCGGCCCACGTTCATCGACGTGACCATGTTCGGCAAGCGCGGGGAGGCCTTCGCCAAGTTCCATACCAAGGGCAAGCCGGCTTTCGTGGAGGGCAAATTGCGCCTCGACACCTGGGATGACAAGGAGGGCGGAGGCAAGCGCTCCAAGCTCTACGTGGTGGCCGACAACTTCGAGTTCGTCGGCGGCCGCGAGGGCGGCGGGCGCGAGGGCGGCGGCCCGCCCCAGCGCGAGGGGGCGGCCCCCGCGCCGGCCGGGAACTTCGGCGAGGGCGGCGGCTGGGACCAGCCGGGCCCGGACGCGGACTTCTCGGATACGCCCTTCTGACTCTCCGACGCCGCACCGATCCTCGGGCACCGTGGAGCTGACCCTGTGCTTCTACGCTGCCCTGCGGGAGCGCGCCGGCGCCGCCCGTTGGCGTTGTGCTGAGCTGCCCGAGCCATTGAGCGTGGCGGCGCTCAAGCGCGAGCTCGAGCGCCGCCACCCGGAGCTCGGCTCCCTGACCCATGTGCGGGCGGTGCTGGGCAACGCCTACGTGCCGGACGAAACGCCGCTCGTGGCCGGGCAGGAGGTCCACCTGCTGCCGCCGGTCAGCGGTGGGCAGGCGCAGCGCCCCTCGTTCGATCGTTTCCTGCTCAGCGCCGAGCCCCTCGATCCCGCCGCTTGGCTGGCCTCGGTGGCCGAGCCGGGGCTCGGGGGGCAGTGCCTGTTCGTCGGCAGCGTGCGCGACCGCAACCGCGGGCGCGAGGTCGCGCGCATCGACTACGAGGCGTTCGAATCCATGGCGGGCCCCGAGATGGAGCGCATTTTTGCCGAGTGCCGATCGCGCTTCGATCCCGACGGCCGGCCCGAGCGGCGCCTCAGGCTGGCGGTGGCCCACCGCATCGGGCCGGTCGAGGTGGGGGAGCCGGCGGTGGTGGTGGCGGTTGCCAGCCCGCACCGCGACAACGCCTTCGAGGCCTGCAGGTTCCTGATCGATACCCTCAAGGAGCGGCTGCCGATCTGGAAGCACGAGCGCTATCCCGACGGCTCCTGCTGGATCGGCGATCGACCCTGAGCGGCAGGCTCGGGCCTCCAATCCGTGCGGTCCCGCTGCGGGCGCGCGGGTCACGCGCAGGACGGGCCGCCGGCGGGCTGCCCCGAGGCGCTGGCACGCTGCGACTCCCAGGGCGGGACGGGCGTCGGCTCGCCGGGGCGCGCGCAGCCCACACGCCGAACAGTCTCCCCAGCGCCGGGCTGGTCGCCGATCCCGAGATCTTGCCCCCTGGCCCGGGACCGGGCAGCGCTTGGGACCCCGGGGCGGGCGCTGTTAACCTCTCCCGCATGAGTCAGAACGGCAATCGGCGTCCGGGTGCTCGCGGCCCGTCCTCCCCCGCCTGGGGGGCGGTCAACCTCAATCTGCGGGATGTCGAGCGCGACGAGCTCGAGGTCGATGTGCTGCTGGTCGGCGCGGGCGCCGCCAACCTCTCCTGCGCGATCCACCTGAAGCGTCTGGCCAAAGCCCGCGGGCTGGATCTAAACGTGCTGGTGCTCGAGAAGGCCGAGGAGATCGGCTACCACACGCTGTCCGGGGCCGTGATGGACCCGCGCGGCATGCGCGAGCTGATCGGCGAGGACTGGCTGGCGCAGGGCTGTCCGGTGGAGGCAGAGGTGGGCTTCGATTGTGTGGACGTGTTGCTAGGCAAGAGCCGCAAGCTGCGTCTGCAGGGCCCCTTTGTGCCTCCGCAATTCAAGAACCACGGCAATTACATCGTCAGCCTGCACCGCATCGTGCGCTGGCTCAAGGAGCGGGCCGAAACCGAAGGGGTCGACGTGTATGCGGGCTTTGCCGCCAGCGAGGTGCTCTACGACGGCCAGCGGGTCGTCGGCGTGCAGACGCGCGATTCGGGCGTCGACAAACACGGCTCCCGTCGGGGGCAGTTCGAGCCCGGCATGAACATCAAGGCCAAGGTGACCGTCTTCGGGGAAGGCACCCGGGGCAGCCTGGCCAAGGGTTTGATCGCCAAGCTGGGCCTCGACCGGGACAAGAACCCGCAGATCTACGAGACCGGCATCAAGGAGATCTGGCGCATTCCCGAAGAGCGCGGGCGGGCCCTGCTCGGCAGCGTGATCCACACGGCGGGCTATCCGCTCAATCTCTCCGGCTACGGCGGCGGCTGGATCTACGGGCAATCGGGGTCGCGCCTGTCGATCGGATTCGTGGTCGGCCTGGACCATCCCGACCCCAAGCTCGATCCGCACGCCCTGTTCGTACAGTGGAAGCAGCACCCGGCGGTGGCCGAGCTGCTGGCCGGCGGCGAGATCGAGCGCTACGGCGCCAAGACCATCCCCGGCGGCGGCTACTTCTCGATGCCGACTCTGCAGGCCGACGGTTGCGTGCTGGTGGGAGACACGGCGGGCTTCGTCAACATGTCGCGCCTCAAGGGCATCCACCTGGCCATGAAGAGCGGCCTGCTGGCCGCCGAGGCCCTGGTGGAAGCCCTGGCCAAGGAGGACACCTCGGCCGGCTCCCTGGCGCGCTACACCGAGCTGTTCGAGGCCTCCTGGGCTCGCCAGGAGCTTTATTCCGTGCGCAATTTCCGCCAGGCCTTCGCCGGCGGCATGGTCCGCGGCAGCCTGGATGCTGGACTGCAGATGATCACCGGCGGGCGTGGTTTTTTCGCTCGTCGGCGCGTGCATGCCGACTACGAATACACGGCCCAGCTGCACGCCGCCAAGCTGGAGAAACCGCGCTTCGACGACAAGTTCTCGTTCGACAAACTCACCGACGTGTACCATTCGGGCACGGTGCACGAAGAGGACCAGCCCTCGCACCTGCGCGTGCTCGACCCTTCGATCTGCGTCGATCGCTGCACCACCGAATACGGCAACCCCTGTCAGCACTTCTGTCCCGCGGCCGTTTACGAGTGGCCCAAGGACCCCAATCCGGCCGGGGTGGTGATCAACGCGTCGAATTGCGTGCATTGCAAGACCTGCGACATCGCCGACCCCTACCAAATCATCGAGTGGACCGTGCCCGAGGCGGGCGGCGGACCCAAGTACATCGACATGTGATCCAAGGCGGCCCACCCTTCTCCAGAGAGCCGAACGGCTGAATCCAATCCGGATCCTGGCCCGCTCGAGTCGCACGCTCGGCCCGCCCGATCCGTCCGGCCCGCGCCGCGCTGGTCCCTTCGGTCGCACCGCCCGCCGTGCGCCGGGACCGGCCCGCGAGCCCCCTCTGGTCCCAGCCGAGCCCAAACCCGATAGGCCCCCCACAGCCCCCCATGAAACTGATCCTCCAAGACGCCTCCGCCAAGCTGCCCAAGACCCCGCTGGTCGCCGTGTTCGCCACCAAGGGTGCCCCGGTGGCCCTGCCGGAGGGCGTCAGCCTGCCCGCCACGGCCCTCGAGGACTTCGCCGGCGACTTCCGGCAGGAGCGCCTGACGGATGCCCTGGCGGGCCCGGCCGGTCGGGTCTTGCTGATCGGCCTCGGGGAGGCCCAGAAGGTCGAGTGGGAGCACCTGCGTCGCGCAGCGGCCTTGGCGGTCAAGCGCGCCGAGGCCCTCAAGCTCGAGTCCTGCCTGCTGTGGGTCGCGCCGGCCATCGAGGAGCTGGGCTGCGGTGCGGAGCCGGTCGGCCAAGCCCTGGCCGAGGCGGTTCCTATGGCCCTGTTCAAGGTGGAGCTCCTGAAGTCGAAGAGCGAGCCCTCGCCGCTCAAGCGCGTGATCCTGGCGGGTGGCGGGGCCGCCTTCCGGGCCGGGGCCAAGCGCGGCGAGGTGCTCGGACGGGCCAACTGCCTGGCGCGCGAGCTGCAGGAACTGCCCGGCAATCGCATGACGCCGAGCGAGCTCGCCAATCGGGCCAAGCAGGTCGCCGCCGCCAGTCCATCGGTCTCGATCAAGGTCCTCGACGAGGCCCAGATGGAGAAGCTGGGCATGGGCTCGCTCCTCGGCGTTTCCCAGGGCAGCGAGCAGCCCGCCAAGCTGATCCACTTGACCTACAAACCCGAGAAGCGCGTCAAGGGCTCGAAGAGGATCGCGCTGGTCGGCAAGGGACTGACCTTCGACGCCGGCGGCATCAGCCTCAAGCCCTCCGCCAAAATGGAGGAAATGAAGTACGACATGTCCGGAGGCGCCGCGGTGATCGCCACGTTCCAGGCCTTGGCGGAGCTGGGCTGCCCCCACGAGGTCCACGGAGTGGTGCCGGCCAGCGAAAACCTGCCGGACGGCCGCGCCACCAAGCCCGGCGATGTGCACGTGGCCATGAACGGGATCACGATCGAGGTGCAGAATACCGATGCCGAAGGGCGCCTGATCCTGGCCGACGCCCTGTGCTACACCGCCCAGAAGATCAAGCCCGACACGATCCTGGACGTGGCCACGCTGACCGGTGCCGTGATCATCGCCCTGGGCCATGAGCTGACCGGCATCTTCCCGAGCAGCGACGACCTGCGTCGGCGCCTGGAGGAGGCCGGCAAGGCCACCGGCGAGCGCGTTTGGCCGCTGCCTCTCCTGGATGTCCACAAGGACCAGATGAAGGGCAAGCTGGCGGACCTCAAGAACATCAACACGCCCGGGATCGGCAACGGCTCGACCGCCGGCGCGGCTTTCCTGTCCAACTTCGTCGGCGACACCGAGTGGTGTCACCTCGACATCGCGGGCACGGCCTGGGGGACCCTCGACCGGGATTATGTGGGCGGAAACTTCGGCACGGGGGTGGGGGTGCGCCTGTTCCTCGAGTACCTCCGGCAGGTTTGACGCATCTCCTGAGCCCCGCGGCGCGGCTCCTTGGGCCGCGACCGGGGGGGCGCTCAGGAAGCGGCCCTGCACGGCCTCCCGGAACCCTCGGGAGCGCGGCTCGCCCCTCGAGGAGTCGAGAGTGCCCTCCCTGGTGCTCGGGGGCCCTCGGGCCCTGGGGAAATGGGGACTGCCTGCGCCGCAGGAACCCGCCCTACGCTTCCGACGGCCGTCGCTGGCTGCAGGATCGGGTGTCGCCTCGAAGCGGCCTTGACTGGGCGCTCCGCGACCTTCCGGTCTACCCAGGAGCCCTGGCGGCGTTCTGGGCAGCGCTTGGGCGGCGCGGTCAATCGGCCAGGGCCGTCGGGCCGTAGCCCGGGCTTGCGGAGGATGCGCAGGGCGTGCGACCTGGGCCGTTGGGCTGGTCTGAGGAACGCCTGAGATCCCAGCTGGGGGGCCCGAAGGCAGCGCAAGGCCAGCGGGGCCGCTCCCTGGCGCTGGTCTGGCTTGGCAACCGTCCGTGCGGCGTCCGGGTCGGCCGCCCGCGAAAGGAGCCTCCAGAGCTTGCGTCGCGATCCAGCGGGCTCTGGGTCCAGACCGGCAGGGAGACTGCGCTGTCGAGGGCCCCGAAACCGCAGCGGACCTTTTACATCGGGCTCAGCGAGCCCTATTTTCGCATCTCGGAGACTGCATCGCCCCGTACCTCGGTTCGGTGGCCTCCAAAGCCGATCCATGCCCATGAGCCTCGGCCTCCGCCCAGGCTCCGGCCTCCCGTCCTACCCTCCCCAATCGCCGTGACCGTCGATCGTCCCGCCCTCGTCCCCGGCCTGGCCGGTGTGCCGGCCGCCGAATCCGCCATCAGCTACATCGACGGAAATGCGGGGATCCTGGAGTACCGCGGTTACCCCATCGAGCAGCTGGCCGAGTACTCCAACTTCGAGGAGACCTGCTGGCTGCTGATGAATGGCGAGCTGCCCACGGCGGAGCAGCTGGCCGGCCTGCGCGCCGAGCTGCGCGGGGCCCGCAGCCTGCCGCCCGCCCTGGTTTCGATGCTGCGGCTGTTCCCCAAGTCGGGGCACCCGATGCACGTGCTGCAATCGGCCGTGGCCGCCATGGGCGCCATGGAGCCGACCGTCAAGTTCGGCTCGGAGGAGGACTTCCATCGCGCCTGGATCCGCCTGCTGGCGACCGTGCCCTGCATCGTGGCAACCCATGAGCGCCTGCGCCGCGGCCTCGAGCCGATCGCACCGGACCCGCAGCTCGATACGGCGGCCAACTTCCTGTGGATGCTGAACGGGCAGAAACCCGCGGCCGAGGCGACCCGCGCCCTGGATTGCGCGCTGGTGCTCCACGCGGACCACACCATGAACGCCTCGACCTTCGCCGCTCGCGTGGTCTACGGCACCAACGCGGGTCCCTACGATTCGGTCTCGGCCGCCATCGGCGCCCTGCACGGCCCGTTGCACGGCGGGGCCAACGAAAAGGTGCTGCAGGAGCTCGAGTCGATCGGTGGTGTCGCCAAGGTGCGCGAATTCGCCGAGAAGAAGTTTGCCGCCAAGGGCAAGATCATGGGCTTCGGCCACCGGGTCTATAAGGTCAAGGATCCGCGCAGCCATGCCCTGCAGAAGCTCGGCAAAGCCCTGTTCGACAAGCTGGGCCACACGCCGACCTACGACGTGGCCCTGGAACTCGAAAAGATCGTCGTCGACCGGCTGGGCGCCAAGGGCATCCATCCGAACGTGGACTTCTTCAGCGGCTTCATCTACCAGAAGCTGGGCATTCCGACCGACCAGTTCACGCCGATCTTCGCCATCGCCCGGACCGCCGGCTGGATCGCACACCTGCACGAGCAGATGCAGGACAACAAGCTCTACCGTCCCGGGCAGGTCTACATCGGCGAGCGCCAGCGCGGATACGTGCCGATGCCCGAGCGCCGTTGACGGACCGAGGATTGATCGGCTCGGGCGCCGCCCGAGCCGGGCGTCGAGCCGGTCAGGGGCCTGAGGGCCCCCAGCCGGGCAACCCAGAACTCGGCCGTGTGGCGGCGCTTCGCTGCCCGCCGCCGTGCCCTTGATCCCAACGAATCCCGTGCTCTCCGATTCCGAATCCGGCGCCGACCGGTCCCCCCCGGGGCACGCCGCCGAGCAGCGACGGAATCTGCGCATCCTGGCGGTCCTGGTGGCGGTGTTCCTGACCATGGCCCTGACGCTGCTGTTGTTTCTGCTGAGCGAGCGCCAACGGGCTGAAGCGGGGGAGTACCGCGGGCTCGAACGGCACTTCGAGGCCCAGGGATTCGAGGCCGGGGACGATGGGGCGGGGCGCGCCGAGCTGCGGAAGCGGTCGGCGAGCCGCGCCGACGGCAGCCAGCCGCAGCCCCTGCCCAACGGCGGCTGAAGCCGCGGCGAAATCCTGCGGCAAGAGCCGCGGTGAAGTTCTCTAGCCAGATCTGCGGGGAACGATTGCGGCTCGAGCCGCGCGGACGCCGGCTGCTCGGGCCGCTGCGGCCAAGGGGCGCAGCGCAGGGCGGAATGGTCCACACGGGGGTCCCGAGGCAGTCGCGCCGGGGTTGGCTGAACGGCGCCTGCTCCCCAGGGCGGCTGTCGGTCCACGAGCCGCGGCCCGGATCGACTCGGGGCGAGGCCAACGGCCTGATCGGCGGCACCGCAGGGCGCTAGCGGGGCTCAGGGGGGGTGCTGGCCTTCGCCGGACGGGCGAGCGGCGCTCCTGTGGCTGGCCGAAGACGGGCGAACCGCGGGAGCCCGGGACCCGCGGGATCGCAGGGGTGGGGTAGGCGGGACTCGAACCCGCACGCCCGCGAAGGCTTCGGATTTTAAGTCCGATGCGTCTACCGATTTCGCCACTACCCCCTAGGGCTGCCGGCGGGCTCGCTCCGACGGCGGCGCGATGCTCCCGGGTCGGGCCGCTGGGAGTCTCGCGATTCCCGGGGCGGGCCTCTCGTTCTCCCTGGCCTTCGCCCGTGGAGCTGCGCTCCAGAGTGCGAGCCCAGGCTCTGGCTCCCGCGGTTCGGGAGATTGGAGGCGGCACCCGGATTTGAACCGGGGGTGACGGATTTGCAATCCGTTGCCTTACCACTTGGCTATGCCGCCCTAAGCTCGAGGAGCTTAAGCCCCGAGCATAGCCACGCCGCTGGTCCGGTCAACATGCCGGCGCCTTCCGGGAACCTGGAGCTGGGCTGGGCTGCCCTTTACAGCGGCCCTGGGCCCCCGGAGACTGTCCGAATGTCGGGAATTAGACGATCAGGGAGGCTCCTGGGGCCCGGTGGGGCAAAGAGCTGGGCTTGGGCGCGCTCCCTTCTGGCCCTTGCGGCCGTGCTGCTCGTTGCCTGCGCGCCCGCGCCCCAGGAGCCGGCCCAGGACCTGCTGTTGATTTCCATCGACACCCTGCGGGCGGATGCCCTGGGTCTGTACGGAGGACAGCGCGGCGCCAGCCCGCGGCTCGACACCTGGGGACAGGGGGCGGCGGTGTTCCTCGATGCCTTCACCCATTCGCCCAAGACCGCGCCGTCCCACATGAGCCTGTTCACCGGGCTCCTGCCCCACGAACACGGGGTCAGCAACCTCGACGCCAGGGGCGCCGCTCGGCTCGATGCAAGCCAGCCGATGCTGGCCGAGCTGCTCGCCGGGCAGGGATTTCGGACCAACGCGGTGACCGGGGGCGGCAACGTGCGCGCCCAGCTCGGATTCGATCGCGGTTTCGATGCCTACCACGATCGTGGGGAAGGTTTGGAACAAGCGCTGTCGCGATCGGCGCAGTGGCTGCAGCGGAAGCCGACCGAGGACGCTCGCTGGTTCTTTTTTCTGCACACCTACCAGGTCCACGATCCCTACATCAAGGGCGCGCGGTATCTCACCCGCTTCACGGATCCGAGTTATCCGGGACGGATCCTCGGTGATCCGGAGGCGCTCGTGCGGGCCATTCAAGCCGGCGAAGACCTTGCGCCCAAGGCCACCGGACCCGCCAAGCTGACGGGGAACTTCTGGCGTCGTGCGGATGAGCGCGACCCCCGGGACCAGCGCCACCTGTTCGATCTGTACCTGGCCGGCGTGGCTCAGATGGACGATCTGCTGGGCAGCTGGCTCGAGCGCCTGGGCGACCGTGGGGTGCTCGACCGGGCGCTGGTGGTGCTGACCTCGGACCACGGCGAAGAATTCGCCGAGCACGGGGGCCTGCGCCATGACCAGCTTTATAGCGAGGTCGCCCACGTGCCCTTGATCGTGCGCCACCCGAGCGGGGTCGGAGCTGGAAAGCGCTTTGCGGGTTTGGTGGGCCATCGAGATTTCCTGCCCAGCGTGCTCGAATTGCTCGGGCTCGAGTCCCTGCTGCCGGCTGGGGCGGAGGGGCGCAGCTGGGCCCCGGTGCTGCTGGGCCGCGGGCCGCTGCCCTCCGGCGCCGCGATCTGGTCGATGCACCAATCGGACCGCGAGGGACCGCTCGATTCGCTGTTCGTGCGCACATCGACCCTGGCCTGGTTCCAGAGTCCGCGGGGCCTCGAGGTCTACGATCGCAGCTTGGATCCGGGCGAGCTGAGCCCGCTGGCCCCGCAGCACCCGGCCCGCCGAGAGCTCGAGGTCCAGGCGGCCGCGGTCTTCCTTGGATTCCAGCGCCGCGCCCTGGCCGCGCCGGGTCAGCGCCAACTGCTGGACGACGCGGCTCGCGCCGAATTGCAGGCCCTCGGCTATCTGGACCCGGACGAATGAAGAGTTCGCGGCTCGATTGGTTCCTGGCGCTGGCCTGGGCCTGGCCCGGACTCCTGCCAGGCGCCGCTGGCTGGGCCGACGTCCGCGTGCTGCTCGGCTTCGCCGCCTTGGCTGCGGCACCTCTCGGGGCCTGGCTGGGTCAGCGCGGCCTGCGGATGGCTGGGGCTCGGCCTGTGGAGCGGTTCTGGCGCGCCCTCGGGATGGCGGCTCTGGCCCTGGCAAGTTTGGCGGCGGCTGTCGGCTTGGCGGCACAGGGCGGCTTCCGAGCGGGGCCCGCATCGACACCCTGGGGGGGACTGCTGGCCTGCTGCGGATGGCTGGCCGGCGGCCTCGGGCTGGGGGTCCTCTCCGGGGCTCGCGCGCAGGTCCGGGCGCCGGGCGGGGAATCCAGTCCCTGGCGCCTGTGCGCCTCGCTCTGGATCCTGGGCTTGGCGCTCCAGGCCTTGCCCACCCGCGCGGGCCTGGGCGGCGAAGCCTGGGCCCGGCGCGCGCCGGAGGTCGCCGCATGGGCCTTTGCGATCGCCCCCTGGACGATCGCGCTCGAGGCGGCCGGGGTCGACTGGATGCGCCACCCCGCCGTCTACTCCGCCGCGGGCACCGACTGGATCTCAGGGGCGCGCCGCGGCCCTGCGCCCGGGCCTGCCGCCGCCCTGAGCGCGGCCCTCGGCGTAGGACTGCTGACCGCTGCCTGCCTGTGGACCCTCGCCCGCTCGCGCTCCCCACGGCAGGAATGTCCCCCGGTCCCCGGGCTCGGCGGACCTCCGGGGCCTGGCCTTGGCTAGGATCATTCCGATCGGATCTTCTTTCGCCCCGCGCTCCATGCCGCTCCGCAAGTACTTCTGCACCTTCCCTCAGGAGCTGATCCGCGAGCCGATCATCAGCCACACTCTGCATGCCGAATTCGGGGTCGTGCCAAACATCCGTGCGGCCTCGATCACCGACCAGATGGCTCTGGTGGCGGTCGAAATCGAAGGCGAGCAGACCAAGATCGATGCCGCCGTGGCCTATCTGCGCGGCCGAGGCGTGCAGGTCGAGGAGATCAAGGAGGGCGGGGGCTACCGCCTCTGACCGGTTCAGCCCAGCCCGACCCGTGCCGCAACCGAAACTTGTGACGAGCAGGCAGGCTGGGATGCTAGGGGTCGGCCCCGGCGCTGCTGCGACGCGGGGAAGGACCAGGACTGCCAGCCTTCTTCTGCCCAGGGAGCCCGGTCGCGCGGCCAGCGAGCGGGTCTCGGGACGGCTTGAAGCAGCGGCTGCTGTGGTCCTGCAGCTTGCGGTCGGCGGATTCGGCCTTCTCGGGGCGCCCGTGCAGCGCCCGAAAGCCCCGCGCGGCGGGCCGACCGCCTGGCTGGGTCTGCTGCTGGCTGGCTGCAGCTCGAACGCCCCGCAGGTCGAGACGGAAGAAAGCGCGCCGCGCCCCCGCATCGGTGCCGTGGTGGCCGAGCAGCCCCTGGCCGTCGCGGCAGGGCTGGAGGTGCTTTCGGCCGGTGGCAACGCCGTGGACGCCGCCGTGGCCACGGCCTTGGCCCTGGCCGTGGTTTATCCCCAAGCGGGCAATCTGGGCGGGGGCGGCTTCGCCTTGGTGGTCCTGGAGGCGGATCCCAAGCGCGTCCACTGCCTCGATTTCAGAGAGATCGCTCCAGCCGCTCTGGCGGAGAAGGACTTCGTGGACACCCAGGGCCGCCTGGTGCCTGGCCGTTCCCTGGACTCCCACCTCGCCGTTGCCGTGCCCGGATCGCCGGCCGGCCTGGAAGCTCTGCAGGCGCGCTTCGGACGTCTGCCGTTGCGCAGCGTGGTGCAGCCGGCCCTCAGGCTGGCTCGCGAGGGGTTCCCGGTGGACGCCTTCCTGGCCCGCGATCTGGCGCGCCCGGAGCTGGCCGCGCGCCTCGAGCGCAACGCCGCGGCGCGGTCCTTGTTCTTTCCGGGCGGCGCGGCCTTGGCGGTCGGGCAGCAGCTCAAGCAGCCGGAGCTCGCGCGCACGCTCGAGCGCTTCGCCGAGGGCGGTGCCCAGGCCTTCTACACGGGCCCCGTGGCCGAGGCCTTGGCGGCCGAAATGCGCCGCGGGCGCGGCAAGCTCGGGCTCGCGGACTTGGCGGGTTATCGACCGACCTGGCGCGATCCCCTCGAGGGCCGCTTTCGGGGCCGCCGCATCTTCACCGTGCCTCCGCCGAGTTCGGGGGGCCTGCTGCTGTTGCAGGCGCTCGAGATCCTCGAAGGTCTCCCCTTGGAAGCGGAGCGGCGCGCCAACCTTGGCGTAGACGGGGCCGAAGAAGGGGCGGCAGCCGGCCTGACCCCGCGGGTGCTCCATTGGTGGATCGAAATCCTGAGGCGCGGATTCGCCGACCGGGCTCAGCACCTGGGCGATCCGGAGTTCCACCGGGTGCCGGCCCGCGAGTTGCTCGATCCCAGCTGGATCGCGGCGCGGCGCACCTCGATCGGCGAGCGGGCCCAGCCCGGAGTGGGGCCCTGGGCGCCGCCGGATCCCGAAGGCGACGAGACCACGCACCTGTGCGTCGTCGACGGCGAGGGCAACGCGGTCAGCTTGACCACCTCCCTCAACACCAGCTTCGGCAGCGGCATCCTGGTTCCCGGCGCCGGTTTTCTGCTCAACAACCACATCGACGATTTTTCCCTGGGCGACGGCGCGGCCAACACCTACGGCTTGGTGGGTTCGCGCGCCAATCGCCTCGAAGCCGGCAAGCGTCCCTTGTCCTCGATGGCCCCGACCCTGGTGCTGCGCGAGGACGGGGGTCTGGAGCTGGTGCTCGGCAGTCCGGGGGGGCCGCGCATCGTCAGCGCCCTGTTCCAGGTGCTGGCGCGCCATCTGGTGCACGGGGAAGCCCTGGAATTCGCCGTGCGAGCGCCGCGGCTGCACCAGCAATGGAATCCGATCAGCACCCTGGTGGAGCCCGGTTGGCCCACGGAGCTGCTGCAGGCCTTGATCGACCGCGGGCACGAGCTGGTGCGCAGCGACGAGACCTTCGCTTCCGTGCAGGCCATCCAGGTGCTGCCCGGGGGCGGCGTGATCGCCGTCAGCGATCCGCGCCGCGGCGGAGTCGGCGGTCTGACCGATCGGCCCTTGCCGGCACCGGCCTCGCCGGGCGCGCGCGGCAACTTCTATTAGCGCCCCAGGGCCCGGAGGGCTGCTCGCCTTCGGCCGCCAAGGCACTCTCACCAGCAACCTCTCGTTGCCGCGGCTTTGGTCTCAGGTTGAGCCGTAGCCCTTTTGGCTGCCGAAGCTCCCGCAGCGCCGATCGCAGCCTCTGCGGCCGCCGGATGGCGGCCCAAAGGTATACTGACGGGCTGGTTTGACGGCTCGGGCGCAGCCCGAGTCGTTTGTAGCTCAGCCTGTTCAGAGGCTGGGATCGTGGCGGAGCGGCGATCGCAGCCTCTGCGGCCGCCGGATGGCGGCCCAAAGGTATACTGACGGGCTGGTTTGACGGCTCGGGCGCAGCCCGAGTCGTTTGTAGCTCAGCCCGGTCAGCCGTCTTCGTTGCCGCTGCTTTCGTCCCCGCTGGGCTGGTTCAATTTGGCCATCTCGGCCCAGGCGGCCTCGTCTTGCGAGGCCACCTGCCAGCGTTGGGCCCAGACCTCGATCACGCGCTTGTTGAAGTACTCGACGGCCTTCGGGTCGTCGTCGGTGCGCCAGCCGAAGTTGAGCCCGCGGCAGATCTTCTGGAAGACCTGCACTCCGTCGTTGCCCACGGTCATGCCGTCGCGGGCGCCATAGTCCAGGGCCAGCAGGCCGTTCAGCAGGGCGGGAAAGGCTGCTTTGCCCGCTTCTTCCAGCCGCGCGCGGGCCCGGCCGGCCTCGGCGCCTGCATTGGGATTGAGCAGGTCCTTGACCCAGCCCTGCAGCTTCACCCAATCCTCCGCGCTGGTCTCGGGCAGGGGCTCGAAGGGACCGTAGGCTCCGAGATCAACGCTGGCCGCGTCCTTGGCCGCTTTGGCCTGTGCGCTCGGCGGAGTCGCTGCGGGCGCCGGCGTCTGGGCGACCGGCGCGGGTGGGGTGGCGGACGCCTGGGCGAGGGACGCCGCGGCGCTTGGCGTGGCAGCGGCCGAGCCCGCAGCGAAGGGGTCGAGCGGCGCGGGGGCCGGGAGAGCTTCGGTCGTCGCCTGGGCCCCGGTGGCGCCGGCGGTCTCCTGGGGCGGCTTTGGTTCGTCCGACTTGCCCAGCCAGCCCTGCTGGAAGGCCAGGGCCGCCAGACCACCGACCAGGGCGAGGCTGCCGACCGCGATCATCGGATGGGGCCCTTTGCGAGCGCCCGGCGCGGCCGCCCGGGGGCGGCGGCCTGCGGCGCGACCAACGCTGCCGCTGCCATCGGAATCCGAGGGCGGGTTCGGGGCTCGGACTCCGCGGTCCGCGCGGGCGGGGGGCCCCGCGGCTTCGGACCGCGACGGGGCGACGGAAGGTCTGCCGCCGCCGCCGGTACGTGCGCCTTCGGCTGCCGCCGCCTTCGCCCGCTCGGCCTTCAGGCGCTCGAGGGTGCTGCCGGGCTTGGCGCCTGGGGCCGGCTGCCGCTCGGAGCCGCTCTGGGGCGCTGCGCTGGGGGGCGCTGCGCGCTGGGCCAACCGGGCCTGCTCGGCTCGCTCGGCCTTGAGACGCTCCAGGGTGCTCGGGCGCGCGCTGATGGGGGGCTCGAGCTCCTCGAGGCTCATCTCGTCGATGACCGCCCCGCTCGCCGCGATCTGTGCGTCCAACGCGGGGACCGGCTCGGGGGGCCGCGCTGCGGACGGCGGCGAGCTGGCGCGCCGCGCCAGGAGTTCGGCTTCGAGGGCCTTGGGCGACCACTTTTCGGCCGCCGGAGCTTCGCTGCGCGACGCCGGGGCCGTGCTGGCGGGTGTCGCGTGGGCCGTGGGCGTCGACGGTTTCGACTCGGGCGCCTTCAGCGGGATCTGCGCCGCAGGGGCCGGCGACTCGGAGGGGAGCTGGGAGGCACTGGGCGGGGCGCTGGATGTCTGCGCCGCATTGGCCGAGGGGATTCCCGGCGCCGTCGCGGTCACGATGCCGGGCTTCGTCGGGGCGGCCGCGATGTCTCCGGCCCCCTTGGCGCTCTTGGTCGCGGGGCTTGCGGACCCCGCGGCTGCGTCCGCCTTGCCCCCCTTGCGCGCCCCTCGCTTTTGGGCCAGCTCCGCATCGATGGCCTCGCCGACGAACACGGCTCCCCCGCAGATCCGACAACGCGCCCAGGCGCCTTCGAAGCGCTGCGGCAGTTGATAGGTGGCTTCACAGACCTGGCAAGTGCCGACGCGGACCAGCATGGCGGTTGTTGGGACGGGGGGACCTGAATCTCGGCGAGATCGCCGGCATCGACCGGGGCAGCGCCGGGGGGGAGGCCACCAAGCGGCCAGCTTGGCAGAATACGGGGCTCCCAGGGCCTCCGCAAGGCGACCCCGGGCCCCCGCGATGAGCAGCGCCCCCGGAAAATTCCGCTTGCAGTGTCCTTTCGGACCGCAGGGGGACCAGCCCCAGGCCATCGCGCGCCTGGTGGACTGGGCCCGGGCCGGCGAGCGACACCAGACCCTGCTCGGTATCACGGGGTCCGGCAAGACCTTCACCATGGCGGCGGCGATCGAGCGCCTCGACCGGCCGACCCTGGTGCTGTCCCCGAACAAGACCCTGGCGGCACAGCTGTATGCCGAGTTCAAGGAGCTGTTCCCGGACAACGCGGTCGAGTACTTCGTCTCCTACTACGACTATTACCAGCCCGAGGCTTACGTCCCCTCGTCCGATACCTACATCGAGAAGGACGCCAACATCAACGAGAACATCGAGCGTCTGCGCAACAGCGCCACGCGCTCGCTGCTCGATCGGCGCGACGTGATCATCGTGGCATCGGTCTCGTGCATCTACGGCCTGGGCAGCCCCAGCAACTATTCGGAGATGGCCCTGCCGATCCGGGTAGGCGACAGCCTGCGGCGGGATGACCTGCTGAGGCGTCTGACGCAGATGCAATACAGCCGCAACAATCTTGATTTTCGCCGCGGGACCTTTCGGGCGCGCGGGGACGTGATCGAGGTCTTCCCGGCCTACGAAGAGGACAAGGTGATCCGCTTCGAGCTGTTCGGCGACGAGATCGAGGCGATCTTGGAGGTCGATCCGCTGCGCGGCGAGATCCTGGCCGAGCAGGCCGGCGTGACGCTGTATCCATCGGGGCACTACGTCACACCGATGGAGCGCATCCTGGGGGCCTGCGAGGGCATCGCCCAGGAGCTCGAGGAGCGGCTGGCCGAGCTGCGCTCGCGTGGCAAGTTGCTCGAAGCCCAGCGCCTCGAGACGCGCACACGCCAGGATCTGGAGCTGCTGCGCGAGGTCGGCACCTGCAACGGCATCGAGAATTACAGCCGCTGGATGGATGGACGGTCCCCCGGACAGGCCCCGTTCACGCTGCTCAACTACTTTCCCGAGGATTGGATCGTCTTCATCGACGAGAGCCACGTCAGCGTGCCCCAGATCGGGGCCATGTTCAAGGGCGACCGCTCGCGCAAGGAGACGCTGGTGGAGCACGGCTTCCGCCTGCCAAGCGCCCTGGACAACCGGCCGCTGCGCTTCGAGGAGTGGGAGCGCCTGGTCAAGCAGTCGATCTACGTCTCGGCCACGCCTTCGGCCTACGAGCTGCGCAACAGCGCCGAACGGGTGGTGGAGCAGATCGTACGTCCGACCGGTTTGATCGATCCCCCGATCGAGGTGCGTCCGGCGCGCACCCAGGTCGACGACGTGTTGCACGAGATCCGGCTCACGACCGCCGCCGGCTGGCGCACGCTGATCACGACCCTGACCAAGCGCTCGGCCGAGGAGCTGACCACCTACCTGTCCGAGCTGGGCGTCAAGGTGCGCTACATGCACAGCGACATCGACGCCATCGAGCGCATGCAGATCCTGCGCGACCTGCGGCTGGGCACGTTCGACGTGCTGATCGGCATCAACCTGCTGCGCGAGGGCCTGGACCTGCCCGAGGTGGCCCTGGTGGCGGTGCTGGACGCGGACAAGGAAGGTTTTCTGCGCTCGACCACCAGCTTGATCCAGACCTGCGGGCGCGCCGCCCGCAACGTCGACGGGCGCGTGATCCTCTACGCCGACGTGCGCACCGGCTCGATCGAGACCACCATCGGGGTCGTCGAGCGCCGCCGCGCCCTGCAGCAGGAATACAACCGGCGCGAGGGCATCACGCCGCGCACGATCCTCAAGCCGATCCGCGACTCGATTGAGAAGCTCTACGACATGGACTTCTCGGACGTGCCGCTGCCGGAGCAGAAGCCGACCAAGGGGCGCGGCGGCAAGGGCGCGGCCGCGGGGCGCCAAAGCGGCAAGGCGGCCGCGGCGGCGGTCGCCGAGGGGCCCGCCCCCGAGCTGCTCTCGCCCCGCGAGCTGCGCGCCGCGATCGAGCGGCTCAAGGGCGAGATGCTCAAGGCGGCGGCGGAGCTGCGCTTCGAGGACGCCGCCCGCCTGCGCGATCAGGTGCGTCGCCACGAGCAGGCCGAGCTGCGCGGCTGACCGGCGCCGAGACCGGAGCCGGGAGCGCCTGCGCTGTGGCTCTAGGGGCCTCGCCGCGCGCCGGCTCCGGGGCCGGCACAGGTCCTTCGAAGGGTTGGCGGGCCGGGCCCGTGGGCCCTCCGGTCTGGCCGTCGCCATCGCCCCGCTCCGTGGGCCGGCTCACCCGCGCGGTTTCTGGCGGCCATCCTTGGCTGTGCGGCGCCGCCGGCGGAAGCCTGCCTGTGCGCGGCCAAGGGCGCGCCACCGCCGTCCCCGAACCTGGGCGTGGAGAGCTCCGCCGGGCTCGCTTATCTTCGCGGCGATGCCCGAGCCGCGCTGGTCGATCGCCGAGGTGCCCACCCGGCCCGGGGTCTATCTGTTCCGGGACGCGGCGGGCCAGGTGCTGTACGTGGGCAAGGCGCGCAACCTGAAAGCGCGGCTCGCCAGCTACCGACGCCCGGGCGGCGATGGGCGCCTGGGGGTCTGGTTCCTCGAGCGCGAGGCCGAGAGCGTCGAGACCATCGTGACGCGCACCGAGGCCGAGGCGCTGCTGCTGGAGGACAGCCTGATCAAGACCCACAAGCCGCCCCACAACGTGCGGCTCAAGGACGACAAGTCGTTCCTGATGATCCGGCTGGACCCCGCGCGGCCTTTCCCGCGGCTCGAATTCGTGCGCGCCCACAGCCCCAAGGTGGCGCGCGGTTCCCTGCCCGAACCCGGCGCACGGACGCGCTACTTCGGCCCCTACGCCAGCGCCCGGAGCCTGCGGCGTACGCTTTCCGACCTGCACCGGGTCGTGCCCTTGCGGGACTGCAGCGATGCTGTGCTGCAAAACCGCACCCGGCCCTGCCTCAAACATCAGATCGGCCTGTGCAGCGCCCCCTGCGTGGGCCTGATCGACGCCGCCGGCTACCAGCGCCTGGTGGAGCGCGCGGCGCTGGTGCTGGCCGGCGAGACCGGTGAACTCGAGGCCGAGTTGCGCCAGCGCATGGAGAGCGCCGCGGCCGAATTGGAGTTCGAGCGCGCCGCGCTGTGGCGCGACCGCCTGGCGGCGGTGCGCCGCACGGTCGAGGGGCAGGGCGTGCGCCCGAAGGACCAGATCGACCGGGACGTGCTGGGGTTGGCGCGGCGCGGCGAGCAGGCGGTCGTGCATCGGCTGGCCTATCGGGAAGGCCGGCTGGCGGAGAGCCGCAGCCACACCTTCCGCTCGACCCTGCCCGACGAGGAGCTCTTGCACTCGGTGGCCACGGCCCTGTACGCGCCGGGGCGGAGACAGGCCCCCACGGAGATCCTGGTGCCTTGCTATCCGGCGGAGCCGGAGCTGCTCGAGCTGGTCCTGGGCGGGGGGACCCGCTGGATCGTCCCGCACAGCGGCGAGCGCCAGCGCATGCTCGAGGTGGCGGGCGAGAACGCTCGCGCGGCCCTGCAGAGCGCCGACCGCGAGACCGGCCAGGAGCGCCACGGGCTGGTCAAGCTGGCCAAGCTGATCGATCTCGATCCCGAGCAGCCGCCCGAGGTGATCGATTGCTTCGATATTTCCACCACCCAGGGCAGCGAGGTGGTCGCCAGCCGGGTGCGCTTCCGGGGCGGATTGCCCGATCGCGCCGGCTATCGCCACTATCGGGTGCGGGGCGTCGAGGGCCAGGACGATTTCGCCTCGATGAAGGAGGTCGTCGGGCGGGCCCTACAGCGCGGCGTCAAGGAGGACGACCTGCCCGATCTGGTGGTGGTGGACGGCGGCGCCGCGCAGCTGCAGAAGGCTTGGGAGGCGCGCGACGAAGCCGGAGCCTTCGACCTGCCGGTGGTCGGCCTGGCCAAGGCCCGCGCGGAGCGCAAGGTCGCCGGCCAGCGCCGTGCCGCCAGCGAAGAGCGCCTGTTCCTGGCCCCGGACCTGCCGCCGATCGAGCTGCCGCGCCACGACGCCGCCCGGCATCTGCTGGAGCGCCTGCGCGACGAGGCCCACCGCTTTGCGATCTCCTACCATCGCAAGCGGCGCGGCAAGCTGCAGAGCCAGCTGGACGCGATCCCGGGCGTGGGCGACGCCAAGCGCAAGGCCCTGCTCAAGGTCTTCGGCTCGGTGCTGGGGGTCAAGGCGGCCTCGGTCGAGCAGATCGCGGCCCTGCCTTCGATCGGGCCCGAGCTGGCGCGGGTGATCGTCGAGCACCTGCACGGCCGCGCCGGCGGGTGAGCCTGAGGGGCGGGCGCGCCCGGGTCTCGAGGCGCCTGGCACCCAAATTGCTTGGAAGTCGACGTCTACTCCGGAAACCACGCGGCCCCGTCCGGGTCCTGGCACCGCGGGGCAGACCGCGTTCCCTCGCGGGAACGAGAAGCCGCACCCCATCCTGAACCAATTCCATGCATCGCCGCCAGCTGCCCATTTTCCTGCTCGCCTTCCTGGCCTCGCGGCCAGATCCCCTGGCCCAGGGTCAGGAGGCCCCCGGGGTTCTGGTCCGCCTGGCCCACGATCCTCGGGCGCACCAAGAGTTCCTGGAGGACCTGGCTAACCTGCGCCGGGAGCCCGGTCGGCCGGGCCTGCGGGGTCGGTTCGTGGAGCAGGAGGAGGCTCTCCGATCCGTGGCCCGCGATGCGGAGCAGCACATCTTGGCCGCCGGGGGCCAGATCCTGAACCGCCAGGTGCTCGATCCCGGGATCGTCGTGCGGGGCCTGCCGGAGGACTTCCTGCGCGGCTTGCCCGGCGTGGCCTCGGTGGAGAGCGACCACTTCCATCGCCCCGCCAGCCTGCAGGTGGCTCTGAACGTCCAGCACCACGACACCCAAGGGGCCAACCTCCTGCTGGATGCCCAGGGGCTGCCGGTCGAGGGCACGGGCGTGGTGATCGGCCTGATCGACACCGGCATCGCCGCCCAGATGGGGGCCCAGAACCGGCCGCACCGGGCCTTCTACCGCGACGCTAACCCGAGCCTGCAGATCCCGGGAGGCCTCGGCGGCAGCCGAATCCTGAGCGCGGTCCATTCGGACATCTTTTGCAGCGGCGTCTGCAACGATCCCGAGGACCTGCACGGCCACGGCACGCGCATGGCCTCGATCGCCCTGGGCTTTCGTTACAACTTCAACCCGGGCGTCGCCAACGGCGCCGCCCCGGATGCCTTTCTGCGCAGCTATCGGGTCGACAAGGACACTCTGCCCGGCATCGCTTCGTTCCTGTCGATGAACTCTGCCATCGAACGGGCGGTGCAGGATGGGGTCGACGTGATCCTGATGCCCTGGGACGGGACGCTCAATCCGAAAGGGGGCAGCAACCCGACCATCGACTCGGCCGTGCTGGCCGGTGTGCCGTTGGTCCTGTCGGGCAGCAATGCGGACGATATGCAGGTCTTCCACGGCTGCTACAACGGCATCGTCGCCGGCGCCAGCGACCTGCAGACCGTCGAACCCTTCTCGGATCCGAATTTCTTCGTGAGCCCGAGCGGACCCCTCCACGACGGACGGCGCTACCCCGAACTGCTGGCGGTCGGCGAAAAGTTGACCTCCGCGGTGCCGGACAACGAGCAGGCGTCCGTGGATTCCTACGGCACCTCGGGCGCCGCGGCGATCACCGCGGGCACGGTGGCCCTGATGCTGCAGGTGCAGCCGAGCCTGACCACCCGCCAGATCCGCGCCCTGTTGGTGGATAGCGCGGCCGAGGTCCAGCTCGGAGCCCCGGACGCGCGCAGTCTGGGCTATCTGCGTTCGAAGCGCGCGGTGCAGTTCGCCGCCGCAGGCCGGGCCCAAGAGGGCCTGATCTCCGGGCAGGTCAGCTACCGCTGGGACATCCCGCTGACGCTCGGGCAGCAGTTCAGCAGCACGGTCGCCTGGGATCAGCGGCCGATGGTGCCGTCCAACGACCTGGATCTGGTGCTGCGCGACCCGAGCGGGGTGATCGTGGCCGCCTCCCAGACCAACTTCGCTCCGCTGGAGACGCTGCGCCACCAGGCGACCGCGGCGGGGGTACACACCTTGACCCTCGAACACATCTCCTCAGGCATCGGCACGTCGGCCCTGCCCTTCGCCATCACGGGCATCCCGACGACGCCTCCCGCGGTTCTGCCGGACCTGTGCGCCGGGCAGGTCCCGGTCCTCTTCTCGGTGCAGCAGGGCACCGAGTCGGTCAGCCTGGTCGCACCCAACTACGCCCTGCTCAAGGGCTGTGGCCTCGACAAGGTGGTCGGCGCGCGCATCGGTACGCAGCCGACGGGTTACACGATCCTCAGCAACAAGGCTCTGATCCTGTCCCTGCCCCCGCTGCTGCCGGGCTTCCATGTGATCACCCTGGACCTCTTGGGGGGCAGCACCACCCAGGCCATCCTGAGCGTGGGCAGCAAGCCTGTCCTGTCGGCGCCCTACAACCTCGGCTCCATGGACACCGGGGGGGTGATCCTGCGCTTCAAGCCCCAAGCGCCGTTCGTGATCCTGGGCAGCCTGAGCCTGCTGCCCACCAGTTTTCCGGGCTTCCTCGAGCTGGCGATCGGAGCCGGCGGAACTCAGCTGTTCGGACTGGCCTCCGGGACACTGGACAACCAGGCTCAGTTCGCTCTGTTCCTCCCCTATCTGCCCTCGACGCCTGCGCTGATCGGCAATCTGGTGTACCTGCAGGCCGCCTTGGTAGATCCCCAGTTGCCCGCGATCCCGCTGGAGACCTCCAACGTGACCGGAACCCTGCTGATCTTCTGAGCCGCGGCCCGAAGGCCGCGGGCTTTCGGCAAAGAGACGCCCCCCGGAGCACCGCGAGGTGCGCCGGGGGGCGATTTCGCAGAGCGGAATGCCGAACTAGCGTCGACGCGCTCTCCGTGGGCTCACTGCAGGACCAGGGCGACCGGGTTCGAGGCGAAATCGATCGAGATCACCGGGAAGACGCTCAGGGTCAGGTAGGCGTGGTGCACGGTCAGCGGGGGCGTGACGCCGGGCAGGGCCGGCAGCGTCAGGGTCGAGCTGGAACGGCCGCCGGCGTTCAGGAAGCCGCTGCTCGGCGAGAGCACCACGGAGCCGCTGTTCAGGGTGAAGTTGGTGTAGCTGTCCAGGTTCAGCGGCAGGGTCGCGACGCCCAACGGGGTGCCCGGCACGGTGCCGGAGAGCGAACCCAGGATCAGGAAGAACTTGCCGCCTTCGGCGCCGCCGGCCGCCAGGGTCAGGCCTTGGCTGCCGCCGCTAGCGGCCAGGATGCCGCTCTGGCCCAGGCCGCCCACGAAGGAGCGGCGCGCGTTCTCTACGCCCAGGGACAGGTCGAGGGCGGTGAAGTCGGCTTCCAGCAGACCCGCGATGCGGTTGGCCAGGAAGTCGAAGTTGTAGGGGCCGCCCGGGTTGATGCCGAAGGTCACGCCGCCGGCCCAGCTCAGCGGGTTGCCGTCCACGTCCAGGACCCGGTAGAGGGCCGAAGGGTTATGGCCGGCGGGGCCGAAGGTGCTGGTCGGGAACTGGCCGTAGGTCGGCAGCCCCAGGTCGTCGGCGTAGCCGAAGTTGTTGACGCCGTCGTTCTCCAGCACCGCGATGCCGTCGACCACGGTGAAGCCCGTCAGCGCGCCGGCGTTCAACGTGCCCAGGTTGGGGGTGTCGAGGTCGGTCGTCACCGCGGGGGCGCTGCCGAAGCCCAGCAGGTAGGTGTTCGAGCCGTTCTCGATGTCCGGGGTGAAGTTGTTGACCCAGATGTTCGTGTTGGCGTCGGGGCCGGGCAGGGTCACGCTGCTGGAGGCGCGGATCAGCAGCAGGCCGTTGCTGCCCAGGCTTTGCCCGGTCAGGGAGATCGATTGGTCGACGACTCCGGTGGCCGTGCCGTCGCCTTCGATGATCACGATCGACCAACCGGTCAGATCGAAGTTGGCCGGACCCTTGAGTTCGATGGCCTCTTCGGTGTCGTCGGTGCCGGGGGGGTTGAAGTGGATCTCGGAGATCGAGACTTGGGCCTGAGCGGCACCGGCCAGCAGGGCGGCGGCGGCCAGGGAGGTCGGGAAGCGCTTCATCGGTGGGGAGTGGGTAAGCCGGGACGTACCCGGCGGCTTGGATGCAGCTTCCTAATGTAAAGGAATCCTCGCCCGCTCCAACCCGCCCCGAACCGCGGGAGGCCTGGGCCCAGACCGCCAGTCGAGGACTCGGGAGGGCGCCAGGGCCAGCGGCGAGTCCGCTGAGCCCCTCCCAGCAACGCCCGGGAAAGGGCGCGGGTCCACCCCCCCAAGGGGGACGGACCCGCGCTTCACACATTTTTCGTAATTCCGGCCGCCTGCGTCACTGCAGGACCAGGGCGACCGGGTTCGACGCGAAGTCGATCGAGATCACCGGGAACACGCTCAGGGCCAGGACGGCGTGGTGGGCGGTGACGGGGACGGCGACGTTCGGGAGGGCCGGGATGGTCAGGGTCGTGCTGGCGCGCCCGTCGAGCCCCAGGAAGCCGTTGGCCGGGCTGAACACCAGTCCGCCGCTGGACAGCAGGAAGTTGGTGTAGGCGTCGGCGTTGAGGGGCAGGGTGACGGCGCCCAGGGGCAGACCCGGGGTGGTGCCGGAGAAGGAGCCAAGCACGAGGAACAGCTTGCCGCCTTGGGCGGCACCGGCGGCCACGGTCAGGTTCTGGACGCCGCCGCTGGCGGCGGTGATCGCCGACTGGGCCAGGCCGGCCACGAAGGAACGGCGCAGGTTCGGCTGGCCGAGGTTCAGCCCGCCGAGCGGATCGACGTCGGCCTCCAGCAGGCCGACGATCTCACCGAAGGCCGAGTCGAACAGGTAGGGGCCGCCCGGGTTGATGCCGAGCACGTCGCCGGCAGCCCAGCTGAGGCCGTTGCCATCCACGTCCAGGACGCGGTACGCGAAGTCGGGGGTGTGGGCCGCCGGGAGCGGGCCGTTGTAGGCGCCCAGCACGGCCTGGGGGAAGCCCAGATCGTCGGCGTAGGCGAAGTTGCTGGCACCGTCGTTCTCGACGATCGAGACCGCGTCGACCACGGTGAAGCCGGCCAGGGCGCCGACGTTCAGGGTGCCATCATTGTCGCTGTCCAGGTCGGCGTTGACCGCCGGGGCGGTGCCGAAGCCCAGCACGAAGGTGTTGGAGCCGTTCTCGAGGTCCGGGGTGAAGTTGAACACCTGGACGGCGGTGCCGGCGTCCGGGCCAGGCAGGATCACGCTGTTGGCCGAGCGGATCAGCAGCAGGCCGTTGTTGCCGATCGTGTAGGCGCTGAGATCGATCGACTGGTCGACGACGCCGGCCCCGGTGCCGTCGCCTTCGATGGCCAGCAGGCGCCAGCCGGTCAGGGCGAAGCCGGCGGGGCCCTGCAGCTCGACGGCCTCTTCGGTATCGTCGGTGCCCGGGGGGTTGATCAGCAGTTCGGTGAAGATGACCTGGGCCTGGGCAGCGCCGGAGAACAGGCTGGCGGCGAGCAGGCCGGGGAGGAGGGACTTCATGGGGGAGTCTGGAAGGTTTGGGGTCAAGGGCCCGAGAGGCCTTTTCCCCAGGAAGCCTCCCCAGCGCTCAGCGTCGATAAAGATGCAGCAAATCCTTGGCCCGGTTCGGGTTTCGAGCGGGGGCGGTTCCCGGACAGCCGGCGAGCGCCGGGCCGGACCCTGCAGGGCAGGCCGTCCTTTGGGCTCGTGTGCCAGCGCCCCCGGGGCCGTGCTTGGACCTGGATCCGTTCGGTCAGGTCGATGCCCGATCCGCGCCGTGGGCCGATCGGTATGGACCGCCGCCTTGCGCTGGCGGGCTCGGTCGCCTGGCTTCGCCCGATTCGAAGCGCGAGTCGAATCTCACCTGGCTTGCACCCGCCACAGCTCCTGGCCGCTGCCAAGCAGCCGGATCAGGCCGTCCACGCAGAGTCAAAAAAGAGCCGGCGACCTCCGCCGACCCCGCCCGCGGACTCCTCGATCGCGGGCAGGGGGCTTTGGTCGCCGGCAGCGGACTGGTTGTTCTTCCGACTGAGCGATCGGGGGAGCGCTCCTGCCGAGTTTCGACGCTGAGCGCGGAGCTACCCCTCTTGTTGGGTTGCGAATGTGTGACTCGGGGTGGGTCTATGCAGGAACCGCAGTCCGGCCAAGGCGGGTCTGAGGGGCCATTCAGGTGTTGCCTAGTAGGTATTCGAGCAGGTCGGCGACCCGATCGGCGGCCAGGGGGTCAGCGCAAACCGCCAAGACCGTGTCGTCCCCGGCCACGGTGCCGATCAGGCCTTCCGGCGGGCTGTTGTCCAACGCGACTCCGAGGGGCTGGGCGCCGCCCGGGGGCGTCTTGAGCACCAAGATCTGCTGGGCGCGACGCACTTCCCCAAGCCAGGTCACCACGGCGCGGGCCAGGGGATCGCGGAGATCGATCCGTCCCGAGGACCCATCGGGCGTTTCGTACCCCTGGGGCCCCTTGCGCAGTCCGAGCTGACGCAGGTCGCGAGAGAGCGTGGCTTGATTGACCTCGAAGCCCAGGGCGGTCAACAGTCGTCCCAACTCCGCTTGGCTGCGGGGTCGGTGCAGCGCGACCAGTTCGAGGATCGCGCGCTGGCGGCGTTCACGGGCGGATAGGGTCACCTGCACGAGTATGCTTCCGAGAAGCATAGTTATGCGGCGGTCGGGGGAAGCCGTCAAGCTCATCTGTCCAGATTCTCAGGCAATTCCCGCGGGAAGCTCTCTCGGCTGGCCCCGCGGGGGGGGGGGCGCCGATTCGCCGCCAGGCCCCCCCTGGGGACCTGCCGGGGCTCCGGGGGCGCCTGCGGGTCGCTCCTTTGGCCCGGTCCCAGCTGCTGGCCCCCCGCCGGGTAGCCGAGCAGCCGCCGCCGGATTGGCGCTTGGCCCAGCCAGGCTCCGGGCCCTTGGGCCGAGGCTGCCCGGAGCGGCTTCCCTCGTTCGGCGCGGCCGCTCTCGCGCTCGGTCAGCCCCGTGGGTGATAGAGGCGGTGCAGAGCCCGCAGGCGCTCGCCGTCCACGTGGGTGTAGACCTCGGTGGTCTGGATCGAGGCGTGGCCCAGCAGCTCCTGCACGCTGCGCAGGTCGGCGCCGGCTTCGACCAGGTGGCTGGCGAAGCTGTGGCGCAGGACGTGCGGGGACACCGCTCGCGGAAGGCCGCGGGCGCGGGCCAGATCCCGCACCGCGCGCCAAGCCCCCTGACGGTCCCAAACGGCGCCGCGACGATCCACGAAGATCTGCGCGCAGAGCAAGGCGGCGCCGATCTGCGAGCGGCCGCGCTCGAGCCAGCGCTCGAGGGCGTCGCCGGCCCTGCGACCGAGCGGCACGAGGCGCGTCTTGGAGCCCTTGCCCAGCAGGCGCACCTGCCGCCGGTCCGGGGAGAGATCGCTGATTTCGAGGCGCACGGCCTCGCTGACCCGGGCGCCGCTGCCGTACAGGAATTCGAGCAGGGCCCAGGCCCGCAGCTCGCCGAAGTCGTCGCTCGCGGGCGGCGCCAGCAGGCGCTCCACCTCCGCGATCGAGAGCAGCTTGGGCAAGCGCTTGCCCAGTTTCGGGGTGGCCACGTCGCGGGCGGGATCCCGCTGCAACCGACCGGCCGACATCCAGGACGCCAGCAGGCCGCGCAGGGCGGCCAGGCGGCGAGCGCGGGTGGCCGGTCCCAATCCGCGCCGATGCAGGGCGCCGAGATAGTCCGAGAGCGCCTCCGGCGTCAGCTCCAGGGGGGACGCGAGCCCTCGACCCGTCGCCCAGCTGGCCAGGTCGCGGAGGTCGCGGCGGTAAGCCGCCAGGCTGGCCGCGGCCAGCCCGGACTCCGCGCGCAGCACGAGCAGGTGCTCTTCCAGGGCCTCGCGCCAGGCGGGCCCGAGGGGCGCGCTCTCTGCCCGGCGGCGGCGGGGCGGCGGCTCGTTCTGCACGACAACCGAGGCTACTCTCTTCGCCCGCGCCGCCCGGCCGCGGCCTTTCCGGCCGGCCCACGGGCGGGCCCTCGCCGCCCATGCCCGACGTCCCTACCAGTCCCGCTGACCGGCCCAGCCGCGGAGCGCCGGTGCGATTCCTGGCCGCGGCGCTGCTGGTGGCAGCCGACCTGGCCTCGAAGGCCTACCTGTTCGATTACCTGGATCGGCGTCCCGGGGCGAGCCCGCCGGCGGGCGCCGAGGTCTGGTTCAACGGCCATTGGCGGGTCCCGGTGGCGGGCGACTTCCTGGGCCTGATGCTGAGCGAGAATCGCGGCGCCGCCTGGGGCATCGGGGACCAGTTTCCCTGGCTGCTGGTGGGTGGCCGCTGCGTGGCGGTGGCCGTGTTGGCGTGGATGGTCTTGCGCGCCGCCGTGCAGCCGCCCCTGATGCGCTTCGCCCTGGTGCTGATCCTGGCCGGTGCCGTGGGCAATCTGTACGACAACCTGTTCCGCAGCCCGCCGGAGGGGCATCCATTCGGCGCGGTGCGGGACTTCATCCACGTGTACTTCGAGCGTTGGGACTACCACTTCCCGACCTTCAACGTCGCCGACAGCTGCATCAGCGTGGGCGCTGGGTGCTTGCTGCTGGCGGGTTTCTGGCCTCAGCGCAGGGCCGTGGCGTCGTGAGCCCCTGATTGGGGAGGTGGAGCAGAGCGAGCGCCAAGGCGCGCGGCACCCGAGCGCGCATCGGCGCCCGTGGAGCCCCCCGACCGATCCGGGTAGGACCGAGCACGGGCGTGTGGCCGCCGGGGTGATCGCGGCGCTTCGCAGGCGCCGTTGGACCAACCGGGAGGGACCGAACCGACCGGCCCGACGCCAATCGAGTCGCCGGAGCCGCGCGGGGCCGTGCGCCTCGCCGCGGCTCGTCTCGCGCCCCGCAGCCCCGTGAGCGTCCCTCGAGCACCCCGCCCACCCCTGGCCGCCCGGCGCCTCCGCGGCGCCGGCCTGCTCGACCCAAACCGCCTTCTCGTCGGCGTTCCACGGCAGGATCCGCGCCCCTGCGGTCCCCTGCATCGGCTCCCCGACCCCTGCTATCTTGCGCCCATGGCGAAACTGGCCGTGCGCCTCGGGCCGCTGCTCGCGCGCTCCCCGATCTTCTCCGCCTCCGGCACCTTCGGGCACGGCCGCGAGATGGAGCCCTTCGTCGACTTCGGCTCCCTGGGCGGGCTGGTCTCGAAGACCGTGACCCTGCGCCCGCGGGGCGGCAACCCAGCCCCGAGGCTGTGCGAGACGGAGCTCGGCCTGATCAACTCGATCGGGCTCGAGAACCGCGGCCTGGAGGCCTATCTCGCGGAGACCCTGCCGGGCATGGCCGAGCTCGATTGCCTGGTGGTGACCAACGTGGGCGGGCACGCCGACCGCGAGTTCGTCGAGCTGGCCGAGCGTCTGGCTGAGCGCCCCGAGATAGATGCCCTCGAGCTCAACCTGTCGTGCCCCAACGTGGACGACGGCAAGCTGCCCCTGGCGACCGACCCGAGGCGCGCCGAGGCGGTCGTGTCCGCCGTGCGCGCGCGCTGTCGCAAGCCCCTGTGGGCCAAGCTGTCGCCGAATGTCACGCGCATCGGCGAAATGGCCAAGGCTGTCGAAGCCGGGGGAGCCGACGCGGTCACGGCGGTCAACACGGTGCTCGGTCTGGCCCTCGACTGGCGCACGCGGCGCCCCGGGGTCAACACGGTGCAGGGCGGCTATTCGGGGCCGGCGATCAAGCCGATCGCTCTGCGCTGCGCCTGGGAATGTGCCCAGGCGGTGGCGATCCCGGTGATCGGCTGCGGCGGGATCGTGCGCGCCAGCGATGCGCTCGAATTCTTGGTGGCGGGCTGCAGCGCGGTGCAGTTCGGCACGGCCTCGTTCTCCGACCCGGCGCGTATCGGCCGGTTGGCGGCCGAGATGGAGGCGCTCCTGGACGAAGCCGGGATCGCCGACGTGAACGACCTCGTGGGCAGCCTGGAGGACGGCCGTCAGCGGCTGCCGCGCCCCAGGCCCGACGGAGCCCTGAACCCGCCCGCGGGGGCGGCTCGGGGGGGGGCTTGCGTCTAGAGCACCTGACCGCACAGCGCTTGGCGGAGGCCCTGCGGCTCTACCTGGCGCGGGCCTACGGCGACGGGTCCGGGCTTCCGCCGGCTCCGTCGGTCGCGCGGTTTGCCGGCCCGCGCTTGGACCTGGGGCCGCTGCTCGAGTCCCAGGATCTGGCGGCGAGCTTGGCCCTGTTCCAGCGCGGCGACCCAGGGGACGACGCGGACTCCCGACGCTACACCCTGCGCCTCGGCAACGCGCTCTACCCGTTCATGAAGTTCGTGCTCCAGGAGCACCTGATCCAGGGTGAATTCTTCTTCTCGGTCGATACCCATGACAATCTGGCGGTCGATGCCGCGGACCCGGATCGCGACCGCTGGGAGGCGCTCAAGCTCTATAACCGGGCGCTCGCCGCGTCGATCGAAGCGGACTGGGAGCGGGCGGGACTGCCGACCCACGCCGGCTTGGCTCGGATGCTCGCCGGGGTGGCGGAACGCGAGGTTGAAGGCAACAAGCGCCGCCGGCTCCTGCTGGTGGACGACGATCGCCTGGTTTGTCTGGGTCTCGGTCTGCTCCTGCGTGCCCGCGGCTACGAGGTCGAGGAGCTGCACGACGGGGCCGCGGCCATGGAGCGCCTCGGCCGGGATCCGCTGCCGGATCTGATGCTGCTCGACTACGAAATGCCAGAGATGGATGGCCAGGAGGTACTGCGCCGGCTGCGCGCCGACCCACGCCTGGCCAACCTGCCGGTGTTGCTCGCCACCGCGAGCCGCATCGATCTGGCGCGCCTCGAGCGGATCTCGGGCCTGCTGCACAAGCCCTACCCGCGGCAGGTGCTGTTCGAAATGATCGCCCACCTCCTGGGCCGCCCCGAGTCTCCTTCTCCGGACCGTTGAGCCGCCCCGGCGGGCGCGTCTCGGGGGCGCCCCGTTGGCTTGGTGTGGCCTGGTCCCGACGCCCCTCCGGTCCCGATCTCTCGGCCCGCGCAGGCCCTGCCCGGCGCCGGGGACCCCACCGGCCGGCTTCCAGAGGGGATCCCGGGAATCCGTCCGGGCAGGTGCGGCCGGCCCCCCCGGCTTGGTGTAATGGTCTGTTCCAACGGGGGCGCCGCCGCGTCCCCCCGCACCGCCCCACGCCATGGATTGGGAAAAACTGAGCGACCGCTGGTCGAAGTTCACCGAGGACCTCGGCCAGGGACTGCTGCGCCTGTTCGGGTCGAAGACCAGACGGGAGGTCCAGAAGCTCGCCGGCACGATCTCGAAGATCAACCAGCTCGAGGCGTGGGCCAAGGGCCTCTCGGCGGAACAGTTCGTGGAGCAGACCCGCGCCTGGCGCAAGGCCGTCCAGGCCGGGGAGCTCGACCTGGACGAGATCCTGCCGGAGGCCTTCGCCCTGGTCCGGGAGGCTTCCCGGCGGACCCTGGGCCTGCGCCACTACGACGTGCAGCTGGTGGGCGGCATGGTGCTGCACCAGGGCAAGGTGGCCGAGATGGCCACCGGCGAGGGCAAGACCCTGATGGCGACCCTGGCCCTGTACCTCAACGCCCTCTCCGGCCAGCCCTGTTTCCTGATCACGGTCAATGATTATCTGGCGCGCCGGGACGCGGCCTGGATGGCGCCCATCTACGAGTACTGCGGCCTGACCGTGGCGGCGATCCAGTCGCCGATGCATCCCAGCGAGCGCTTGCCGGTCTACGGCTGTGACATCGTCTACGGGACCAACAACGAATTCGGCTTCGACTACCTGCGCGACAACATGAAGTCGCGTGTCGAGGAGCAGGTCCAGCGCAACCTCAACTTCGCCATCGTCGACGAAGTCGACTCGATCCTGATCGACGAAGCGCGCACTCCGCTGATCATCTCCGGTCTGGCCGAGCTGACGCCGGACAAGTATGCCCAGGCCGATCAGGTCGCGCGGCAGCTCGAGCGCGACACCCATTTCGAGGTCAAGGAGAAGGAGCGAGCCGCCCACCTCAAGGAAGAGGGCATCGAGAAGGCCCAGCAGATCCTGGGCGTGGCCTCGTTCTACGAGCCGGGTCAGATGGACTGGCCGCACTACATCGAGAACGCCCTGCGGGCCCACCACCTGTACGCCAAGGACCGCGAATACGTGGTGGAGAACGGCGAGGTCGTGATCGTCGACGAGTTCACCGGGCGCAAGATGACCGGCCGGCGCTGGTCGGACGGCCTGCACCAGGCGGTCGAGGCCAAGGAGGGGCTCTCCGTTCGCCAGGAGAA